>CALVVG010000015.1 GCA_944363795.1 uncultured Bacilli bacterium | reverse complement strand
AACATGGAAGTTATTATACTATAAACAGACTTAATGCCGTATTTTTTAAAAAACGGACTTCCAAATGAAAATTAACACTCTATCCAGTTTTTTAGTAAAAGTAGTTGCATTTTTCAAAATTCTGTAATATAATGATAATGCATTGGGAAATTCTGCGCCCATAGCTCAACTGGATAGAGCGCTAGACTACGGATCTAGAGGTTGGGGGTTCGAATCCCTTTGGGCGTACCATTTATTTTTATAAACGAGAAGTAGCACAATTTGGTAGTGCACTACATTTGGGATGTAGGGGTTGCAGGTTCAAATCCTGTCTTCTCGACCATTTAGATAGTTAAGTCCGTACATACGGACTTTTTCTTATAAAAAACATTTTTTGGAGGATATATGATTAATAAAATATTAGAAGATAATATCAAAAAAAATTTAAAAATATTAATACAAGAGTTTAATTCAAATATGTCTTCAGCTAAAATAAAAATGTTGCAAAATACAAATGTTAAAAATTTATATAATATTGAAAATACTAATACAATCAGTCTTTTTGTTCAAAATAATAAAATATATTATCCTAAAGAAGCAATAAATGCTTTAGAACTACTTTCCACTAATCCTGATTTTGGTAAAAATAAAAATCATAAAGCATATACAAATGAAAATTTAATAATAAATGATAACACTTTTTCTAGCTATGTAAATCATGCTATTTTAAAAGGACTAAAACCCATCGATTATTATTTAGAAAATACCTTACATGAGTGTTGTCATTTAATTGGTATAGTAGGAGCTAGTGCCATTGGAGAAGGTATAACAGAGTTAAAAACAAGACAAATAGCCAAAAAATATAATGTAATTACTAGTGGATGTGGTTATCCTAAAGAAGTATTTATTGCTTATCAATTAGAACAAATTTTAGGAAAAGAAATAATTGAAAAAATAATGTTTATAGATGATTTAGACAAACAAGTTAAATATATAAAAGAAAAATTAGGAGCTAATAAAGCTAATTTGTATTACGAAGTATATCAAAAAACAAATAAAATTTTTAAAAGTTATATTAATAATAATTATAGTGGACTTAATGCTATTCAAGATAAAATATATGCCTATGATAAATTAAATTATGATGAGATATTAAAAATAATAAATGATTTTCAAGAAAGTAATTAAAAAACTATTCAAAGCTTATTTTTTTTGATAAACTTATATTGGGATGTATATGCAAAAAGAAAAATTAATTACAAAATTGAAAAAAGAAATTAAATTACATAAAAGAGCTTTTATAATATACATTATATTGCGACTTTTGGTTATAATAACTTTAGTTTTACAATTGCTAAATGGCAATTATGAAAATGCTTTTTTATGTATTTTAACATTAGTATTATTTTTAATTCCAAGTTTAATCGAACTACGATTTAAAATTGAAATGCCTGAGACTTTAGAAATAATAATTTTTCTTTTTATTTTTGCAGCTGAAATACTTGGTGAAATTCAAAATTTTTATAATGTATTTACCAATTGGGATACTATTTTGCATACAATGAATGGCTTTTTATGTGCAGCGATTGGCTTTTCTCTTATAGATATTTTAAATCGTATAGAAAAGCTACATTGGAATTTATCTCCTTTATTTGTTGCTATTGTGGGTTTTTGTTTTTCAATGACTATTGGTGTTTTATGGGAATTTTTTGAATATGGAGCAGATAAATATTTAGGATATGATATGCAAAAAGATCAAATTATAAATAAAATTTCTTCAGTAGCTTTAAATGAAGATGGAAAAAATATTCCTTTTAAAATTGACAATATTAAGGAAACAATAATAGTAACAAATAATCAAAAATATTTATTAGATAGTGGTTATTTAGATATAGGATTAAATGATACTATGACTGATTTGTTTGTAAATTTTATTGGAGCAATAGTATATTGTATTATAGGATTTATTTATGTCAAAAATAGAGATGATAATAGCTTGGCTCAAAAATTTATTTTAAAAATAAAGGAGTAAAATGAAAAAATTTTTAACGTTTGGAAATGTTTTAGTGATAATACTTTTTGGATTATTAGTATATATTGCTTTAGATTATTTTAATTATATTCCTCGTAAATCATATACAGATCAAGATTTTAATATTAGTTATGTTGCTAGTGATATTGATTATGATGAAGATGGGGTAGAAGATTATCAAGATATTTTAGATGGTGCTCGAGATTTTATTGCTATGAAACCAAAATATAAAAGTAAATATTATGAAGGCGGATATCCAAATGATGGATATTATGTTTGTACTGATTTAATTTGGTATGCACTTAAAGAGGCTGGCTATAATTTAAAAGAGTTGATGGATGAAGATATAAAAAAACATAAAAATGATTATAATATAACTACTATTGATTCTAATATAGATTTTAGAAGAGTAAAAAACATAAAAGTATTTTTAGATAAATATACATTAAAAATGACAAATGATGTCAAGGATTACACTGAATGGCAAAGGGGAGATATTGTAGTGTATAATGATCATATTGGTATTGTCAGTGATAAAAGAAATAAATCAGGTATTTCTTATATAATTCATCATGATGGACATCATTTATATGAAGAAGATGGTATTGATCGTAAGCAAGTAGTTGGTCATTATCGTTTTAAGTTAAACGATAGTTTAATTAATAATATTGTGACAAATTAAATAAAAGTAGTTCAAAAATAACTAATTTGTGATATAATTAATATTACGAGGGGAAAAATGACAATTAATAAAGAAATAGAATTTAATAATATAATTAATGATATTTTAAAAAATGAGAAATTTATTGAGTTAAAATATGAAATTCATCATGGTATTTCTCGTCTAGATCATTCACTTAATGTTGCAAGGTTAACATATTTAACTTGTAAAAAATTAAATGTTAAAAATTATGAAGATATTACTAGAGCAGCATTATTGCATGATTTTTTTAAAAAAGAAGAAATAGAAAAAAATAGTTTTATAAATCATCCATTGAAAGCTGCAGAAAATTCTAAAAAAAATTTTGAAGTATCTAAAATGCAAGAAAATATAATTGCTGCACATATGTTCCCAGTTACTAAAGTGTTTCCAAAATATGTTGGTAGTTGGATTGTTTCAATATCTGATAAAGTTGTAGCTGTTAAAGAATGCGCGAAATATAAAGTCCCTTTAACAATTGGAGCTGCATTTCTATTTTGCATGAATATGTTCTTTATTCAAAGGTAAACTTATATTCTTTAATGATATAAGTTTTTTTTAATTTTATTATATACATTTCTTTTTCTAACAATTTATGTTATTATTTTAACATAGAGGAAGTGAATTGAATGAGTAAAATTGATAATGATGTTATCAATAGTATAAAAGTGTTAGCATTAGATATGATTGATAAAGCAGGTAGTGGGCATCCAGGTATTGTACTTGGAACAGCTCCAATAGTATATGCTTTATATAAAGATCATTTGAATATTATACCAAGTAATCCAAACTGGATAAATAGAGATCGCTTTGTTTTGTCTGCTGGGCATGGATCGGCATTATTATATTCAATGTTATATCATGCTGGGTTTGATATCGAGTTGGAAGAATTAAAGCATTTCCGTGAGCTAAATTCTTTAACTCCTGGTCATCCAGAATATCGAATTACACCTGGAGTTGATGTATCTACTGGACCATTAGGTCAAGGTATAGGTATGGCAGTTGGCATGGCATTAGCCGAAAGATATTTAAATAAAATAGTAAATATTGAAAAGAAAAATAGTAAATTAATTGATTATTATACATATTGTCTTTGTGGTGATGGGGACTTAATGGAAGGAATTAGTTATGAGGCTTTGTCATTTGCTAGTACCCAAAATCTTAATAAATTAATAATTTTATATGATTGTAATAATGTTAGTTTAGATAGCGATACAAGTATAACTTTTACAGAAGATATAGAAATCCGTTTTGAAGCTTTGAATTTTAATGTATTAGTAGTAAAAAATGGTAATGATTATCATGAAATTTCTAAAGCAATTAAACAAGCCAAAAAAAGTGATCGGCCATCTATAATTATTTGTCAAACAATTTTGGGCAAAGATTCTCTTTTAGAAGGAACAAATAAAGTCCATGGTAAACCTTTATCTAAAGAAGATTTAGCCAATATAAAACATAAATTTAAAATAACTACGGAAGCATTTAATATTGATAATAAATATCTTAATTACTTACAATCGTTTATTAATAATCGAATAGAAAGTAATTATAAAAAGTGGGAAGAAGAATATCATGAAATAAAAGAAAGTGACAATATGGGACTTAATTCTTTAATTAACCTATTGGAAAGAAATGCTTTTATTATCGATTTTGATGATACAAAATTTAAAATAAGTGATGAATATTGTGAAGAACTGAGGGAAAGCAATCATAAAATAATGAATTTTATTTCGCCCAAAAATCCATTTTTTTTAGGAGGATCAGCAGATTTGTCTTCATCTTGTAAAACAAATTTAGATAAATCGAGCATTCAAAGTGAAGATAATCCAGTAGGTAAAAATATCTATTTTGGAGTTAGAGAACATGCTATGGGAGCAATTTTAAACGGAATGGCTCTTTCCAATTTAAAAGTGTTTGGATCTACTTTTCTAGCATTTAGTGATTATCAAAAACCCGCGATTAGAATGTCTGCTTTAATGAATTTACCAGTAACCTATATTTATACTCATGATTCAGTTGCTGTTGGTCCAGATGGTCCTACACATGAGCCGATTGAACAATTGACCATGCTTAGAACAATTCCTAATTTTATAACTTTTCGACCAGCTGATATTAATGAAATTATGGGAGCATGGGAATATATTTTAAAAAATAACTGTGCAACTGCTTTAGTAATTAGTAAAGAAAAGCGAAATAAGAATAAAAATACTAATGCTAAATTTGTTAAATACGGTGCTTATATGATTAGAAAAGAAAAATATCGTCTTGATGGAATAATTATTGCAACTGGAGCTGAAGTAGAAATAGCAATGGATATTTCTAAAGAATTATTCACAATGGGTATTGATACTCGAGTTGTATCTATGCCTTCAGTAGAATTATTTTTAAAGCAAAATCCTAAATATGAAGAGCAATTACTTCCAAAAGATATACCCACATTTGTTATTGAAGCAGGTAGTAGTATAATGTGGAATAGATTTGCTACTAAACCAGAATATATATTTGGTATTAATAGATTTGGAATGAGTGGAAAAACAGAGGAAGTAATAAAATATTTAAAAATGGATAAAAATTCTATTTTAGAAAAAATTGCAAATTATTTAACAAAAGATGTCGACATCGACATAATCTAACAAATAATTTAAGTCCAATTTGTTATCATAATAATGGTGATAAAATGAGGACTTTTTATATATTTAAAATTAACAGAGAAATGACTTTATTGATGAAGGAATCTCCTTATAATTTATTTAAATCTTTGGAAGGTATTTATCTTTTAGATAAAGCAAGCATAGGTTATGGGAAAGACTTACTCGACCAAATTATAGTACCAATAGATAAATTAAAATATAATCGGCTTATTTATGATAAAAACAAAGATAATGATTTTTATATGAAATTTGGAGATAATCATAAAGTTATTAATAAATATAGAAAAGAAGAAACAAATATTTTGGTTAAGAATAGTCATATATTGTTAAAAACTAATATAATTAATAAAAATATACGTAAATTTTTACCATTAAATGAGTTATTTGCTTGTGATTTTGAAAATAAAGATTATTTCTGGTTAGAAGAATTAGTAAGATTATAAGTTGTGAAAATAAATAAAGTATAGTAAAATATTAATAGGGAGTGAAAAGTTATGGGACAATTAATATTATATTTAGTAATTGGCTTACTACTAGGTTTAGTAATTGGCTTTTTTGTAGCTCGTTTCTTAATGAAAAAAGGATTAGAAAAAAATCCTCCGATTAATGAAAAAATGATTGAAGCAATGATGAGTAGTATGGGAAGAAAGCCAAGTCAAAAACAAGTACGTCAAGTAATGCAACAAATGAATAGATTTAAATAATTGAAAAAAAGCCTATATATATAAGGCTTTTTTTATTCTACTGATTTTAAAGAATCAATCATATTGATTTTTCTTAATATAAATGAAGTTATAATTTGAACAATAATAGTAAAAATAATCATAATAATAAATGTATAAATATAGCTTAAAAATTGTATATCTTTGATAAATACAATTTCATCAATTTCTGCTACAGTTAAAACAAAGTAGTTTAAACCTATACCAAAAAATATGCCTAAAACAATTCCGATTATTGTTAAAATTATTGTTTCACGATATACATACATGGATATTTCCTTGTCGTTAAAGCCTAATACTTTTAAAGTTGCAATTTCTCTTAATCTTTCACTAATGTTAATAGTAGTTAAATTATAAAGAACCGTTATTGCCAAAAAAGACGAAAAACCAATTATTAAAAATACAATATTGTTCATACTATTTATAACATCATTTAACATATCCATACTATCAGCTGTATATTGAATACTTGAAAAATAATTGCTATCTATTATTGCTTTACCGGTATTATTAATATTAGTAAATAATACATTAAAATTAATTTTATTTATTGCTAATTCATAATATTCTTGAGTCATATAAATATAATTACTTACATAATTTGTAGCTATGTTAGCCACTTTTAAAACGTATATTTCGTTATTATTATCACGAATAGTTATTGTATCACCAATATCAACGTTTAGTAACTTAGCTATTTTTTGGGTAATAATAGCACCATTATCATCTAAATTAATTTTTTCACCTTGTTCATTAGTTAAATTAAAATAATTATCAATGTTGGTATTAGCAAATCCTAATGTATAAACATTATGATTTTTATTATTAGCATAAAATGTCATGGTTTCCATATAAGCATATAATGGTTCATCAATATTTTTTGCTGCTAAAAAATTGTTAATTTCGTTATTAATTGTATTAGTTTCATTTTTTAATACTAAAATAGAATCATATTTTTGTATTACATTAAACTGAAGTTCTGTAATTTTAGATATACTATCTTTAATACCAAATCCCGTTAGAAGTAGGGCAGTACAGCCACTTATTCCGATAAGAGTCATAATAATCCTTTTTTTATATCTAAATAAATTTCGACAGGTTACTTTCCAAGAAAATGATATTCTTTTCCATATAAAATTAATTTTTTCTAATAATACTTTATGGCCACTTTTTGGGCTAATAGGCCTTAAAAGCATAGCTGGTGCTTCTTTAAAATTGCGATTAACTGCATAGATTGTAACAATAAGCATTGTAATTATACATACTTCAATAATTATGATACATACTGGTATATTTACATATGTATTTAAAGTTGGAATCATGAATGCTGAATTATAAACTTTGTATAAAACTCTAGGAATAATTGAGTAACCAATAGCTAAGCCAATTAAAATGCCCATAAGTGTAGCTGTTAAAACATAGACAACATAACTTAATGTTATTTTGCTTTTGCTAATACCTAAAGAGTAAAATATGCCAATTTCTGTACGTTCTTCTTCAATCATCCTAGACATAGTATTTAGGCACATTAGAAATGCTACTGCTATAAAAAATATAGGAAATACGGCTGATATTGAATCAATTTTAGTGGCCGATTCATAAAATGTTGTGTATCCAGAATTATCTTCTCGATCAAATAAGTACCATTCAGGTTTTTCTAAATTATTAATTTCATTTTCAGCATCGGTTATTTCTTGATAGCTTTCGTTTAATTTAGATTGAAAGGTATTATAAATTTCATTATAAGTGGTATAATTTTCGTTTAAAGTAATTTGCTTTTGATCTAAATTTGCTTTATTTTCATTTAAAGAATTTAATGTGGTATTGTAGCTTGCGTTCCATTCATTTTGACTACTTGTTAAACTAACATAACCATTTTTAATTTCTTCTAAATTTTGTAATAAAGTGTTTATTTCATTTAAATAATTATTATAAAATAGATATTCATTACTAGAAATATCTATATTGGATAATAAATTATTAATTTCATTTATTTTTTCATTTAATTCATTGATAGATATTTCTATATTATCAGTGCTTATATTAATTTCTGTCAATTTATTATTAATTGTATTAAGTGAATCATTTAATGAACTTTCTTGACTTTTAAAATTATTTTCAAGTTCTTGACGTTTATTTTCTAGTTCTTTATAACTATTTTCAATTTCTAAATATCCCGCATCAATTTGTTTTTGGGCATCATCAAGATTTTTTTTTGCATCTGTAAATTTTTTTTCATTTTCATTTTTTTCTTGAGCTATTTTTTCTCTGGCATCATATATTTTTTTCATGGCATCGGTTTTTATTTGCTCATATCTTTTAGTTTCTTGAATTGGAGCTAACTTTTTTAATTCAGTATTTAAAATACTTATTTGATTTATATAATCATCTTTATAAGATATTTTTTCTTGGGCAATAGTATCTAAGATATATATTTCTGTATAGTATTTTAAATTAAAATTGTCTTTATTAATAAATATAACATTATCAAGTTTACCATCAGATACTGTTGTAGTACCTAAATTTGTATAAATATACATACTACTATCAACTGTTCCAACAACATTAAATGTATTATTTTTTATATAATCATTATAGTTGTTATCATCGATAATTATAGTTTCTCCTATAGCATACGAACCATCTAGAACAACACATTCATTATTTTTTTCAGGCAATCTTCCTGAAACTAATTCTAATTTATTTATATTTTGGGTTATACCATATATTTTTGTAGCTTCATCATTTATAAGTGTATCATAAGAATAATTGGCTTCAACTAAATAATTAGAATTTAAATTTTTTAAAGCTATTAAATCATCTTCGGTTAATCCCATGGTACTAATAATTCTAAAATCTAATAAATTTGTTTTATCATAATAATCATCTAAAGTTTTAATCATATCAGATGATGTTTCTCGAACTCCCGCAAAAAAAGCGGCTCCCAAAGCGACAATTAAGATTAAAGAAATAAATCTACCAAATTGTTTTTTTATTTTAAGTAAAGCATTTTTAAATATCAACATTACCAATCAATCTCCTCAACTGTTTTAGGATGGTCATTTTTTTCTACTGATTCAATAGTACCATTTTTAACTTTAATTATTTTATCTGCTATTTGAGATATAATGGCATTGTGTGTAATAATGATAGTAGTAGTATGAGTTTTATGACAAGTATCTTGTAATAATTTAATTATCATTTTTCCTGTTTTAGAATCGAGAGCTCCGGTTGGTTCATCACATAATAAAATTTTAGGATTTTTTGCTAAAGCTCTAGCAATTGAAACTCTTTGTTGTTCTCCTCCGGATAATTGAGCAGGAAAATGTTCCATTCTATTTTTTAATCCAACACTAATTAATGTTTCTTTACTATCCCGAGGATTTTTACATATTTGATTAGCTAAAGATACGTTTTCTAATGCTGTAAGATTACCGACCAAATTATAAAATTGAAAAACAAAACCGATATCGTAACGTCGATAATTGGTAAGTTCTTTGCGATTAAATTTTGAAATATCAATTCCATCTACAATAATACTTCCTTTTGTAGGTGAGTCCATGCCTCCAAGTATATTTAATATAGTAGTCTTTCCTGCTCCAGAAGGACCTAATATTACTACTAATTCTCCCTCATCAATAGTAAAAGAGACATTTTCTATTGCTTTAATTTCAATTTCGCCCATTTTATAAATTTTTGCTAAATTCTTTATTTCGATAAATGCCATATTAACCTCGATTCTTATATTAATATTATAACTTAATTTTAAATTAAAATAAATAAAGTTTAATAAGGAGTTTTTGAAAACTTTGTGATAAAATAATAAAAGTGATATTTATGTATAAAAAAGTTTATGTGGAAATAACAAACAGATGTAATTTAAATTGTAATTTTTGTGTTAAGAATAAAAGAGTAAAACAGTTGATGACTGTTCAAGAATTTCTAATTATATTAAATAAATTAAAACCATTTACTAAATATTTATATATGCATGTATTAGGTGAACCATTATTACATCCACAAATTAATGATTTTATTAATTTAGCTTTTACAAATAACTTTTATGTTAATATTACTACCAATGGATATTTAATAAAAAAGATAATTAATAATGATAATATTCGTCAATTAAATATTTCTTTACATAGCTTTGATAGACAATATAATAAATCTTTAAATGCATATTTAAATGACATATTTGAAGTTGTTGATAAATTATATGATAATACTTATATATCATATCGCTTATGGGTGAATAATGTTTATCAAAAAGAAATAATAAAAAAATTAGAAGAAAAATATCAAATAAAAATTCAAGGACACACTAAATTAGCTAAAAATATTTATGTTGACTTTGATGAGGAATTTATTTGGCCAAATTTAACAAATGACTTTTATTCATCTAAAGGGACATGTCGTGCTTTAAAAGATCACATTGGTATTTTAGTTGATGGAACAATCATTCCATGTTGTTTAGATAGTTTAGGAATAATCAAATTAGGCAATGTTTTTAAAGATAATATTAATGAAATTATTCAAAGCGAAACTTATGTTCATATGATTAATGGTTTTAATAATAATTATAAATATCATGAATTATGTCGGCATTGTCAATTTAAAAAAAACTAGATTAATTTTCTAGTTCTTCATTTCTTACTTCTGGTAGCGGTACTATATTTATTTGAGTCCCCATACTTTTTAAAATCTCAGAATATTTTTCATAAATTCTTTTATAGTCGTTTAAATATCTATTATCAATCATTTTACTAAATGGAATAACTACATGACCATCATGATTGGAAGTAGTTATAGGGTTACCATTATATTTTGTAAATATTAGTTCGCCGCCAAGGTTATCAATATTAATAGTAGTTTGTCCTTCGGGGGTAACAGTTTTAGTTATATCTAATGTAGCCATGAAACCAACTAGTTTATTATAGTCATCAGTTCCATATTGATTTGATATAAAATTTCCTAAGGAATACATTACTAAAGTGTCATCAATTTGAGTAATTGGCTGTAAAACATGAGGATGACAGCCAATTATAATATCAACATCTAAATCAGCTAAATAATTAGCGATTTCTATTTGACTTTCATTAGGATTGGTTGCATATTCAACTCCCCAGTGCATAGCAACAATTAAAACATCAACTTTATCTCTAAGAGCTTCTATATCTTTTTTAGCTTGTTCATTACTATAAATATTTACTAAATAGTCTTTAGAACTAGGAACATTAATACCATTAGTTGAAGTTGTATAAGAAAGCATTGCATAAGTAATGTTATTTTTTTCGCCAATTATAAAATTGTTACGTGATTCATTACTATCTGCAATTCCGTTATAAACAATACCTTTTTTATTTTTAAAATAATTATAAAAATTTAAAACTCCATTTTCACCTTTATCCATAGTATGATTAGTAGCAAGTGATACCATATTGAATCCAGCTTTAATCATAGCATCACCAAATTCAGATGGTGTACTAAATTGTGGATATCCATCAGGTTCACCACCTGCAAATGGGGTTTCTTGATTGTAGTAAGCTATATCATATTTACTGACAATATCACGAATATAATCTAGTGCACCATCGAAATTATATCCACCATTAGCAGTTTCATATTCCCAAAAAATTGCATTATGAATTAGAGCATCTCCAGTGGCTATTAAATTGATTTTATATACTTCGTTTTCTTTTATTTCTTTATTATTATTATTAGATGTACTAGAATTTATATTAGTGGTATTTTTATTAGATTTATTTTCTTTAAGAAAATAATTGTAGCTAAATAATACGCCTCCAATTATTATAATAAATAATAAAATGCTATAAAGAGCTTTCTTTTTTAATTTTTTTTTACTTCTAGCCATATTAATCCTTCTTTAAAATATTATATATTTCTTCTTTTGTATAATTATGTTCTTTTTTACCATAATTTGGTAACAAATGTAAATGTAAATGTTTTATTGCTTGAGCATCACCATAATTTATTAAAAAAGTTAATGAAGTTTTATTTAACTTTGTCATAATATGCTTAGCTTCATATTTTCCTTTTTCAATTATTTTGTTTAATGTTTCTGAATCAATTTCATATATATCTTCATAGTGTTTTTTAGGTATAACTAAAGTATGACCATCACTATCTGGATAGGCATCTAAAATAATCATTAAATCATCATCTTCATATAGAATATTAGCTGAAACTTCTTTTTTTGCAATTTTACAAAATAAACAATTTTCTTTCATTTTATCACCACGTTAAGTATAACACATTTATAATTATAGTTAAACTAAAAATTAAAGTGTTCATTTATTAGGATTTTGCATATATTTAATTAGGAAGGTGATTTGCATGACTAATTTTAAAGAAATAGTAACAAAAGCAGTCATAGGTAAAGCTAAAAAAACGAGTAGTAATGAATTTTTATTAACTCCTGAAGAAGTTCCAAATACAGTTTTAGGTTGTTGGGTTATTAATCATAAGTTTAGTGGTAGTAAAAACTCATCTGGTAAAGTATTAGTTAATGGATCTTTTGATGTAAATGTATGGTATTCTTATGATAATGATAAAAAAACAGCAGTATCAACACGAAATTTTATTTATAATGATACAATGAATGTACCATTAAAAGAAGATCATAATTTGAATGATGCCTCAGAAATTATTGTTAGATGCTTAAGACAACCAACAGTTTCTAATGTCAAAATTGAAGATGATTCAGTTAGATTATCTATTGAAAAAGAGTTAGGAGTTGAAATTGTAGGGGATACAAAAGTAAAAGTTAGTGTTGAAGATGATGAAGATGATTATGAAGAAATATTTGATGAAAAAGATATCGATGAAATTGATGAGGTAAATGACAATTATTTGAATGAAGCATCTGAGTGATGCTTTTTTTAAAAAAAATAAATTAAACGTCAACAAAAATTAGTTGACAAAGTAAACGCTATATAGTAATATGTAATAAGGAAGTGAGGAGAGAAAAATGGCTGTTAAATTAAGACTTAAAAGAATGGGTGCTAAACAAAGACCTAGTTATAGAATTGTTGCTGCTGATTCAAGAAGTCCGAGAGATGGAAGATTTATTGAAACAGTAGGAACCTATAATCCAATAACTTCACCAGCTGAGGTACATATTGATAAAGAAAAAGCTATGAAGTGGTTAAATAATGGTGCTCAACCAACCGATACTGTTAAAAATTTATTAAAACAAGAAGGTATCATGAAAGAATTTGCTGAATCAAAAGTAAAAAAAGGTAAATAGTATGAATATAGTGGAATTTACTGATTTTTTAATTAAATCATTAGTTCGTGAACCAGATTTAGTAAAAGTAGAATGCTTTGAATCAGATGAAGATACTAAAATAATTGAGATAATTGTTCCAAATTCAGAAATGAAATCTTTAATTGGTAAAAATGGTAAAAATGCATCTGCAATTAGAACTGTTATTCAAGCATTTGCTTATACAAATAAAATGAAAAAAGTAAAAATAAACATTGATTCTTATTAACTTGTTTATTCATAAAAGTCATTTGACTTTTTTTTTGTAATGGAGAAAATAGAGGTGTACTCATGAAAAAAATTATTAGTGGTATTCATAATATTAATAGTAATTGGTGTAATAATAGTAAATGTAATAGATTAAAAATATTAATATAAAAGAAAGTAAACAAAAAAAAGTTTACAATGATATTAGAAACAGAATCGGATACTGGAATATATGAAGAAGAAAAAAATAAAGGCTGAAGCACTAGTTTATCTAATTATTCCAAAGAGACTTTAATAGCAAATAATAAGATGTGTAATGGAATTGAATGAATAGACAATTAATCCCTTATTTATCTAATTAACGTTAAGTATATCGTTTTTATTATGATGGTAGTTTGAATCATGATACAGCAAATTGTACTAGGATTATAAGACCTACTTTTTATTTTAAATTGGATGTAGTTTTATCTAGTGAAAATAGGACCATTAGTAATCCATATTGTATCGAATTATTATAAAAAGTCATTTTTATGTAAATAAGAAAAATATTAATATTGTTACTTATAAATACTTATGTTATAATTAAAATAGAAAAGGAGGATACGATTGTGAAGAAAACAATTAAATTTTTAGGTGTTTTGGTTGCTTGCTTTATGGGATTAAATATTGCTTCAGCTCAAGTATATAATATGACTGAAGATATGAAAGCATCAGATTTTGATATTACTGAAGATACTACTATTAATGGTAATAATCATACGATTACTGGTAATTTTACAATTAGAACTGAAGGTATTAAGGTAATCTTTAATAATGTTAAAATAGATGTTAATGCACCAGATGATTCAAATGTAATTGGTATTGATTTAAGTGCTATTGATACTACTTTGGAATTAAATAATGTATCAATTTCTAATTATACAAAAGCTGGTATATATGCAGATCAATTTGCTAGTATCGTTGTTGATGGTTCTACATTTGATGGAACGAGAACTGTTGATGGCGGTGAAGGTAGTGGTTCGGAAGCTGATTTAGTTAAAAGAAGTGCTGCTGGTATAGATATTAATATTGGAAATAGTGCAAAAAAAGAATATGCTATTGAAAAAATATTTATCACTAATTCAACTTTTAAAAATGTCTTATCTTCAGAACAAAATACAACTGGTGGAGGAATTAAAATTAAAGTTAAAAATAAATCATATTTAACCTCAATGCCAGATGTAATAATTGAAAATAATACGTTTACAGATAATGTAAGAGACTTGGTTATTGGAACTGATGCTCCAGCTGGAGAAACAACTAGATTAGAAACTGGTAATTTTAATATTAAATTATTAGGAAATTCAGCAATGAAAGTTGTTAATAATTCTAGTGATGAAGCTTTAGAAGCTGATAGAACCCAAATTGTTGATTCAAATTATTTGGTTACAATAAATTATGGTGAAGGTATTTATAATGTTACAACTGAAGATGAAAAAGGAACTGTAGTAGATGCAAGCTCTGAAGATTTTAGTTTAAATGATTCATTAAATACAATTTCAGCTAGTGACAGTTATGATAAATTGGTTTTAGATTATAAAAATTATACTATTACTATTAATAAATCAGATATTGTTACTGATTTAAATAATACAGTAAAAGATTTAAGTTTAAATATCACTGAAACGACAGAAAATGATGATTTAAAGGGTTTTGTAGCAGATGGAAACATTTTCATTAAATCAAATGAATCAGGAGTTTTACCAGCATCTCAAATATTAGTAAATTTAATTTTAGCAAATTATGCTGGTAAAGAATTAAATCTGTATTATTATAATTCAGAAAGTAAAAAACTTGAATTTGTTGATAAAGTTAATGTTGATAAAGATGGCTTAGCTAATATTACTTTAAAACATTATTCTGAATATGTTTTAAGTATTAATAATTTAATTGCACAAGAAGATATTCCAGTTGTAGAAAATCCTAGCACAAATGATAACATTATCGCTTATGCTACTATTGGATTACTATGTACTGTTGGAATAGCTGCGACTGTTATTTTCTTAAAAAAGAAAAATAATTAAGGCAAATGTTCAAAACTCCTTTGGGAGTTTTTTTATGTTATATTTTTGTTTTTGATAAATTCAGTGAGCATTTTAGTTAAGGCTCTTTTTTCTATTCGTGAAACATAACTTCTTGATATTTTTAACTCTTTTGCTATTTCTTTTTGGGTCATATCTTTTGTATTGTATAGACCATATCTTTTGATAACAATTTCTTTTTCACGATCATTTAATATTTTTAAATACTTATTTAGTAAAGTGACATTATCTTTTATGGCTAATTCATCAATTAAATCTTTTTCTTGATCCTTTATTACATCGATTAAATTAATTTCATTTCCTTCTTTGTCGTAACCTATAGCATCATTTAAACTAACAGTAACACTAGCATGTTTATTTGATCGAAAATACATCAATAATTCGTTTTGAATACAACGAGCAGCATAAGTTGTAATTTTTGTTTTTTTATTATTTTTATAACTATCAATTCCTTTAATTAAGCCAATAGTTCCGATACTTATTAAATCATCCGTATCTGTTTCTTTAGTATCAAATTTTTTTACAATATGGGCAACTAAACGAAGATTATGTTCAATTAATTTATTTCTAGCATTTTTATCACCATTTAACATAGCTACAATACATTTTTCTTCGTCTTCTGTATTTAAAGGTTCAGGAAAAACATTATTAGAATAACTGCCAGTAAAAAACAACATATCTTTTATAATATTTAATAAACTTAAAAACATTTATAACACCTAATAAAGTCTATTTTATTTTAAAAAAAATATGTACATTTTAACAATTTATGTTAGAATATAGTTCGCTGGTGGTATTAATGGGGAAGTTTTATCCAAATTATTTAAAAAAAGAAGGAAAATTATATAATAATGATAATATTTTATTATTAAAAAAATTTGTTGATGTAAAACAAAAAATGGTTAGTGCAGAATTTAAAGAAGTAGAAGAATATCAAAAACAATATAAACAATTAATGGGGGAAATCATTAATAATAATATTCTTTTAGTAAAATCGATTGTTAAATTGTATGTATGTAAAGGAATATCTTATAATGATTTATTTCAAGAGGGTATAATAGGATTAAGTATTGCAATTGATAAATTTGATATAGAAAAAGGTAATAGTTTTTCAACTTATGCAACGATATGGATTCATCAAGCTTTAAAACGATTAATTATAGATAATAAAAATATTATTAAAATGTCTCCATCTTTATATTATTTAAAAATTAAAGTCAATGTAATTAATAATAGATATCAATTATTATTTAATAGAAAACCTACTATTGAAGAATTAGCCCAAGAATTAAACATTAATTTAAATACTTTAAAAAAAGATTTGAGTTTTTATAAAGAATATATTTCATTAGATAGTTATTTAATGGATAATACTAGGGAAAATCGAAGTTATTTAGTAAAAGATGCAGTACGTGGATCATTTGATATTGAAGAAAGTTATTGTCAAAAAGAATTAAATACTAATATTAATATACTTTTAAATCAATTACCAACATGCGAAGAAAAATTTATTAGAATGTATTATGGAATTAGTAAAGATGAAAATCCTCAATATGCAAGACCACATTCTTTTCGGGAAATAGCTCAAGAGTACAATGTAAGTATTGAGTTAGTAAGACAAATAATAAAAAGAGCTCAAAATATTATTTTAAGTTTTAGTAATATTTCTTTATTAGATGGATATTATAATAAAAAATCAATTTCCTCTTTTTGGGATTTATTATATGATAGTGATAGTAATAATAAATTGATGAAATTTAATACTTTATCAATTGATGAACAAAATATATTATTTCAGTCTTTTGGAAATAATCTTGATTCAATTACTTCAAGTTATAAAGAAAATGAGACTCAAATTAAAAGTATAGTTTATTACTTAAATAATAAAAGTATTAAAGAAAAATCGAGCTTTTTGTGGGAAAAATTAAAATGTGACCAAAGTATTTTAAATTATTTAATAAATACTGAAGATGTTATAAAAGATATTAAATTATTTTTTCAAAATTATTATGGAACTGACTTAAACCAATCATTTAATGAATTATTAATACCTTTAGGTAAAAAAGAAGAATTTCTTAAAAATGAAAAAATTTTACAACAATGGATAATGATAGTAAAAAAAATTTTATGTTTAAAATTAAATAAATATGAGGACCTTCAATTAGATAATTTGATTAAACTTGTTCCTACAAAATATCGAAGAATATTATTAATTCATTTTGGATTACAAACTAAATATTATAAAAAGGAAAGTTTGCCTTTAGAAATACTTGATGATGGAATAAAGTATTTAGATAATATTAATAAATTATATAATAAAATTTATAATAAGGAAAATAAATTAATAAGAACAAAGTAAATAATTATAAAAGACTAAAATTAAATTTTTAAATATGTTATACTATTTATAAGGTGAATTTTATGAAAAAATTAATTTTAGTTGATGGTAATAATTTAATGTTTAGGAGTTACTTTGCAACAGCTTATAGTGGAGGAATGATGAAAAATTCTAAAGGATTTCCCACTAATGCATTATTTGGCTTTGTTTCAATGATTAATAAAATTATAGTAGAAGAAAGTCCAGAGTATATGGCTGTTGCTTTTGATATTGGTAAAAATTTTCGCAAAGAAGAATATTCATTTTATAAAGAAGGCCGAAGTCAAACTCCTGAAGAATTGAAAATACAAATGCCAGTTGCTCGAGAAATATTGGATGCTATGGGAATAAAACATTTTGAAATGGCACCGTATGAAGCTGATGATATAATCGGAACAATTACTAAAATGACTGAAAATGATCCAGATTTTGTTTCTACAATAGTGTCAAGTGATAAAGATTTATTACAATTAATTAGTCAAGAAACGGAAGTTAAATTATTACAACAAACTGGTTTTATAAGATACAATTATGAAACATTTGTTGCTGATTATGGAATTGAACCAATTAAAATAATTGATTTAAAAGCTTTAATGGGGGATGCATCTGATAATATTCCTGGAGTTAAAGGTATTGGAGAAAAAACGGCTTTAAAATTATTACAAGAATATAAATCTTTAGATAATATATATGCTAATTTAGAACAAATAGGAGGTAAAGTCAAAGAAAAATTAATGATAGATAAAGAAAATGCTTTTATGAGTCAAAAAATTGCCACTATTTATCGAGATGTACCATTAAATATTACTTTAGAAGATTTAAGATATAAATTTATGAATTTAAAAAAGTTACATGATAAATATCAAGAATTAGAGTTTTTTTCCCTATTAAAAAATGATAAAATAAACAAAGAAGAAAAAATCGAATATCAAGATTTAAACAGTATAAAAGATTTAATTTTAGAAGATGAAATTGCTATTTATTTAGAACTGGATGATAATAACTATCATCAAGCTAATATTATTGGGTTAAGTATAAGTGATAGTAAAAATAATTATTATGTAAAAAAGGATTTAGTTAATGAAGTATTACAAATAATTAAAGATAAAAAAATTATTAGCTATGATATAAAAAAAATTATAGGTAATACTAAAATATTTATAAATGGAATATTTGATGTTTCTATTGCAGCATATATTTTAGGTTATAATTCAAAAGATGATATAGCTTATTTAGCTCATCAATTTGACGAAGAGATAGAATTTTATGATTCACTTAAAAAAAATAACTTTGAAAATATTGAACAAATTGTAAAAAAAAGTATTTTTTTATATAATATTGCTCCAACTTTTAGAGAAAAAATGCAAATGGAAAATGATTGGTACTTATTTAATAATATTGAAATGCCTTTAGTAAAAGTATTAGCAGATATGGAAATAACAGGAATTAAAGTTGAACAAAATGTTTTAGATGAAATGCAAGCAGAAATTGAGGTAAAAATAGAATTATTAGAAAAAGAAATATTTAATTTAGCAGGCATGGAATTTAATATTGGCAGTCCTAAACAATTAGGGGAAGTACTTTTTGAAAAATTACAATTAGCAAATGGGAAAAAGAATAAAACAGGTTACAAAACCGATGTGAAAGTATTAGAAAAATTAGCTAAAGATTATCCTATTGCAGAAAAAATATTAGAATATAGAGCATTAACCAAATTAAATAGTACATACATAGCAGGATTAAAAAATTATATTTTAGAAGATGGTAAAATTCATACAATTTATAAACAAACCTTAACTAGAACAGGACGTCTTTCATCAGTTGATCCAAATTTACAAAATATTCCAGTGAGAGAAGAATTAGGACGCAATATCAGAAAAGCTTTTGTACCTGTTAATGATTTACTTTTAAGTGCCGATTATTCACAAATCGAACTTCGAATTTTAGCTCACATTTCTGGAAGTGCTGGTTTGATAGATGCATTTAAAAAAGATTTTGATATTCACACTAAAGTAGCTAGTGATATTTATGGTATACCAAAAGAAGCTGTTACTAAAACAATGCGTAGAACTGCTAAAGCAGTAATATTTGGAATTGTTTATGGAATTAGTGGCTTTGGTTTAGGAGAAAATTTGCATATTTCTAAAAAAGATGCTGATGATTTTATAAAAAAATATTTTGAACTTTACCCAGAAGTAAAAAAATATACTGAAGATATTGTGAAATTTGCTCATGATAATGGTTATGTCAAAACTTTATTTGGGCGTAAGAGGGTAATTGATGAAATTAAAAATCCTAATTATATTATTCGAAGTACTGGAGAAAGAATGGCTATGAATACTCCCATTCAAGGAACTAGTGCTGATATAATGAAGATGGCAATGATTAATGTTTATAATCGTTTTAAAAAAGAAAAAATTACTAGTAAAATATTATTACAAGTGCATGATGAAATAATTGTCGATGTAAAAAATAGTGAATTAGAATTAGTTAAAAAGATAATTAAAGAAGAAATGGAAAATGTTTATAAATTAGATGTTCCATTAAAAGTAGAAATAGATACGGGAATAAATTGGTATGAGGCAAAATAAGAAGTAGGTGATTAGATGCCAGAAATTGCAGAAGTTGAAACAGTAAGAAATACTTTGAAAAAAATGGTTTTAAATAAAGAAATCAAAAGTGTAAATGTTATATATAAAAAAATGCTTGAAAGTAATATTGATGATTTTTTGAAAATATTGCCTGGAAAAAAGATTATAGATATTAAAAGAATAGGTAAGTGGTTAATCTTTGACTTAGGTGATTATTATTTATTAAGTCATTTAAGAATGGAAGGTAAATTTTTTGTTAAGAATTCTTTGGATGAAATTAATAAACATGAACATATAATTATAACATTTACTGATAATACGGACTTAAGGTATCATGATACTAGAAAATTTGGCCGTATGAATTTAGTGAGAAAAGAGGATTTAAAAAAAGTTGAAGCCATAAAAAAACAAGGCATTGAACCCATAAGTAATGAATTGACAGCTCATTATTTATATGAAAAAATTCATGCCAAAAAATTACCTATAAAAACCATTTTATTAGATCAAACAATAATAGCAGGCTTAGGTAATATTTATGCTGATGAGGTTTTATTTGCATCAAAAATATATCCTTTAAAAAGGGGCAATGAAATAACCATGGAAGAATGTGAAAAAATTAAAGAATCATCAAAAAAAATAATTACTGAAGCTATAAAATATGGAGGAACTACAATTAAAAGCTACACTTCATCTTTGGGAGTTACAGGTAGATTTCAACAATTTTTAATGGTTCATAAAAGAGAAAATGCCGAATGTTTTATTTGCCATGCTAAAATAAAAAGAATTAAAGTTGGAGGACGTAGTACTTATTATTGTCCAAATTGTCAAAAATAATTTTTTTATTAAGTTTTATAAATTTTTGAATTTTAGTATTTGTATTAAGGAAGGATAAAATGTTATATAAAAAATTAGATTTAATATCGGAAAGAGGAAATAATTTTTATTATTCAGAAGAAATATTAAAAGATATTTATAGAGAATTATTATTGTTTTTAGAAAATACTTCAAATTTAGATAATTTACATTTTGCTAAAAAAATGTTATTTTCTCATGAAATAAAAGCTAATAATCAAGTTGAAGGTTATGGTGATGATCTTTTATTAATTGAAAATATTATTAAAAAAAAAGAGCAGGAAATAAAGGATATTAATGTCCGAAAACGAATTGTTAATCTGTATCGCGGATACCAGTTTATTTTAAATCATGATATAGTATCTGAACAAGTGTTAAAGGAACTTTATGATATTTTAAGCAACGGATTACTTGATGTATATGATTTAAATCATATGGGAGAACTTTATCGTTTAGCTCCTGTTTATATTTTGCGATGTGGTAGATTGGATGATTCGATTGATGAGGGAGTTAATTATCAAATTGTACCAAAGTTAATGCAAAAATATTTTCAATTTTTAAATTTAGATAAATTTGATTTAGATAAAGTTGATTCATATTTAAAGTCACAAATATTACATTTTTATTTTGTTTACATTCATCCTTATTTTGATGTTAATGGTCGAACATCTCGAACTATTGCTATGTGGTATTTATTAAGCCAAGAAGCTTACCCTTTTATTATATTTAATCGTGGTATTAGTTTTAAAGGAAGCATTTACGATAAAATAATCAGTGAAGCTAAACAAAGTTTAAATCTTACTAAGTTTTTAAATCTAATGCTGATAACCGTTAAAACAGAATTAGAAAAAGAATCTGTTATTCAAAATATTGCTCACAATGTTAATTACAAATTACAAGGGATAGATTATCAAACACTTTTATATTTTCTAACAATGAATGGAATTAAATCTGCTAAAGATTTTACTTTCTTTTATAATAGATTTAATGATAAAAAAAGAGCATTAGAAATATATAATGAAATGCTTTTACCACTTATTGAAATGAATATATTAGTTGTCAAAAGATATACAAAGAAATATATTACTAGCGATGTTCCTAATATGACTTTAGATTTAAATATTAATAATATTGATATGGATTTAAGTTTATTAAAACGAATAAAAATAAAATGAAGTGTACAATTCTTCATTTTATTTTTCTATATAATAAGCATAATATTCTTCAAAAGTTATATCATTTTTATAAATATAAGTGGCTATATCTACTCCAACATAACGATAATGCCAAGCTTCATAAGAATAACCAGTAATATCGACTTTATCTTCAGGATATCTTAAAATAAAACCATATTTATAAGCGTTATTAGCTAACCATTTTGCTTCTTCAGTATCTGCAAAAGTATTTTTATTAGTATTTGTCTTGCTAAATATATCGATAGCTAATCCTGTTTGATGTTCGGAAGAACCAGGTCTAGCAGCAATTTTGTCAGCACCAGATTCCCCGCTAATTTTTTTATAATTTTCATATACTGCTTCTTGATCAGCATAAGAGCGATAAGAAGAATTAATCATTAAATAATACCCAGAATCATGAGCAGCATTCCACATATCTAAAAAAGCATTGTAAGCAACTTCTCGTACTTTTTGAGAGCCAATATCTCCCCAGGCATAATTTTGGGAAACATTAACTAAATCGTCGGGCTCATAATCATTACTTAATGTATAATATTTATTAACTAGCATTGAGGTATCTACAGATGTATCAGTATTTAACTTAGTTTCATAAAAATCATAATTTAAATGAATATTAATATTTCTGACAATTTCTTTGGCATCTAATTCTGTATTGTTTTGCATATAATCAATATAATTATAAAAATTTTTATCTAAATAATATTTTTCTTCTAAAATATTAATGATTTTGCTATTTTTTTCTTCTTTTAGTAAAAAAATTAATTTCTTTTCTTCTTCAATATTATTTAATAATATTTTTACTTCATTAGCATTATATCCTTGTTCTAAAAATTTATATTCATATGTTTGATGATATTTGTACTCTTGATATTTATTTATACCAACAATACTAACAATAAATATTATAACTATTATACCTAAAACAATATATACCTGCTTTTTTAATCTTTTCCTAGTTGCCATATAACCTCCTTATTTTCTAAATTAATTATATCACTTATTTAGTATTTACAAAATACTTTATTTGTAGTAAGATTTATTTAAGGTAGAAGGTGATATAATGAATATTAATAAAGAAATTATCGGCTATTGTCCCAACTTTTATAAAATAATGAATTTTGTACCCTATGAAGATGATATAATAAGTGAAAAATTAATTAAATTATATCAAAAATATATTTTTAAAATAGATATTAATAATTTAGAAGATGTAGAAAGAATTAAACAATTAGACCATGTGGTAAATAAATATATTGATGATTATTTATTTCGAAAAGAAATGCAAAAAGAAATATTAAATATTAGAGTAAAAAAAGATGCTAAAGATCTTTTAAAAGAAATAATAAATTCTATTATTAAAATATTTAATAATTATGAAGAATATACAACTAGAGTAATATATATTTCTAGATGGATTTAAAGATAAGATTGATCTGAAAAGATTGATTTTTTTTTTTTTTTTTTTTTTTTTTTTTTTTTTTTTTTTTTTTTTTTTTTTTTAAAAAATTTTTATTTTTTTATTAAAAATATTATTAATATTATTTTTATAAAATTTTAAATTTTT
>CALVVG010000014.1 GCA_944363795.1 uncultured Bacilli bacterium | reverse complement strand
TCCTAGATTAATTTTATCAAATTTTGTATAAGTTGACTTATCTAGTTTTTATTATAAGAGTCTTTCAATATAATTATCTATTTTATTTTATGATGTAATAAAAAACTATCACATATTATTAACCTATAATTCCTAAATAATAATTTTTCTTACCTTTTTTTAAAAGTAATACTTTACCATCAATTCCATCATTCATAGTTACTTTTTTTTCTAAATCAGTACACTTTGTATTATTAATTTGAATAGCTCCAGCGCTAATCATTTCTCGAGCTTCTCGTTTACTATTAACAATTTTAGCATTAACTAACAAATCAATTAAGCTTATGTCTTCTTTTATAGCAAATTTTGGAATATCCTTAATTGAAGAAAGTATTTCCTCACTAGATAAAGTCCATATTTTATCTGAAAATAAACATTCACTAATATTTAAAGCTTTTTTAAATTCTTGTTCTCCATGTAAAAATGTAATAACTTCTTTAGCTAAAGCTTTTTGAGCAGTTCTTTGTTCTGGAT
This sequence comes from uncultured Bacilli bacterium, assembly GCA_944363795.1. Lineage (GTDB taxonomy): Bacteria > Bacillota_I > Bacilli_A > RF39 > UBA660 > Onthocola_B. The sequence goes on along the minus strand of CALVVG010000014.1, from coordinate 24,265 downwards.
GATTTTTTAAATTTTCTTCAAGTTTATCTATTTCTTCTTTATTTAAAAAAGTAAGTTTTTTTAAATATTCTATTATTTTTGTGTCTTCTGTGTTAATTAAATATTGATAAAAAGCATAACTAGATGTTTTATTTATATCAAGCCATAATGCTTCTCCTGATTCACTTTTACCAAATTTAGTTCCATCCGCTCTAGTAACTAAAGGAACAGTAAAGCCATAACATTTTACTTCAGGGCCATGAATTTTACGAATTAACTCTAATCCAGATGTAATGTTTCCCCATTGATCTTGACCTCCAATTTGCATAGTTACACCATAATTTTCATACATTTTCAAAAAATCGATTGATTGTAATATCATATAAGAAAATTCTGTATAAGTTATACCAATATCGAGTCTTCTTTTTACCGTATCTTTAGCAAGCATATAATTAATATTAAAATGTTTCCCATAATCTCTTAAAAAATCAATCGCAGGCATTTCACACAACCAATCAGCATTATTAACTATTTGAATGTTTGCTCCTAAAATATTACTTAATTGTTTTTTTATACATTCAATATTGTGTTTAACTGCTTCTTTACTAATCATTGGTCTTTCTACATTAGGCTTAGGGTCTCCAATTAAACCAGTTCCACCTCCTGCAATTAAAATTGGAGTATGTCCAGCTTCCATCAATCTTTTAGTAATGGCTATAACAGTACAATAATGTCCAATATGAAGGCTATCTCCTGTAGGATCAACACCAATATAAAACTTTAATCCTCCACCATTTATAGCTTCTTCTACATCTGGACTGGTTATATCATTTATTAATCCACGCCATTTTAATTCTTCAAATAATGTCATTTTATTTTTCCTTTCTTAAAATAAAAAAGATGGTCTCAAAGGAGTGCAAATGTGCACGGTACCATCCTTTATTTATCTCTTATATTTAACGCCATTTCGCGATTCAGCTCCGGAGTTGTAAATTCCATCAATTACTGATTAAGCAAATTATAACACAAATTATGTTTTTATTACAAGTTAAAATCTTAAAATGCTTTTTTTAATTCACAATTAATAACTATTTCAACATTTCATGAAAAACTTATGATAAAATAGCATTATCATATCTTGCTAAATTTTTGAAAATTTTTTTTATAATTCATTTCCAGATATAATATCTGTAGCTACATTTCCAGCTTCATCAGTTCCAGTAATTTCTATTTTATAATAATAATTACTTCTATCTAGATTAGAAATTTTAAAAGTATAACCATTCGCTGGTCCAATGAGAATAGCACTTGCGCCTTTTGGGTCATTAGTTTCAATAACTTTAGCACTATAGCTTACATTTCCTACACTGTCATAAGAAGAAACTCCTATTAAAATATAGTCATTATATGAAAAATCGCCAGTATTTGCTGATATACTTAATTTTTTAGATGCATCTCTAAAGTTAAAATGAACAATAAAATTAATTTCTCTACCATCATTATCAATGATATGAATTGTATAATCATATTTAGCTGAATATGTTTGGTTAATAGTTATTTCGCCATATTTATCAGTTGTTGCTTGGCCATTAACATAACTATTTTCCCAATCAAGATTAGTATGACCTCCTGTGGTCCACATATAAGTTACGTTTTTATCAACTTCAACTTTTATTGTAGTATTTGGATGATTTTTATAATCAACTTCTATAACATCAGATATGATTGAATTATATTTATTCGTAAGACTTTTAGCATTATAAGTTTTACCATTAATAGTAATGCTAGCTTTAAAATAGTTTTCTTCTGGTTGCTTACTAAATTTATGAAATGATGAAACATCTTTATTGCGATTAATATAAGTATATGGTTTAGAATCATTATCATCTTCCCCAAAAGCATAATACATTATTTTGCCATTTTTTAATGAATTGTCTTCTCTTTGAGGATCAAAATTATAATATTTACCATTAATTTTTATATTTACAGTTGTATGTCCTGTACCATTTTTATTTCTAGCACTTATTACATAACTATCTAAACCTAATCTTCTTGTAAGAATCATGAACATTGCTGAATAATTATCACAAGACCCTTTTTTAGTTGCAAATCCATTACTTGCTAAAAATATTTGATTAGCATCCATTTCATAATAACCATAAGCATTTATTAAAGCATCAATTTCCTCTCCCATTATAAAGCCTATTTGATAACTCATATTATTAATTACCCAATCATATAATGCTTTAACTTTTTCGTATGTAGACATCGATGAATTAGTAACCGAGCTTATTACTGAATTAACTTTTTTATCCAATGATGAATAACCAGTTTTAATAGGATTTAATTTAGCACTATTTAAAATACCTTCAAGACTTGTATTAACCTCTTTATTAGTAGAATTTGATGTCATTTGTTCTTTTTTATCAAAATTATTATTAATATTACTATTATCAATTATCTCTTCTAAATCTATATTTGAACCTATTTCTAATAAATAATCATTAATTTCATTTTTTAGCTGATCAAAACTAGCTTGGTCATTATCACTTATATCATTTAATTTATTAACTAATTGTTCTAAATTATTTACTATTTCTTCTTTTTTAGATTCTGATATACAATCACTTTTATTAGTATCTATACAAATACTTTGATATTTTGCAATTTCTTCTATTAATAAATTCAATATTTTTTCTTTTTCCATAAAAAGACTATTTTCTTCTTTATTATTTTCCTTTACTATATTGTCATTTTTATTAAGAGAATTATTTTTATTATCATTTTTTCTAACTACAAAAATTATGGCTATACTAATAATTAATAATATTATTATAACTACTATGATAATTTTCTTTTTAGTTATAAAACTTTTTAAAGATTTTCTACTATCTTTTAATGTTTCTTCTTTTTTCTTCATCATTAACATCTCTTTTCTTTGATATCATTGTAGCAAAATATATATTGTTAGTCCACAAAAAAAGTTCTTTTACTAAGAACTTAACTATTGCAATCAAGACAAATATTAGAATAATCAATATAAGAATTAAGTCTGTCTTTTAAATCATTTATTTCATCTTTTGTCCAATATTCACTTGGTGTACTACAACCTTTAGTATCTAAACTAGTTTCATCATCAAAACCTATTATTTTGCCATCACTCATAAATATTACAGCAGGTACATAAATTCGCGGATTTCCTTCTTCATCATCTTGTAAATAATCTTTTAAAATATCTACTATTTTCAAATAATTTTCAGAATTATTACTTCTATCTTCTCTAATATTGTAATAATATATTTGTGAAATATTTCGTTCTTTAGCAACTTCATTTAAATATACAACGTATTGTCCACACCATTGACACTCTGGAAAACCTAAATATACAACTCCAGTCCCATTTTCTAAAATATCAATTATTTTATCTACATCTGTATAAACAAAAACATTATCTTTACCAACTAAAGAATATTCTTCAGCAAATTTTAAAGCATCACTTGTTTTAATATTATTTTCCTCCCTATTATCTGTTTGATTATCTTTAATAAGTAAAACAACAATAACTGCAATTAAAGCAACTATTATAACCCCCATCGTAATAATTATTCCTTTATTTTTCAAACTATTCACCTCTTCAAATTCATATTATCATAAAACAAATAAAAAGTAACTAAACTTTCCGTTTAGTTACTCATTTAATTACTACAAGTATTATTAATAGCTAAAGGAATTTCGTAATTCACTATATCATTATTACTAGTTAATGCCCTAATTCTAATATGTAAATTATTACAATTTTGCGAATTGCATCCACAATCATAATCATCAATATTAAACTTAACATTTTCTAATTTTTTTGAAATAAATTCATTATCTTCTACATCACTTAAAGAACCATATTTAGCTATTTCTATTTCTTCATCATTAACAATCTCATATAAAATACATTCTACTGCTATGGCTTTAGGTTCATCTTTAGTATCATCACAATAAGTAATATCCGAAATATAAACTGATTTTTTTGAGTCATTATAAGCAATTACACCACTTATATTAAAAGAATCATTATTACAAATTAAAGAGGAAAAATTAAATGATTCATCATTATTTTTAATTAGAAAAAATATTATTAATACAATTATAATTAAAATGCTAAAAATTATTAATCCTAACAACATATATTTATTATGTTTATGTTTTTCTTCTTCACCATCAATTAATTCTTTAATACTTACATTAAATTCTTCACTAAGCTTTTTTAATAATTCAATGTCTGGAACTCCTCGTCCATTTTCCCATTTAGAAATTGCTTGAGCCGTTACATGTAATTTATTAGCTAATTCTGCTTGTGTTAAATTATATTTTTTACGTAAATCATAAATAAATTTGCCAATTTTTTCTTGATTCATTTAATCACCAACAAAAAAATTATATCAAAGTTTTTAAAAAAAGAAAATTATTTTTATACAAAATAAAAAACCTATATTTATAGGTTTCATAATCAACTTGGTGGAGAATAAGGGATTCGAACCCTTGACCCCCACGGTGCAAGCGTGGTGCTCTAGCCAGCTGAGCTAATTCCCCAAGAACATGACTATCTTATCATATTATAATAAAATAATCAAGCATTTTTATTCGTTTTCTTCAATAATTTTTATTAGTCCTGCTTCAACTTCTTCTAATGCTCTTCCTAATTCCTTTTTATTTTTATATTCATTTTCTTTCATTTGAAAATGATTATTTTCAAGCATTTGCTTACTTCTAATTGAAGCAACATGTACTAATTTATATTTAGAATCTACAATATTTAAAAGTTTATCTATTGATGGATATAACATATAATTCCCTCCCATATTATTATAATACAAAAATTTTAGAATTTATTACAAGTATATTTGATAATTTTGACATATTATTTACAAATATCTCTTAATGCCTGTAAAATTACAACCATTGCCCAAGTATCTTGTTGGCAATAAATTTTTAATGCTTCATAATATAATTCATATTCTTCTTTAGTCATATTATTATAATTAGCATAAGCTACTATTGCTTCTGTTCCATTTTTTACAGTCAAATTTTTATATGATAAATCACTAAATACAGGTAGTGTTTTTTTTATAGAAAATGAACCACTTAAATCTTTATTATAGTAATTTGGTAAACTTGCCCTTTCTTTATCAAAACCTAATTCCTCATATAATGTTGATTTACTATTTACTAACCACATTAAATCAAATCCACGATGATACATGGCCATTAATTCTTTTTTATACTCTGGAAAAATTTCTGATAATTCTTTAATTCTTCCTTTTTCAAAGGCAACATTTTGAGCAAACAATGTGCCTTTTGTTGAATCAATGTATTTTACCAAAGCCTTAACTAATTCTTCTCTTTCATCTTTATCACAAGTTTTAGCTAAAAATATATAATTATCTTTTTCTTTGTCACACACACCTGGTTCTCTTTCTATATGCAAACTAAATTCAAATGGTGATTGAATATATGGCTTTTCTCCTCGAAAACGGGGCATTGGGCAAGGCATTGTTTCAAAATCCAAATGATAAATTGGATATTCCAAACAGCTTAGTCCAGCTTTAATTTTTTCTTTATCAACATATACTCTATTAAATCTTAAACAATCTCTTTGAATGTGATGCTTTTTATGAACTATCCATTCTTCAGGAATATCCAACATATTAATATATCCTTCATTAATTAATTCTAAACCTTTTAACTTCTCTCCAGTTAATGTTTTAAACCCAGCACCATTATTTAAATAATTTAAGCTTGAATTTTTTTCCGGAATCATTTTTCCACAAACAGAACTTAAATAAGGACATTCTTTTATTTTCTTTCTTTCACACCATTTTCCCATTGGGCATTTATTTACATTTAAAGAAAATATATCATTTTCTAACTTATTTTCCATATTTTGAATTATCTTTTGATACTCTTCTGTTACTTTCGTTAAATCAAAAAAAACTACTATTTCATTACCATTTTCATCAGGGTGATAAATTGCTTTATTATTTTCATATTTACCATCAAAAACATAGTTATGATTTAATACCGCTAAATAATAATGAACATTTTTAAGTTGCTCTTCGTTATTTGATTCACGATATTCCCCTTCTAAAATAAATCTTTGAATAGCTAAGTCAAATACATAACCTCCAACATCACTGTAGCGATCAAATAATTTTTCTCGCTGCTTTGCATAGTTTTCAACTGGCATCTCATTTTCAAGAGGATAGCTCTCTATTTCATCTTTTAAATAATAACAATTTTTCTTTTTGTCAAAGTAAAAAATTGAAAACTTTTCTCCTTTTTTATGGTTACTTTCCAATTTTACATATTTACTACTGGTAGTTGCTTTAACTTCAATTATATTAATTTTATCATTAACTTCATTATATATATCGACATAGCATACATATCTTATACCATTTTTATTAAATTCAAAGCTTTCTTGATTAAATGTTGCATCAGCATAAACAGACTTACCACCAAAATATTGATTAGTAAGTCTTCCGGCTTCCATTTCTACTTGTTTATAATAAGGCATCATTGCTTGCATCTGTTTATTAATTTTTATTGTTGTATCAATTTCATAATTATCATCTTCATACATTCCCGATAAAAGTTCTTTTAAAATATCTTCTTGTTCTTGCTGTTTATAATCTTTATAGCTAATGTCAGCATCTAATTTCTCTTTTCTAATTTCTTCTAGTGCTACATATCTACTACATCTAGTATAATTGATAAAATCAGTTTTAGTTATAGCCATAATTACACCAATACTTCAGCAACAATTTTATCACTCTTATTAGTTATTTTAACCTTAATATCATTTAATGTTTTGCTATTATCTCTAGGGTCTGCAACAACACCTTCAGAAGTAGAAATTATGGCATTTTCAGCTGCTAATTGCTCAATAGTCATATAAATATCATTGCTTTCAACAAATATATCAGTATTATTTTGGGCATACAATGCCGCTTGTTCTTCTATAGATGATATTGTTAAATTATATAAATCTTCTTCATAGTTAACATCAAAATTATAAGAAATAATATTAGCTACTACAAAATAACCAATTGTAAATATAGCCAACACTATCAACATTTCTATACCTGCATATCCCTTTTTATTCATCTTTTACCTCATTTTTACTAAATCCTCGATACTCCCATAATGGAAATTCATCCCTTATTTTACATATCTCTTCTATTATTTTATTTTTTAATTTATCTCCTTTAAACTCAAATAAAGTTTCAATAGTATCTATTAAATTTTTTTTAGCTATCTCTTCCTCATTTAGTGAATTATATAAATAAGGAATGACAATTTTTTGATCTACAAATTCTATATCACTATTTTTAAAAACATAGTTACTTTTCAACATTTTAATAAATTTTTTATAACTTTTAATATTATGATGATATTTATTATTTGCCATAGCTATAAATTCATTATTTTTAAACATCTTATATTTTTGATTTTTTAAATAGTTATTAATTCTTTTTTTATTAGACATTTTTAAACTAACTAATTTCTTATTATCTATTAAATAATCTTTTTTATAATAATAAGTCAATTTAGGAATAAGCAAATTCTTATCTCCGATTCCATCTGTAATTATATCAAAATATTTTCTATCAATTACTCCATAAGCTACAATCATACCATCAATTAATTTATATAATCGGTCCCATTTTTCTATATACTTTATAATATTTTTATTTTTTATTATATTTATCAAAGACAAATAAATGTCTCTAGATATAGTTAAATTATCCTCTTGAAATATAAATTGTTTATTTAATAAACAATTTATAAATTCTCTATTTTCATTTAAAAAATCATTTTTTATTTTTTTACTTAAAAGATTTTTTAATATAGCAAAATCTTTTTTATCTAAAGACATAACAAAACATTGTAAATAATCATCTTTTATTTCAATTATTTTATTTATTATTTCATTTTTTTTGTTTTTTTTAGTATCTATTTTATTCATTAAATAGATATCAGCTAGTAAGTTATAATCATCTATTATCTTTTGTAATTTTTCTTTTGTTAATTTTTGTAAAAAAGTAATATAATTTTCATCAAATATCACTATTATTCACCTCATCATTTTTATTATATAATAAATTTTAATAGTTTTCCATGAAAAATATATTAAAAAATTAAATTAATAAAAAAAAGGCTTTAGCCTTTTTAGCAACACCCACGATCATAAACATTTTCACAAACATTTTCTTCACAGTATGTATATTCTGGACGGTAACTATGTCTATAAATGTGATGATTAATTATTCTGGTATTACATGGCATGATATGTGAGTGCCCACTTTTGCTAGATTAAAATTATTTTATTATTTTATTGTTTTTCGTCTTAAAGACAGCAGAGTTTGTCATAAATGCTGTTTCATTTAACAAATTATTATTACTATGTATAACTCCATTATTTGTCATCAACAAATCAAAGCTTTGTTCATTAGGATAGCTTACAATGGTTAAATTATCGCAATGATAATTTAATCTTAAAAATGTGCGCAAAAATTTTTCTGTTAAATTTGCTTGAATTTCAAGTTGTCTTTGATAATAATTATTATATAAATTTTGATCATTTTTGGATTTAATTTGATTAGCAATGGATTTAGCATTCCACCTTGCCAATAAAATTGTTGAAATAACTAAATCGTTTATTCCTAAACAGGACATGTAAGTTATAAATATATTAGCAACAACCAAAAAACTAGGTGTTACATCACTTAAATTGCCTTCTTCATAAATATCAAAGTTATCAATTTCTTTTGAAAATCCTTCACCTACTTTATATAATTTTCTATTTATGCGTTGAGAAAATTTAGTCTTTATTTTATTAGAGTTTTGAATTGCTAATACGTATGCTTTATTATCACTAATTCCAAATTTTAATCTTGGTAATTCATATTTTTCTTGTGAATTTGAAATTAAAGTTATAATAAATTGATAAGGGGTTTCATTATTCAATTTATCTTTAGAAATATCGATTTGTATATCTGCATCTAATATATTTGAGTACCCCAAATAAGTTTTACTTTGTTGATTATTTTCCAAAAAATCTATTCTTTTTTGCAAATAACCTACTGGATTTGCAAAATCCTCAATTCCTGCATTAGCAAACAATAATGCTAAAATAGTTTTTTCTTTGGATATTTTATTGTCTTCATCATAGTATTCTCCTGAAATAACTTCTGTGGGGAAATTACTATCATCATAAAAATTTAAGCATTTATTCACATAAATAACTAATAATTTATCAAAACTTTTTTTATCTTTTATATGAAGTGTTGGTATAATTAAATCTTTATAGTTAGTTTTTGCTTCATATCTAATGTTTTCTTCTTCAATTACTGTATTAAATATTATATTATAGAAAAAAAACGAATCTATTCTACCATATATTGCTTCTTTTATTATGTGATTATAAAATATATCTAAAATATCCATATATGAGCTCCTATAATGATTATAGCACTTTTTCCAAATAAATCATAATTAATGTATCAAATGCTAAAAGTAGTTTTAATTTTAATTGTTTTATCTTCATATATTTCTATTTTTTCTATTAATTGTATTATTAATTCTCGATTAATTTTTTTCATACTTATAAAATCATTTATATTTACTTACTATTTTATCATCTAATTTATCAGCTAAAATTAAACAAAGTGCTATTACGTTATCAGTATCAAATCCATCACTATGAATTTTTATTGCTTCTAATACTTGCTCTTGATTTTTTAAATTTATATTATTATCTTCAAAATATTTTTTAGCAAACTCATAACTTCTAAAAGCATGGCCATCTTTTCCTTGTAATGCTCCTGTATCATGAAGAATAGAAGCAATTTTTGTACTATAGATTAAATCTTCATTATAATTTAGCATAGATAATATATTTTCTACAATAATACTAACATTTAATACGTGATTATAATCATGATATACCTATCCTTTTTTCTCATCTTCATTTATGTATCTTGTTATAAATATCAATTATTAAAGTATCATTTTTAATTTTATTATAAAGATTTTTCATAAAATTATCACCAATAAAGGTATATCATATTTTTAACAATAATTATTAAAAGACAATTTAATATTTATATTTTTATCTTCAAATATTTCTATTCTATCAACTAAGTTAATAATTAATTCTCTATTAGGGTATTTCATAGATAAAAATTTATCAATAAATTTATCAATTTTTTTATAATTTATTTCTTTGTTATTTTTTCCATTAAAATTACTAATTAACTCCATATACCTATTTTTTTTAATCTTTAATTCATTTTCTAATTTAACCTTTACCCTATTAAATTGCTCTTCAGTTATCACTTTATTTAATTTATCAAGGTAGATATTATCTAAATTATTATTGATATTATTTATTTCAGTTTCAAGAAACGATATTTCTTTTTTTATATTTTCTTTATCATATTCATTTATATTTTTTAATGCTTCTTCTTTTACTTTCTTCTTATCAATATAATTTAAACATAATTCTTTTAACGTATTTAAAATAACTTTTTCTAATGTATCATAATTATTAGAATGGGTTGTACAAACATGATTTTTCATATACGTTCTATAATAATTGCATATAGTATAACATCTATTATCTTTTTTTCTTCTTGGTGTAACTGAAATTCTATGCCCACAATCTCCACAATACAATAAGCCATCTAATAAATGAGTTTCTTTTTTTTCATTTCTTCCAACGTTTTTAGGAATTCTTTTTTGCACTTCACAAAAGATATTTTTATCAATAATAGCCTCATGAGTATTTTCTACAATTATATAATTTTCAGGATTATTTTTAATAATCTTTTTAACTTTATAATTTACTTTATTTCTTTTATTTTGAACTAAATCTCCAGTATACATTCTATTAGTTAAAATATCCCTAATTGTTTTAGCATTCCAAAGTCCATAATTAAGATGGTAATTATTTTTCCATTCAAAACGATAATATTCTGCTGGTGTTTTTACTTTTTCCTTAGTTAATTTTAAAGCTATTTTATAAAATGACAATCCTTCTAAACACATATCAAATATTCTTCTAACGATAACTGCTTGCTCTTCATTTACTATTAAATGATTTTTATTATTTGGATCTTTCATATAACCAAATGGACATCTTCCACTTACCCATTTACCTTCCTTTTGTTTTGCTTTTAAACTTGATTTGATTTTTTTAGAAATATCTTTAGCATACATATCATTCATAATTGCTTTAAAAGGTGCTATGTCATTATTACTTCCATCTATAAATGTATCAATATTATCTGTTACTGCGATATACCTAACACCATGTTCTGGAAAATATTTTTCTATATATCTTCCTGTTTCTATGTAATCTCTTCCTAATCTAGACATATCCTTTGTAATTACCATATTAATTTTACCTTTTTCAATATCTTTAATTAATCTATTAAAATCAGGCCTATCAAAATTCGTTCCAGAATATCCATCATCAATGTAAACATCAGTAAGTCTTAAATTATTTTCTTTTACATACTGCGTTAATAAACTTCTTTGATTTGTAATACTTTCACTTTCAAGTATTTTATCATCGTCTTCACGAGATAATCTAATATAAATGCCAACATTATATGTCTTATTAATATCATCTACATTAAACCTCAAATATTACCCTCCTTATCTTGTAGAGATAAATAAGTACATGTTGCTGTTACCTCTTTCTTATCATTTTTACAAATCATTTTTACATAATTTTTGAGTTCTTTTTTTAATACCTTTATAAAAATATCATTTATAATAGTTTCTTTACTATAGACAAAATTAATTTTATATTTATTCATAGGTTATAAGCTCCTTACTTAAACTTATTAAATTAAAATTAATTTTAGAAATACTAATTATAGAGATTATTAAAACCTCTAAATAATTAGTATTATTTATAAGCATCTACCCCAAACAAATTCATAATAAACATCTCCCTTCGCATGTATGACCCCTCTATAAAATATAGGAGTCAAGTTATATTTTAATTGGCCAACTTTTAAATCATCCTAAAATATTAAAAAATTTAATTAAATACTAAATAGTAGGATAAGATGATGGCACTATAACATAAAAAAAACCTTATACAATAAAGGATTTGTTATGGTGTCATTCTTATTTTGCACTTACAAAATTTATCCTACTTTGTAGGTTGATATAAAGGCTATAATAAGATATTAAAGCATAAAAAAACAGCCTACATCTAATAAATTAATTATTTTTATAGGATGTTTCAATTTTTTAATTATTTTCTTCTATTTCAAAATTTAATAGTTCTTCACACATTTTTTCATATAAATCTTGTTCATGTCGAATAGTATCAATTAAGAACATTTTATCATTTTCGTACTCTTTTAAACCTCTCATATAATAAGGTTTATCATCATCTAATACAATAAATGGCATAATGTTATTTCTTAAACATTCTTTAAACATTATAATTCTACCTACACGACCATTTCCATCACCAAATGGATGAATTCTTTCAAATCTAAAATGAAAATCTACAATATCTTCTAAAGTAATATTAGTTTTAGAATAATATACATTTAATAATTCATCTATTTCTTGTTCTACATCTTCAGGTGCAGTAGTATTAATAACATTAACTACACCTATTATATTTGGAAGAACTTTAAATCCCCCAACATTATATCTAGGATTTTCTTCATCACTAGTATTTCTTTTTAATATCTTATTCATTTCAATCATCATATCTTTTGTTAATAATTCATCAACATTATCTAACATATAATCAAATAATTTGAAATGGTTTTTAGATTCAGTTAAATCATCTAGTTTTATTAAATCATCACTTTTAGAAATAAATGAAGATGTATCAAATATTGCCTCAGTTTGTTCACTAGTTAATCTACTACCTTCAATTTTATTTGAATTATAGGCAAAATTAACTTGTGAATAATGATATATATTTCCTTTAAATTTAGATTCTTTTTGCTTAATTAATTCATTTTTAATTTTATTTATATCCATAATTTATCTCCTTTCAATTTTTAATCAACTATTTAAAATATTCCATATAATATCTGCTATCAGTTTTTTCTTTTATTCTAAAACCTAATTTTTTATATAGTTTAATTGCTTTAATATTATCTTTATATACCCACAAGTATATATTTTTGGTTGCATTAAAAATAATATCTTTCAAAACTGATTCACCTATACCTTTATTTCTATATTGTTCTTCAATATATATTTCATTTAATAATAAATCGTTTTCTTTTTTAGTTAACAAAATGCTTCCAACCAAATTATCATTTAAAATAATATTTTTATATTCAATAATTTGATTTTGAATTGTTTTATCAACATAATTATTTATTCTTTTTATTTCATTTTCATCTAAGTTTTTTGCATATTCAAATATAGTATCTAATTTATATTTTTTTATTCTTTCTATATCATTTTTAGAAGCATTCTCTAATTTATATTTGTTATAACACATATAAAATTTCAATTCATCTTCTTGTTCTACAATAAATCCAATATTTTTATATAAATTAACAGCAACTTTATTTTTTTTCAATATATTTATAAATATCTTATAATCCCCAAGCAAATATATATCTCTTATTATTTCTTTTATTAATTTTGTTGCAATACCTTTATTTCTAAAGTTAAAATCAACATATAATCCATCAATCAAGTAATTATCATCTATTTTTTTAGCGAATATATATCCTATTGGTTTGTTTTCATTTTTATATAAAAGAAGAATATTTTGTCCATTAATCATATTTATAAAATAATTACTAACAACAAAATTTTCATCTATAGTATTATCATATTTTTTTTCATCTTGAATTAATAAAGCGAATAATTCATCACATACATTACAGTCATAAAAACTATTTGCTTTTATAATCATTAGATTTTCACCAACCTTAAAATATTCTTGCTATATTCATTATACCACACAAAAAGACATTTCTTATCAAAATGCCTTTAGTTTGTACTTATTTTCTCTCTAATATTTTGGTTTATCATAAATTATCACACTTGTGGTACATCATAACAGATATATCTATGGCACACTCTTTCTTGTGGACATTCATAAATTGGCATCATAGCACAACCACATTGAGGCATATTCATCATTCCAGAACAACAACTATTTTGATTTATTCCAGTTTGAACATTTGTTTTATCAAAATTTTGTTTAGTTTCTGATTCATAAGTTTTTGATTCATTAAAATAATTCATTATCAACATTCCTTTCTAGTGTATTTTATGTATATTTAAAATATATGTCTAGGAATAAGCACAAAAAAAGCAACTATTTTTTTGCTGCTTTAGTTTCTTTTGGAAATAAAAATTCTTTAGAATTATAGTAATATTGACATCCAGATACTATAGATAATATTGTTGCTGCTATCAAAAAAATATCTGCTAATGGTAAATTTATTAATTCAAATGGCAAATTATAAAATAAAACTAACGTTACTCCACACATCATACAAATTGTTTTTAATTTACCAAGAACTGATGCTGCTACTACCTTTCCTTTACTTCCAGATAACATTTTACAAGAATCTACAACAATATCTCTAGTAATTATTACTACAGGAATTATAATAGATATGATTCTTTCATACGCTAATATTATTAATAATCCATTTACTAAAATTTTATCAGCAATAGCATCAGCTACTTTTCCAAAATCCGTAACCATATTATTTTTGCGTGCTAAATAGCCATCTAAAGTATCAGATAATGATGCTACCAAAAATAAAATACCCACTACAACATATTTTATATTGACGATTATACCACCAACTAAATACTCCGGCCAAACAAAGCCCAATGAATACCATGGAATTAATAATATTATTAAAATAATTAATGACAATATTATTCTTGCTATAGTTATTTTATTTGGCAAATTCATTTATAACACTACCTTCCATAACTTATTGTATCAGTTACATTTTTATTAATTGTTACTTGTTTTACTGACCAAAAAATTGCCCCTAAAATCATGGTAAATATAACAATATATATCACTATATATACCCAACTATTATATTTTTTGGATTCTTTAGTATATGGTGATGAAATTTCATCATCTTTTTTTTCTTCTTTAATTTTTAATTCTATGGTTTTTTCGATTTCTTTAATTGGTATTTTTGAAGTATATTCAAACATATATTCATTAAATTCATCTATTAGCTCATCAGAATTTAATCCTAAATATTTAGCATAATTAATAATATACTCTTTTAATTCAAAAATATCTTTAAAAGCTCCCGATTTACCATCTTCAATATTTTGTAAGATTTCAATTTTTATATTCAAATCTTTACTTGCTTCATTCAAACTAACACCCGAAGACTCCCTTGTTATTTTCAGTGTTTCTCCGATTTCGTTCAAAACTTTTTCACTCCTTTAAATAAAAAATAATTTCTTATAAGCCATGTTCTGTACTTTCTAAAGAAAGCGGCAAATATTTATCTTCGTATACACGATTTTTATTTAGTTCATTTTCTAAATTAAAAACTCCCCTACCAAAATTTGGGTTTCTCACTCGTGGGGTTTACCTCGTTCCACTCAACTTCGTTTCCAAAGTGACTCGTCTCTATGGCACTTTTATATCTACTAAAACCATTTGAGGTCTCCTCGATGCCGTTAGCCGAAGCTACCTTGAGTTATTTTTTCCTCAAGCACGAACACTACAAACAATCGCAGTTTGTGTGAGCATGGACTTTCCTCTACATAACAAATAATGCAGCATTTGCCCAGAAATTATTCATTATTTCCATAAACTACTTTTTCTAATTGACTAATTCTTTTTAAAAGATCAACATTATTAGCACGATGTAATACATCATTATTATTACTATTAGAATCTAATTCGCTATTTAAACGTCTTATTTCTTGTTTTAATTTAATATTATCTTCAGTTAGATTTTTAATATCTTTTTCTAACTTGCGAATAATATTAGAATATTCTGTATAATCCCGAATAACCATATCTAAAAAATTATCAACCTCTTGAGGTCGATAACCCCTAGCATCAATTTTAAAATCTTTTTCAACTATTTCTTCTGGCGTTAAATATAATCTGTCACTATACAAAATATTCACCTTCTAACAAGATGATTATATAATATAATGTCATTATTTGTCAACTATCCTAACCATTCCATAATTTACCTTTGACTTACCTATTTATTTTATTTCTGTTTCTTTTTATTTATTTTTTTTATGCAATATGTATTAATAATTGCCCAATCAATTTTATTAATCATATTATTTATAAAATATTCTGGTCGCATTTTTATCACCATGTACATTGTACTAAAAAATTTAATTTAATTCATCATAATCGACATAAAAATACATAAGTTTTATTTGTCATTCACTTAACTGTCAAGTAGCCTTTAATTTTACTAATAACCAACATATATGTTATAATTATTAAAGGTGATTTATTTTGTTATATCCCAATAATATAAAAAAAGAATATTCTAAAATTACTAACTATGGTAATAGAGGAATGACTTTGGAATATTTGATTGAAACAATGAATGAATATTATATTGCTAATGATATAGCATATATATACAAAAAGCCAACTCCAATTGGAGTTGTCAAAGTTTCATATAGTAGTAAAGGAAAAAGAATTCAAGATGGATTTTATAAAATGCCTTCTACACTAGATTTTAATGGGCTTTATAAAGGTTATTATATTGAATTTGATGCTAAAGAAACACAAAATAAAACTGCATTTCCTTTAAGTAATATTCATGATCACCAAATGAAACATATTAATAATATTAATAATCATGGAGGGATAGTTTTTTTAATAATTATGATGAATGATAAATATTTTTTATTAATGGGAGATGTACTTTTGAATTTTATTAAAAATAATAAAAGAAAAAGTATCCCTTATAAATATTTAGAAGAAAATGCTTATCCAATAAAATTAAGCCTTAAAGGATTAGATTATTTAAGCATTATAGATAAATTGATTGGAGGAAAAAATGAAAAAAATTAAAATTGGTAATATAAAACTTAAGAAAAAAATAACAAATGACAAAGTAAAGGAAACAATGAAGAAGAAAAAAATTAAACCAATAATTTTTACGACTCTGCTAGTAGGTGGAATTATTTTTATTTCTCTAATTTTAATATTCGGTTTATATATAATAATTTCCTCTCCTGATTTTGATAAAGAAAAATTATATTCTAAAGAATCAACTGTTCTTTATTATAAAGATGGGGCTACAGAAATGGCTCGTTTAGGAGCTGAGGATCGAGTTTTAGTAACATATGATGATTTACCACAAGTTTTAGTAGATGCAATTGTTGCTACGGAAGATTCAAGATTTTTTCAACATAAAGGTATGGATGTTGCCAGATTTATTAAGGCATCTTTTGGGCAACTTTTAGGTAATAGTTCTGCTGGGGGAGCATCAACTATAACAATGCAACTTGTAAAACAAGTTTATACAAACTTTAAAGATGAAGGTATCGAAGGTATTATTCGTAAATTTACTGACATTTACATGGCTGTATTTAAAGTAGAAAGTAATTATACCAAAGAAGAAATAATGGAATTTTATGTAAATACAATGTGGTTCTCTGGTTCTACAAGTATCAATACTGCCGGCATTTATGGAGTTGAACAAGCTAGTCAATATTATTTTGGTAAATCAGTTTCTGATTTGACATTAGCAGAAGCTAGTATAATGGCAGGTATGTTTCAAAATCCTGCAGTATTAAATCCGTATACTAATCCAAAAGGAGTAAGGAAAAGACAAGAAACTGTTTTAAGCTTAATGGTACTTCATGGATATATTACAGAAGAAGAAAAAGAAGCTGTTTTAGATATTCCCATCGAATCATTAGTAACAACTAAACAAACAAGTAATGGATCTAACCAAGCCGTTATCGATTATATTGTTAATGAAGTAACCGAAAAAACTGGTATGGACCCTAGAAATGTACCAATGAAAATTGTTACAACTATTAATAAAGATGTTCAAGACGTTTTAAATAAGCTTGAAAATGGTGAACTATATGAGTTTCCTAATGATGCATTACAAGAAGGAATGGCAATAACTAGCACTGTTGATGGTTCGATTGTAGCTTTATCTGGCGGTAGAAACTACCAAGCTAGAGGTTTAAATAGAGCAAATGAAAGAAAACAACCTGGATCAACTGCTAAGCCAATATTTGATTATGGACCATATATTGAATACTTAAATGGTGCCCCATCATCTTTATTCTTAGATGAAGAAACTACATATAGTAATGGGACATCGATTAAAAACTCCGATGGTAAATATATGGGATTAATAACTATGCGAACTGCTTTAATTGAATCTCGAAACATACCAGCATTACTTGCTTTTCAACAGGTATATGCTGAAAATCCTGATTATATTAGTGACTTCGTTCATAGCTTAGGTATTGATTATGGTAGTGATTTATTTGAATCAGCATCTATAGGTGGTTTTGAAGGAATTAGCCCTATTGAAATGAGTGCCGCTTATGCAACATTTGGACGAGGTGGTTACTATATAGAACCATATTCTTATACAAAAGCTGTGATAACAGAGACTGGAGAAATTTTTGAATACAAATATGAAAAAGAACGTGTTATGAGTGAAGAAACAGCTTACTTGATTACAGATATTTTAGTATCAGCAGCTGAAAATGGTGTTGGTGGTGTTTCCGTAAATGGTACAACAATAGCAGCTAAATCTGGTACTACAAATGTTGATCGTGATGCTGCTACAGCTGCAGGAATACCAACTTCAGCAACTCGTGATGCATGGAATGTAACTTACTCTCCAGAATATGCAATCGCTCTTTGGATTGGATATGATCGAACCACTTCTGAAAATTATTTAACAGTATCTGTAGGAAATAAAGTCCGTTCTGGAGTTATGAAAGCTGTTGGAACAAAAGTTTATTCTACTAATCAAAAATTTGATATTTCAAGCGGAATCGTTACTGTAGAAATCGAAAAAGAAACCTTCCCTACTCAATTAGCTAGTGAATTTACACCAGCAAATTTAAGAACTATGGAAATATTTAAAGAAGGAACTGAACCTACCGAAGTATCAACCAGATTTTCTAAATTAGATAGTCCCACAAATGGTAGTTATACCCTAAATGGATCAATAATTAATTTAAGTTGGAAAGGAATAGAAACCCCAGATGCAATTAGTACAACTTATCTACAAAATCATTTCAACACTTATTATGGTAAATATGCTAGTAAATACTATGAAAAAAGATTAAATTATAACAATGCTTATATTGGAACTTTAGGATATCAAATTTATAAAAAAGAAAATAATGGAACTCTAACCTACATTGGTCAGACAAATAATACTAATTATTCAGTGCCAATAAGTTCCAATGACTCTGGTAATGTAACTTATGTTATAAAAGCAGCATATTCTATTTATACAGCAAATATGAGTGATGGTTTAGAAATAAAAATAAAATTAGGTATTGATTCTAATGTTGATGATATGATTGAAGATAATACCGATAATAATAATATTAATACTAAGCCTAACAATAATAATCAAAATTCCAACAATCAATTAGATTAACAAAAAAACTATAAAGGAAATTAAGCCTTTATAGTTTTTTATATTTTATTCTTTTGGTAAAGACATCTATTAGTAAAAGGACATTTATCACATTGAGGTTTTGTGCTTTTGCATATATATCTACCAAACAATACCAATTGGTGATGAATTCTTCCCCATTTATCTTTTGGAAATATTTTCATTAAATCTTGTTCTATAATAAGAACATTATCACTTTTTGATAATCCCAAACGATTGGATACTCTTTTAACGTGAGTATCAACAGCAATCGCCGGTATATTATAAAGATTAGATAAAACGACATTACAAGTTTTTCGACCAACCCCCGGTAAACTTTCTAAAAATTTTCTATCATTAGGTACAGTCCCATTATATTTTTCCACTAACTTTTGAGCTACAATTTTGATATATTGTGCTTTTCTTTTATGAGTGCCAACAGGATATATAATATTTTCAATATCAGAAATCAAAGCATCCTTTAAGCTAAAAATATCATATTTATCAAATAATATTGCTGTTACCATATTAACTCTTTTATCAGTAGATTGTGCTGATAATATGGTAGCTATTAATAGTTCATAATCCTTTTTATAATTTAATTCACATCTAGCATCAGGAAATAGTTTATCTAGTTCATTAATGATTTCAATATTATTATTTTTCATTTAACCAGTCAAAATTTAGTATACTTGTTTCAAATAATTTTTCTTCTTTAGTTTGATTTTTATGTCTATTATTAACATCATCAATAGTTTTATATCCTTGTCTATTCCATTCATATAAAACTTTATCAATGTATCTTAACGAAGGTGTTCCATTATAAACAGATTCCTTTAAAGCTGCTATAATCATTTCTTCTGAAAACCCTTTTTCTATCCAAGCATTTATGATTTCATAATCCATACTTGATAAAGTTCTACCAAAATTATTTTCAAATATACTATATATATCTTCCTTATTATTTTCTTTTTCTAATGCTTGATGATCACTTTTTATTTCATTATAAAAATTATCTAAATTAACTTTTTCAATTATCTTACCATAGCCATCTTTTTCAGCTTTTACTTTAATAATTTTTTTTCTCATCAAACTACTATAGGCTTCCAATATTTGTTCTTCAGTCATATTCAAAGATGTAGAAATAACTTTTATATCAAATACTAAATCAAAAGAATTATCAAAATAAAGTAACAATAAAAATTCGTTTAAAGATAAACTTTTTTTTAGTGCTTCTTTAATAAAAATACTTTCAGCAACAAATTTTTTGTTATCTTTAAACATTTTTACTCACTTCCTTTTTAATAAATATTCTTTTATTTTTTCCTTACTATTTTTTAATTTACCAGATAAAATCTCTTTTTCTATATCTTTATATATATCTTTAACTATTTTACCTGGTTCAATATTTAACAATTGTATTATTTCATTACCATTTATATCTATATCACTAACATCTTTAATAGGCATTTTTTTATACAATTGATTAATTTTATAGGGATTTATATTCAAAATCATTCCAGCAATAGTATTAATATATAAACCATATTTATATAATGTTTCAAAATCAATTGTTTTTTTATTAACTATCTCAGCAATTTTAATTATATTGCTTTTTTCATTATTTGTAAATGGTATATCATTAACTTTTATTTGAGCCCACATTCCTATCAAATCTTTTGTATAATTTATTTCATTATATTCTAAACCAATTATTTCTTTAATTTTTAATTTTTCCATTAAATCCAAACCTTTTTGAAAATTTTTATTAATTAATATTTTATCTAATTCATTTTTAATTCTTTCTTTAGATAATTCATTAATTAATTCATAGTTGCATTTAATAGCATTATATAAAGTATCATCTAAATCAAAATCTAATACTGTTGCAAATCTTATTGCTCTTAAAATTCTTAATGGATCTTCTTTTAATCTAATATAAGGATCACCAACCATTTTAATACAACGATTATTTAAATCTTCAATACCATTTAATAAATCTATAACATTATCATTTAAATCCATACAAATCGTATTAATGGTAAAATCTCTTCTTAATAAATCCTTACCTAAATCATTAATGTATTTTACTTCTGAAGGTTTTCTATTTTTATAATTACTTTCACTTCTAAATGTTGTTATATCTATATTATATTTATTTATTTTTAAATTAGCACCACCATAATTATTGGTACATATATTAAAAAGAAAATGAATTTCTTTTGGTAAAGCATTTGTACATATATCTATATCAAATGATCTGATACCTAATAAGTAGTCTCTGACATATCCTCCAACTAAATATGATTGATAACCATTACTTTGTAATTTTTCTAAAACATTTTTAATTATTTTATTCATCTGTTATCCCCATTTAAATTATAACAAAAAAATTTATTTTAATCAGCAAAAGATACATTTTTTGACAAATTACTTTTTATATAAATCGATATTTCCTTTTTGAGCTTCTTTAATTATTTCAATCCACAAGTTATCTATTACAATTCGTTCTTTTTTAGGATGAACTAAAAATCTCAAAGTAAATTCTATATGATTGTCCACATATTCTGTATAAATAATGGGTTTAAGATTATTATAATAAATTCGATAATTAGAA
This sequence comes from uncultured Bacilli bacterium, assembly GCA_944363795.1. Taxonomy (GTDB): domain Bacteria; phylum Bacillota_I; class Bacilli_A; order RF39; family UBA660; genus Onthocola_B. Next base: position 1,996 of record CALVVG010000014.1, on the reverse strand, counting down.
CTAGCAGCATCTAATGCTTTATCCATTTTCTTAGGTATGCTTTTTATTATTTCATTTTTATTAATTATTTCATATAATTTATTTTTACTTTTATTTATATCAGCATCTAAATTAACGCTAACTTTCATTTCCGACCAGATATATTTAAATGCAATATTATAATTTTTTAAGTGTTCAGAAAATATAGCTGAATTGGGGATATTTATTATAATCCCACTACTTTGTTCTCCATTTACTCTATCACCAACTTCTAGAATTTTAAAACTCATTGAGTTAATTAATACAACATCTCCTTTAGTTTCACCAACTTCTATTCGGTCTTCTACCCCAAATGGTTTAGCAGCTTTGATGTAAATTCCAGCAAATAAATTTAAAATAACTTCCCTTAATGCTATTGTTGCTCCCGCTGATATAAAACTAACTATCGTTACTATATTACTTAAATGCTTTTCCCAAATAATAAAAATAGTAAAAATAATTATAATATTTGATATTAAATTACAACGTTGAGTAAATTTAAATTTATCTCTGCCACTATGATCTTTAATTTTATATAATTTATTTATAACTTTGCTAATTGCTTTTATTATAACAATAATTAATATTGAAATTATAATTAATATTAAATATTCATTATTTATACCAGTCATCTCCCTAAATGTATTCATTAGTACATTTAATTCATCCATATTAATTTCCTCACTTTCAACACGAAATAATATATTAACACTATTTTAAGAAAAAAATATGAATTAATTTAAAAAAAATAAATACTTTACATTTTACTGTAAAGTATTTATTTTATTACTAATTTTAATAAATATTTTAAATAGATAATCTATATGGGTTATTAACTGTACCATTTCCATCTACAAATATTGTATCACTTTTTAAATAAAATACTGGTCTAGCGTTACCATATTGATAACTGGTATATATCGAACTTATTTTATTAATTTCTTTACTAATATAAAATGCAGATGCATTCCAAGTACCAAAGTTTCCAGCTGTAATTGTCCATTCATCTTCTCCTAAAAATAACCAATTGTTATTAGAATCAATTTCGTAATTACTTAATGTTGTTTGCCAATTTTCGGGACTAGCTGCATATCCATAATCACTTACATATATTAATCCTATTTTTGCTTCATAAAGAGTATCATCACGAATCTCATTATTAAAAGCATTTTTAATAGTTTGTAAAAGAATTATATTTTCATCAGTTATAATATTTACTTTCCAAAATGTATTTTCTATCATATTAATCCAATTTTCAGTATATGAATCAAAAAAAGAATTTCCATTTACTTTTTTGTTAAGAGTAGAATTTGACCAGATATATGAAAATGTTCCCATTATCTCAGGAGCTGCCAGTATATTATTTAACAGCATTATATTTTTACTATTTCTGCAAATGGTGTTGCTAACATTTGTGTAATTTTCTATAACTAAATCCCATACTCCAGAAAACATATACTCATCTTTTATTAATTTAGCATTATATGTTCCATCTTTATCATCATCAAAAATGCCTATTATTCGATATAAATTATCACTTGGGCATGGTACAGCATCACTACCAAAGCAAGCATAATTATTCGGATTTGCTCCACTATAACGATAGCTGTTATCTCCAGCTTCTTCGGAAGCATTAGTATATGTCCCTACTCCATCATGATAATATAGTCCATTTACTCCGTCTTCAGTATATACTTTTTCAATAATATAATTAGCAAATGTTTGATTAGCTATATCAAAATAAACGTAACATTTATCACTTATATTTGTTTGCATATTTATTTTTTTTGTCTCTTCATTAAATGTGACTATTCCACCATTTTCACATTTAGAAAGTTCTGCATTAAATACATACCCTTCCGGTGGCCAATCATCAACGGTGGTTTCCACATAATTTCCGTCTTCTGTTTCTAACATCATTGTTAACATATTTGTATTTTCTGTTATTTCATTTGTTACTTCTTCGTTATTCGTTAAA
>CALVVG010000013.1 GCA_944363795.1 uncultured Bacilli bacterium | reverse complement strand
TAAATTATTTAACTTCGATGTATTTTTTGTTTTTATCTTCATCGATTTTGTCGATGGCTATTGTTAAGATACCATCTTTGAATTCTGCAGTGATTGAATCTTCATCGATGTCTTCTAGATGGAAACTTCTTTCAATTTTGCCATACATTTTTCTTTCACGATGAAGATATTTTTTATTTTCTTCTTCTTTTTGTTCTTTTTCAGCACGAATTACAATATTTCCTTTATTGCATTCTACTTTAATATCTGATTTATCATAGCCAGGAACATCCATTTCTATGAATACTTTATTGTCCTTTTCATAAATATCACATTTCATCTTATTTTCAATTGTCAAATCACTTAACATATCATCAAAAAACATTCTGCTTGGTAACATAAATTATCATCGTCCTTTCTTAATTATTATTTTCCAAATATTTATGTTTATACTTGAAAATGTTTTTATCAATATTTCCTATTGACATTAATAATATATCACTAAAGTTAGCAGTTGTCAAGCGAGAGTGCTAAGTTCACAAAAGTTTCACAATAAAGAAAAATCACTTTGGAATTTCAAAGTGATTAATCAACTCTTAGAGCTTCAACTGGATCTTTTTTGCTAGCCATGCGTGATGGAATAAGTCCAGCGATTGTTGTAAGTAGGATACTTATTATTACTAGTATTATGGCTCCGTCGATAGGTAATATTGCTACATTAGAAATATTAGCTAGTTGTTTAATTATTATGTTTATTGGAATTGTTAGAAGTAGGGTAATTAATATTCCCATAACTCCTGCAATTAAGCCTTCAATAAATGTTTCGGCATTAAATACACGGGAAATATCCTTTTTGCTAGCACCAATTGCCCGAAGAATTCCAATTTCTTTAGTTCTTTCCAGTACAGAAATGTAAGTAATAATACCAATCATTATAGATGATACTATAAGAGATATGCTAACAAAGGCCATTAAAACATAACTGATAACATCAATTATTGTGGAAACACCACTCATCATAACTCCTACTAAGTCACTGTAGTTAATAACGTTTTCATCAAGCCCTTCTTCTTGTTGGATTTCATTATATTCATTAATTATATTTACGATTTCTTCTTTAGAATCAAAATCTTTTGGATAGATGTTAATAGAAGACGGTTTATCTAAATCGATGACACCAATTTGGTTTAATACATCTTCATATGTTGCCCCAGCTTGTTGTTCATAATTTTCTATTACTTGAGCCATTTCGGCTGGATTCAAACTTTGTAAGTAAGCAAGTTGTTCGGGCGTTAGAGAGTCAATGCTAAAATTATCGTCACTAAATTCACGACCGGTGAAAACATTAATTTCAGGGTTTTCTATTTGTTCTTTAGCAATTTCTGATTCATTTATTTTGTTTACTACATATTCTTTTAAATCTTTTAAGTAAAGAATGCCACCAGCATTAGATGCAACAACAGATTCTTCATTTGGTTTAATTATTCCTATTATCTTTAATTCTTCTGCATTTTCTAATAATTTTTGCATATATTTTTCATCAGATTTTTTATCAACCCAAATACCATTTTCTTTTTTATAATAATCAGAATTTAAGACAAACTTGAAAGTCAAACCTACAAGTTCATCGATGTCGTAAGAAGTTTGTTCTACTTCAAAAGGTGTTCCATCTAAAATGTTTTGATACATTTCGGATAATTCGCTAGAATCTTTTAACCCTAGCGCATATAAAGTAAAGTCACTTATTTCATTATTTTCATCGACAACTAAAACAACTTCGTTATAATTTTCTGGCCAAGCCCCTGCAATTAAATCATACATCTGTTCATTCATTTCTTGGCTATCAAACATTTCAGAGAAAACATCAGTTGAAACAAATGCTGATTGCATGTCATTTAAGGACATACCAAGTTCATCTAAAACACTATTAGGATTTACTTGAACAATTTTATCAGTATCATCTTTATAAATTTGCAAGTTTAAATCATATGAATAACTGATAGCAGATGTGTAATCCTTAATATTTGTTTTATCACTTTCAATATATGATTTAAAAGCTTCTAAATTATTGTTTTTAACTTTAGCAGACATAGTAGACATCATTTCACTCATAACATCATTAGAATAAATTTTGTTATCATTGTGTACTTCTTTGTCTGTGTCTGGTTGTAATGTTTCAATAAAATCGGTTATTTGCACTGACTCTTCTTGAACAGTTAACGGATAACTTGTTAAGGTTTCTTCTTCTACATTGTTAATATATTCTTGAACTCCATTAGATAAAGATAATATAAGAGCAATTCCAATAATACCGATAGAGCCAGCGAAAGCAGTAAGAATAGTTCGGCCTTTTTTAGTCATTAAGTTATTTAGACTAAGATTCATTGCAGTTAGGAAAGACATGGATGTTTTTTTGCCTTTCTTCTTATCTTCTTTTTTAGTTTCTTTTACTTCTTTTTTAGAACTATATGGTTTAGAATCACTTGTAATTTCGCCATCAAGTAAATTGATAATTCTTGTTGAATACTTTTCTGCAAGATTAGGATTATGTGTAACCATGATTATTAAACGATCTTTGGAAATTTCTTTTAGTATTTCCATGATTTGAACACTCGTTTTAGTATCTAGGGCACCAGTTGGTTCATCTGCAAGTAAAATGTCAGGGTCATTTACTAAGGCTCTAGCTATAGCAACTCTTTGCATTTGACCACCGGACATTTGATTAGGTTTTTTGTGCATTTGATCTTTTAAGCCAACTTTTTCTAAAACTGCGATTGCTTTTTTTCTTCTAGTAGTCTTGTCAACTCCAGATAGAGTCAAAGCTAGCTCAACATTAGATAGTACGGACTGATGAGCAATCAAATTATAGTTTTGGAAAACAAAACCAATGCAGTGATTACGATAAGTATCCCAGTCGCGATCTTTATACTTTTTAGTACTAATACCATCGATTATTAAATCACCAGATGTATAGTGATCAAGTCCACCGATGATATTTAAAAGAGTAGTTTTTCCGCATCCGGAAGGACCTAAAATAGAAACGAATTCGCTTTCACGAAATTCGATGCTGATTCCTTTTAAGGCTTTAACTGACTCATTGCTTGTTTCATAATTTTTTTTGATGTTATTTAATTTTAACACTGTATCATCTCCTTGTTAATTTTTTAATATTTCAAAATCAATAGTTTTAATAGTTTTAATACTTTGATGAATTTGTTTGCGTAAGTAAAATTCTAAACGTAGTAATTCTCCCATAGTTAGGGCATCTTCAACGCCAATTTCAATTGTTGCGCAATAATAATTTTTAACATTAACTAATGATAAGGAAGAAAATGTTACATCTTTAGTTTTTTTGACAATTTTTTTGATTTTATTTGTTATCTTATCAGAATTATCATTTTGGCCATTTATTAGTATAATGTTATCAAATATTATACGTAATCCTTTGTAGAAAATAAGGATAATTATTAATAGAACTCCGAGATAATCAAAAAATGAAATCCATACACTTAAGAGAATAAATAGTGAAGAAATAATAGTAATTAAGGCATCATAGTAAGAACTGTGACATGATGCAAATAACATTTGACTGTGAATATCTTTACCTATTTGTAATAGGTAATTAGAATTTAAAAATTGCATTAATGTAACTGATAGAATTCCAAAAGTAATTATAGGATTAGTTTGGGCATATTCTAAATATAAAGATTTTATAAAAATATAGATTGCTAGGAATATAAAAATTACTCCCACAAGTATTTGGGCGATATATTCAGTTTTGCCAAAACCAAATGGATGTTTTTTGTTAGCTCTTTTGTGACCGATAAGGCTACCTATGAAAGCTAAGACTTCTTCAGAAAAGTCACATAAAGTGTAGTAACCAGTGGTGATTAGAGTATAACTATTTAAAAGTAGACCTCCGATTATTTTTAAAATAGAAACAGTTAAATTGATAAACATACTAAATACAAGTGATTTACGTTCATTTTTCATTATTTACCTCATACATAAAATTATATCATAAATGGGTATAAAAAAAGAACAGTATTTTGTTCTTTTAATCAAATATGATGTAATTTTCTTTGCGAGGTGCTGCTGGTGGTAGTGGACAATCTCTGTATCCTAGAACAATATTGCCAATTCCTTCATAGTTTTCATCGAGTTCCCATTTTTGCATAAGTTCTTTGCCAAAGTCAGTTTCAAATGTTTCTTTAGCACGATGAATCCAACATGAATCAACACCAAGAGAAAAAGCAGCATTAAGCATGTTCATGATAACTGCTGAACCATCTTGGACATAAGTTGAAACATTTTTATCGGCGAATACAATTAATAGAGTAGGAGCTTCATAAAATGGGTTTAGGCCAGGTTTATTTACAAAACTGCCATTTACTTTGGCAATTTCTTCGATAGTGTCGTGGTCACGGACAACAACAATTCTAGCACTTTGTTTACTTTTGCCATTTGGAGCATAGGTACCACATTTTAAAATTTCTTCAAGTGTTTCCATAGGTATTTGATTACTTTTAAATTTTCTGATACTTCTTCTTTCACATAATGTTTTTGTTACTTCATTCATTTATTATCACCATCCTTAATTAATATATCATAAATTTATTATAAAGTATTGATTTTTAGTGTTTTTTTTGATATTCTATTTACATGTCATGGCGGAATTGGTGAAGTGGTTAACACGCCGGATTGTGGCTCCGGTATGCATGAGTTCGATCCTCATATTTCGCCCCATTTAGGTTAGATAATCGATTCTTAGGAGTCGATTTTTTTATTGTGTGAATTTATATGGAAAAGTCAATATACTTTACAATTATATATTAAAAAATTAGTATATAAAACAACATGAATTTATTTATAATCAAAGATGTATTGGGCAAGTGATTTTGCATATAATATTAAAGGATGCTTGATTTTTTTGAAAAAATGGGGTATTATATACAAAAATAAATGCAAAAAAAACAAAAAAAGTGTTTTTTTGATAAATGTGTGCTATAATTAACACAGAATAAGGAGAATGAAAAATGAAACTTTTAAAAATTGTTGCCAACAATTTTAAGTTGTGCGAAAAAAATTTTGCAATATCTTTTGTGCCAACTGGGAATAAAACTGCAGCTGATAAAGAATTTGAACTGCAAGAAATAGCTGATGATTTGTATGTGTTTAGTACACTAGGAATAATTGGGAAAAATGCATCTGGAAAAACTACGGTAGTTGAACTATTATCGATAATATATGATATTTTCTCTAATTATAGAATCAACAGTTCGAAAAATATATTTAAATTTATTGATAAAACATTAAATTTAGATATTACTTTCTATCATGATGGAGCAGTTTATAGATATTTAGCTGATTTATATAAAAATGCAAATTCAGTAAATAATATATCTGTTTTCTTTAAAAATGAAAAATTATATAAGAGAGAATATAAGAAAGCGCATGTAAGAGATTTATTTAACTATGAAAAATTTGAAGAAATAAAACCAGAAGTAAAACTGCCAGAAGATACATCGATGATTTATTCATTATTAAAGGACATTTCACTAAGAGGAATATATTGCTCAAGTGATGATTATATTTATAGAGATTATGCTCAAGCATTTAATGTATATAAACTTTTAGATAATAATTTGAAAGTTATAACATCTTTATTAAAAATGTTTGATGAACACTTAAATAATATAAAGATGGTAAACGAAAATAAGTATAAAATTTTTTATGCAAATGGAACTACTAAAGAAGTATCAAACTCTGAATTATATGAAATATTATCAAGTGGTACAACAAAAGGATTTGGTTTATTCACGTTTGTAGTATATTCTTTAAGAACCGGGTCAGATTTAATAATAGATGAGATTGAAAATCACTTCCATAAAACATTAGTTGAAAACTTAGTTAACCTTTATAAAGATAAATCTGTAAATAAAAAAAATGCAACATTAATTTTTACTACACATTATTGCGAAATACTTGATTTGTTTAGTAGAAGCGATAATATTTATATAAGTAAATATGATGAAGCAATAAAGTTGGAAAATATGCATACAAATTATAAGTTCAGAACAGAATTGTCAAAAAGTAATAAATTTTATAATAATGAATTTAACACAAATGTAAGTTATGATGCATTAATGGATTTTAAAAAGGAATTAATGTAATGAGAATATTAATAATGTGTGAAGGCCAAAACGAGGAAGTGTTATTAAATCATTTGTTAGATGCAGGAGCACTTTGTTTTACAAGAGATGATTTAATTGGCCGTAGACCATATCCAATTAGGCAATTAAACAATCCGACAATTAAATCTGAATTAAAACACTATGGCTTACCAGTAAAAGTATATAGAGTAGGTGATAAACAAAATGATAAATTATCTGTTCCCAAAGATTTAAAAGGTATTGTATCAAGTAAGGAAATATATAAATATTGTACAAAACCAGAATTAGAAATGCTTTTAATATTAAATGAGGGATTAGAAAAAGAATATGAAAAAGTAAAAAAAACTCAATCGCCAAAAACATTTGCAAAGAAAAATATTAGTTATAATGGTAAGAAATATGATCAGTCATCAGCGTTTTTAGAAGCGTATTATGGTGGATCTAATGTTAAAAATCTAATTGCTAATATTAAAAAGTATAAAACATATAAGCGACAACATGATAGAGATGAATTATATTTAGCGGATATATTAAAATAGAAAATTGTAAATAATTGTCAATAAAAAAATTAAAGCTAAAATGTTTGTATCTTCTAATAACTATTTAAGTTTATATATATAATGGAGGAGAGCTAAGAAAAATATTGAGCAATTATATAAAGAAAACAAAAACGTATTAAACAAAGACATTTTTATGTGACTTAAGTAGAATACAATACAAAAAGTATCATAAACCCTTATAAATACTGGGAAAAACAATATTTTTTTTATTATTTAACTGAAAAAGTCGGGGTTATTTAGATATTTAAAAATTACAAGATTTAATTAACAAATTTTATGGTATAATTTTATATGAAAGATAGCTATTATCTTGGAGGTGAAACCATGAATAATAACTTATTGTGGATAATATTGAGTAAATTAAAAAAGAAATAGATGGTCTTGAAAATATTCAAAATATTGATCAAGATGTACAATATGCTTTATTATTATATGTCATATATAAAATTAAAGGTGGTAAGTAGTATGAATAATAAAAAAGAACAAGAAAGAGAAGAATTACATAAGACTATTTGGAAAATAGCTAATGAGCTAAGAGGATCGGTAGATGGATGGGATTTTAAACAATATGTTTTAGGTTTATTGTTTTATAGATTCATTTCTGAAAATATTGAACATTATGTTAATGAAAACCAAAAAAAAGCAGGATTTACTGATTTTGAATATAGAAATATAAGTGATGAGGAAGCTTTAATGGGCAAATCACAAATATTAGAAGAAAAAGGTTTCTTTATATTACCTAGTGAATTATTTTGTAATGTAAGAAAAAATGCATCTTCTAATGAAAATTTAAATATAGTTATATCTAATATATTTAATAATATAGAAGCATCTGCTAGAGGGACTGCATCTGAAGATGATGTAAAAGGTTTATTTGATGACTTTACTATTGATAATAAATTAGGAAATACAGTAGATGAAAGAAATGAAAAATTAGTAAAATTATTAAATGCTATAGGAGATTTAAATTTTGGCGATTATGAAGATAATAATATTGATTTATTTGGAGATGCTTATGAGTTTTTAATGACAATGTATGCATCATCTGCGGGTAAATCAGGAGGGGAATTTTTTACACCACAAGAAGTAGGGGAATTACTTGCTAGAATTGTCATTATGGATAAAACATCAGTTAATAAAGTTTATGATCCAGCATGTGGTTCTGGTGGTTTGCTTTTAAAGTTTGCCAAAATATTAGGTAAAGAAAATGTAAGAGAAGGTTTCTTTGGTCAAGAGATAAATTTAACTACATATAACTTAGCCAGAATAAATATGTTTTTACATAATATAAACTATAATAATTTTAATATAGCAAGAGGTGATACTTTAATACATCCAGAACATTGGGATGATGAACCATTTGATGCAATTGTATCTAATCCTCCTTATTCAATTAAATGGGCTGGTAAAGAAAATCCATTACTTATAAATGATGAAAGATTTGCTCCAGCTGGAGTATTAGCACCGTCATCAAAAGCAGACTTAGCTTTTACTATGCATATGTTATCATGGCTTTCACCTAAAGGAACAGCAGCAATAGTAGAGTTTCCTGGAGTACTTTATAGAGGGGGAACAGAACAAAAAATAAGAAAGTATATGATAGATAATAACTTTGTAGATACGGTTATACAACTACCACCAGATTTATTTTTTGGTACATCAATAGCAACTTGTATTTTAGTATTAAAGAAAAATAAAACTGATAATAATATTCTATTTGTTGATGCTTCAGAAGAATTTGTTAGAAATACAAATAAAAATAAATTATCAGATGAAAATATTAATAATATAGTTAATTTATTAAAGGAAAGAAAGACAGTAGAAAATAAAGCTTATCTAACAACTTATGAAGAAATAAAAGAAAATGATTATAATATATCAATAAATTCTTATTTAAAAATAAATATTAATGAAGAAAAAATAGATATAGAAGAAGTAAATAAAAAATTAGCTGAGATAGTTCCTAAACAACAACAAATAAGAAAAGAATTAGAAGAGATAATCAAAGAATTAGAGGCTGATTATTATGAGTAAAATACAAGATTTAATAAAAGAGAAATGTCCTAATGGGGTTAAATATAAAAGTATTATAGATATAACAAATGTGCTAAGAGGTAAAAGATTAACTACAAAACAGTTAAGTAAAAAAGAAAAATTTCCGGTATATCATGGTGGTTTAGAACCATTGGGATATTATCATGATTTTAATAGATTTGGTGATACCGTAATGATCATAAATGTTGGTGCATCAGCAGGTACGGTTGGTTATTGCAAGAATAATTTTTGGTCTTCAGATGGATGCTACTGTATAGAGCATCGAAAAGAATTGTCGAATCGATATTTATATCATTATTTAAAGAATTTTGAGAATTATTTTATAGGAAAAGTAAGGAGAGCTGGAATTCCCACGTTGGATGGTAGAGTAATAGAAAAGTTTAAAATACCTATTCTTCCATTAGAAGTACAAGAAGAAATAGTAAGAATATTAGATAAATTTGGAAAATTAGAAGCAGAATTAGAAGCAGAATTAGAAGCAGAATTAGAAGCAAGAAAAAAACAATATGAGTTTTGGCTAGATAAATTATTTATAAATATTGAAAATATTAGTAAAAGGTATAAATTGAATGAAATATCAAGTATTTATGATGGAACGCATTCAACTCCTAATTATCAATTATTTGGTGTTCCTTTTATTAGTGTAGAAAATATTAATGATATTTATAATTCTAATAAATTTATTGCATTTAAAGATTATGAAAAATACAAAATAAAACCAAAGTTAAATGATGTTTTTATGACTAGAATAGGTAGCATTGGAAAATGCTCTGTACTTGAAAAAAACATGGAATTAGCTTATTATGTTTCTCTAGCATTGATAAGACCAAATAATGATATTATATTAAGTAAATATTTAAAGTATTATTTAGAAAGTAGCATTGGCCAAGAAGAGTTGTATAAAAAGACTTTGTTACATGCAGTTCCCATAAAAATTAATAAAGATGATATAGGTAAAATAAAAGTATTAGTTCCACCTCTAGAAGAACAACAAAGAATAGTAAATATACTAGATAAATTTGATAAACTAGTGAATGATATATCTGAAGGAATACCAGCTGAAATAAAATTAAGAAAAAAACAATATGAATATTATAGAAATAAATTATTAAGTTTTAAGGAGTTGAAGGTTAATGAGTAGTATAGGATTAATCAGTGAAAATGATAATTCAACTGTACTTGCTGAATATACTGCATTAAATAGAGTAGCTACATCTTTTCAAAGTGAAGCTGCTTTAGAAAAAGAATTAATTAATACATTAGTAGAACAAGGTTATGAATATTTAACTATAAATAATGAATATGAATTAATTCATAACTTAAGAAAACAATTAGAAAAACTTAATAATTATTATTTTACTGATGGAGAATGGGATTTTTTCTTTAGTAAAATTATTGCTAATAAAAATGATTATATCATTGAAAAAACTAGATTAATTCAAGAAGATTATAAACAAGAAATAACTTTAGATTCTGGTGAAAAAAGAAATATTTATTTAATAGATAAAAATAATATTCATAATAATAGTGTACAAGTATTAAATCAATATGTTAATAGTGAAGGTAATTATGATAATAGATATGATGTAACTATTTTAGTTAATGGTCTTCCTTTAGTTCATATTGAATTAAAGAAAAGAGGAATAGACTTAAGAGAAGCATTTAATCAAATAGAAAGATATCAAAGAGATTCTTTTTGGGCAGGATGTGGCTTATATAACTTTGTGCAAATATTTGTTATTTCTAATGGTACATTAACTAAGTATTATTCTAATACAACTAGAGAATTTCATATAAACAATAAGACTAAAAGAAAATCTAATTCTTTTGAATTTACATCTTATTGGGCAGACCAAAAAAACAATGGGATTACTGACTTAATAGATTTTGCTAAAACATTTTTAACTAAGCATACATTACTTAATATTTTAACTAAGTATTGCGTTTTTACTAGTGAAGAAGAGTTACTTGTTATGAGACCATATCAAATAGTAGCAACTGAAAAGATATTAAATAGAATTAATATTGCATATAATAATAAGTTTTATGGAACTATAAAAGCAGGTGGTTATATTTGGCATACAACAGGATCTGGTAAAACATTAACCTCATTTAAAACTTCTCAATTAGCTAGTAAACTTTCTTTTATTGATAAAGTATTGTTTGTTGTAGATAGAAAAGATTTAGATTATCAAACAATGAAAGAATATGATAGATTTAAAGAAGGGGCGGCTAATTCTAATACATCTACAAAAATATTAGAAAGTCAATTAAATGATTCTAATGCTAAGATTATAATAACAACTATTCAAAAACTATCTACATTTATTAAGAAAAATGAAAATAGTAAAGTGTTTAATAAACATGTTGTCTTTATATTTGATGAATGTCATAGATCTCAGTTTGGAGAAATGCATAAATCTATTATTAAAAAGTTTAAAAAATATTATATATTCGGATTTACTGGAACTCCAATATTTTTAGAAAATACAATAACCATTAATGGAATATCTGAAACAACAGAACAAGTATTTGGAGAAAGATTACATACTTATACAATAGTAAATGCTATAGCAGATAAAAATGTTTTACCATTTAGATATGAATATGTTGGTAGAGTAGATATCAAAGACAATGTTAAAGATGAAAAAGTTTATAACATTGATGAAGAAAAACTATTTGATAATCAAGTTCGTATAAATCTAATCACAAATTATATAATAGATCATTTTAGTACTAAAACTAAAACAAGTGAGTCTTATGTTTATTCAACATTAGATAATGTTATAGATGTGGCTAAAAAGTACAGTACAGAAGAAATAAAATCTAAGAAGAATATTAATGGATTTAATTCAATATTTGCTGTTTCAAGTATTAAAATGGCTAAAGAGTACTATGTGGAATTTAAGAAACAATTAGCTCTTAAAAATAGTAATTTAAAAATAGCTTTAATTTATTCTTATGGTGTTAATGGAGAAGACGGAGTAATTGATGAAAACTCTGAATCAACGGAAGCGTTAAGTACAGATGATAGAACATTCCTCGATAATGCTATTAAAGATTATAACAATATGTTTGGTACAAGTTATGATACATCATCAGAAAGATTTCAAAACTACTATAAAGACGTTTCTTTGAGAATGAAGAATAGAGAAATAGATATATTAATTGTTGTTAATATGTTTTTAACGGGATTTGATGCCAAAACTTTAAATACATTGTGGGTTGATAAAAGTTTGAAATGGCACGGTTTGATTCAAGCTTTTTCACGTACAAATAGGATTTTAAACAGCGTTAAAACTTATGGTAATATTGTTTCATTTAGAAATTTAGAAGATAGATTAAATGAAGCATTAGCTAAATTTGGTGATGAAAATGCTCATGGAGTAGTTCTATTAAAACCATATAATGATTACTATTATGGCTATGAAGATGATAACGGTAAAACATTCGAGGGGTATAAATCATTAGTTGAAAAGTTAACTTCTAAATTTGCTCCTGGAGAATTAATGCAAAGTGAAGCAGAACAAAAAGAATTCATTAAACTGTATGGAGCAATATTAAAAGTAACAAATATCTTATCTTCATTTGATGAGTTTAAAGATGAAGAACTAATTAATGAAAGAGATAAACAAGATTATCATAGTATTTATATAGAACTTTATAATGAATTTAAAAATAAAGCAAAAAGAGATAAAATAGATGTTTCTGAAGATGTCGTTTTTGAAATGGAATTAATTAAATCAATTGAAGTAAACATTGATTATATTTTGGGATTAGTTAAAAAATACCATGACAGTAACATGGAAGATAAAGAAATTCTTGTAACTATTCAAAAGACTATCATGGCGAGTCCAGATTTAAGAAATAAGAAAGATTTAATCATGGCATTCATTGAATCATTAGATCAAGATTCAAATGTATATGCCGATTTTGAATCATTTATGAATAGTAAGAAAAAGGAAGAATTAGATAAATTAATTGCTGAAGAAAATCTTAATAAAGAAGAAACATATAACTTTATTCAAAGATCATTTGAACAGGGTAGAGTGGAAACTAATGGAACAGAAGTATCTAGTATACTTCCCCCAATGAACATGTTTACTCCTAATAATGATAGACAAGAAAAGAAAAATAAAGTTATTGATAAATTATTAGAGTTTTTTGATAAATTCTTTAGTATATCTAATAATAAGTTTTAAATTAGTCTGATTGTTTATATCAGACTTTTTTGTGGTAAAATAATTACTAAGAGGTGACTATTTTGAGTAATATAATTTGTGGTACATTAAGAAAGAAGAAGAAATTTTATTTTAGTTTTGATAGGGATAGTAAAATATTAACTATACAACCTGCAAAAATGGAAAAATTTTCTTCTCTCTTTCCAGAATTTGATTTTGAAAAATATCCTTATTTAAGAGATAGAATTGATATAGATGGAGAGACTAATAGTGAGACCTATATAAGATTTATAGAAGTGAAGTTTTCAAGTATAGGAAGAGGCTGCTTTCAAGCATGGGTTCCAGCATATATAATAGGAAGATCAAATGGGATAAGTCCTGTAGCAAAACCTAATCTAATTAAAAATATTTCTTTTAAAGGAAAATGCATAGACAGATTTATGTCATCAAAGTGTACTGTAACTGATAAATGGGATAGGGATAATAGCAAATTAGAGTTAAAAGTAGATTATGGAAAAGATAAAATTAAAAGTTTTAATTATAATAATCTGACATTTAAACTTATTCCTGGTTGGAATATGACAACTGTTCATAAAGATGTTAATAATGTACTAACAATGCAAACATCATTAGTGATAAACTCTGAAAATAATTTAAATGTCAAGTCAATAATTAATATATATAAAGATGTTGAAAAACTGTTTTCATTTATTTGTTATAGGCAACATGTAAAATTTGATAGTATTATTTTAACTCAAACAGAACCTGTTCTGTATGGAAATACTCCTCAAGATACAACTATTAATTTTGAATTATTTGTTTCATCTGATGATGAAAAATATGATCTGCCAAAAGTAGGTAAAAATATGATATTGACAGATTATATTGATAAAATACCTTTATTATTATCTTGTATAAAGAATAATGAATTTATGTTATTGTCTTTTCCAAATAATTCACTAATGGAATATATTATAGACAATAATAAGTATATTAATATTTCTTCTGCATTTGAATCAGAGTTTGATTTATTAAATCCAAAATTTAAGAGTAATAGAAAAAAATATTATAATGATGCTAAAGTGTTTACTTTAAACTATTTAAAAAATCAAAAAAATAATAGAAAAAAATATAATAGTCAAATTAGAAACTATTTTAATGATTTATATAGTTTTATAGATAATTGTGAAGGAAGATTAGAAGAACAGATTGATTATGCACTTAAAAAATATGATTATATAGTAGAATCTGATAGAAAATATTATGAGAGTAAATATCCCAATATAGATTTCAGCAATTATTCTTTAGCTAAATCATTTTCAAATAAAAGAAATTATCTTTCACATGGATCGAAGTTAGATAGATTTAAAACATTAGAAATTGCATCATACACAATAATAAGAAAAATAAATTATGCGATGATTTTAGAACGTGCAGAATTTAGTAATGACCAAATAAAGAAAATAATAAATAATATATTATAAATATTGTTCATATATATTTTTGCGTCACTTGCGTCACTTAAATATAGGGGGTACTAATATTAAGTGTCACAAGTGTCATAAGTGTCATAGGCTAGAGAAATCTAGTCTTTTTTTGATAATAAAAAAATTTAAAAAATTTAACATATTTTTATAATATGTTAAAAAAATATTGAAAATTTAACATATTTCTTGTATATGTTAAAAAAATAATGTAATATTATATATGAGGAGATGATAATATGAAATTATTACCATTTAATGACTATAATTTAAAAACACCTAAAATTCTTGAAGTATTGAATGAAGCTTCTAGATCACTTGCAGAATTAAAAGGATTTGCTAATTCAATTCCTAATCAACATATTTTGATAAATGCTATTACAATTAATGAAGCTAAAGATAGTAGTGAAATTGAAAATATAGTTACTACTCATGATAGCATTTATAAAGTTTTAACAGAAAGTGGATATAAAGATGAATCTGCTAAAGAAGTTGTTGATTATAGAAGTGCTATTTGGCGTGGATATGAAATTATAAAGGAAAAAGGATTTATTTCAACTAATGTTTTAGTGGAACTTCAAGGAATGATTGAACATAATAAAGCTGGTGTAAGAAAAAATCCTGGAACTAAATTAGTTAATAGTAAAACTGGAGAGGTAATCTATACGCCGCCACAAGAAGAAAAAGAAATTAGAGATTTATTAAAAAATCTTGAAGATTATATTAATGAAAGAGATGATGAAGTTGATCCATTAATTAAAATGGCTTTAATTCATTATCAATTCGAATCTATTCATCCATTTTACGATGGAAACGGAAGAACCGGAAGAATATTAAATGTTTTATATTTAGTATTAAATAATCTTTTAGATAGTCCAATTCTTTATTTAAGTAATTATATTAATAAGAATAAAGATAAATATTATAAATTATTTACTGAATTTAGAGAAAATAATAATTATGAAGATTGGATTATATATATTCTAAAAGGAATAGAAGAAACATCTAAAAATACTATTGAATTAATAAAACTAATTCAAGAAGAGATGGAAACTTATAAACAAGAATTTATGACTAAGTTACCTAAAATATATTCTGATGAATTATTAGATTCGTTATTCTTTGAGGTATACACTAGAATCAATTATATGGAAGATAGATGTGGGGTTACAAGACAAACTGCTGCTACATATTTAAATAGTTTAGTAGATGCAGGTCTTTTAGAATTTGAAAAAGTAGGTAGAGAAAGTATTTATAAAAATACTAGATTAATAGAATTACTAAGTAAATTTTAAAATGTATTCTACCGATAACGGTATAATAGTAAAAAGAGAACTAGATGATTAATTTACCTAGTTCTTTTTGCTATACTTTAACTATTTGTGATTGTTCATAAAAATTTTATTTTATATTTGAAATAATGAACTTTTTAAGATTGGTACTTTTGGTAAACTGTATCAAGGATTTACGAAATATAACTTTTTTGATACAATAATGCAAGTGATTGATATGGATGAATTAAAGAAATATGGGAAAAATATTTTAATTAATGATTATGAAGCAAGTGTACTTTTGAAATATAATATTGATGTAACTAAGTGTAGTTCAATTGATGAAGTATTGCTTTTAGTTGATAGAGTGGATGATGACTTATCTGATGAAGAATATGATGAATTAGATTATGTTGCAAGTATATTAGCAGAGAGAAAATATTACATGGAGACAAACAAATGAAGCGATGTACTTGGGTAAATATGGATAATCCTTTATATGTTTTATATCATGATAATGAATGGGGAGTTCCTAAATATGATGATCATGCATTATATGAGTTATTAATTTTAGAAATGTTTCAAGCGGGACTTTCATGGGAAACAATATTAAAAAAACGTGAAAACTTTAGAAATGCTTTTGAAAATTTTGATCCACAAAAAATATTAAATTATGATGAAAGTAAAATAAATGAATTGATGCAAGATAAGGGGATAATTAGAAATAGAAGAAAAATTGAAGCAACAATTAATAATACTAAAGTGTTTTTAAATATTCAAAAAAAGTATGGGTCATTTGCTAAATACATATGGAGTTTTACAGATAATAAAGTAATAAAGACTGATAGTAAAGTTGTTAGTAATAAGTTGTCTGATATTATTTCAAATGATTTAAAAAAGTTGGGTATGAAGTTTGTAGGAACAATCATTATATATTCATACTTACAAGCAATTGGAATTATCAATAGTCATGAAGATACTTGTTTTAAAGGGGAAACTAATGAAAAGAATTAATGGCTTTATTGATGTTGATAAGTTATTAGATATCCCCAAAAAAGAAATATATGATGTTACTATATTATTAAAATTTTTACTTAAAAATAACAAAACAGTGATTGTTCGAAAAAGAATGATGAATAGTCAATTTGTTTTTGGGTTTGATTATGATGGTGTTACTTATTTTTTTTAATTTGATTCATTAGTTAATCCATATAATGAATTAGTATTTTATTATTTAGCAAAAGATTTAGGTATTTCTAGTGTTCAATATGACTTAGCTACTTTGGGTGTCTATAAAGGAGTAATTTCTAAAGATTTTAAGGAAAAAGATGCTAAGTATATTTTAGGTTCTTCAATATTAGAAAAACATTATGGTAAAAATTATTATGATTATAATACTTTGGAAAGTATTTGAGCTAGTTTAGAAGATTATTTTAAGAATCGGGATGATATGCAAGAAATCGTTGCTAATTTGATGGATAAATTAGTGCATATTTTTGTTTTTGATTTACTTATAGGGCAAGAGGATAGACATGCTGAAAATTGGGGTATTGTCTTATATCCAAATGGAAATGTTGACTTACAAGTTAATTGGGATAACTCTAGAGCATTAGTTGATCATCCGATGATGGTTAAATATCTAATGGCAGTAAATCATGATGCAAAATATTCTGAAGATATGATTGCTAATTTTCAAACAATTAGTAGTGAAGAATTTAGTAATATTCTTCCAAATTCTTTATGGGCTATTAGTGAAGATAATATAAGAAAAATATTTGAACGTATTGAAAGTCAAACAGGAACAAAGATGCCAGATGATTTGAAAAAAGAATATTTGGTAAAATTTAATATATATTATAACTTTTTTGAAGAGTTTTTAGATAATCAACGTGTTAGTAGGTAATTATTATAAAATATATTATAATGCTTGTCTAAATAATTAAAATTTCTTATAATTGTAATGAGGTAAAATGTAATGAATGAAGAAATAATAAGTAAAGTTAGTAAAAAAATAAATAAACAAGATTGGCAAATTAAAAATGTAATTAGTTTGTTAAGTGAAGGAGCAACAATTCCTTTTATAGCAAGATATAGAAAAGAAGCAACGGGTAATTTAAATGAAGAAGAATTGAGACTTATCGAAACAGAATATAATTATGCCGTCAATTTACAAGCACGTAAAGATGATGTTAAAAGATTGATTGATGAAAAAGGAATGCTTACACCAGAACTTATTAAAGCAATCGATGAAGCAACAAAGTTAAGTGAAGTAGAGGATATTTATACACCATTTAAAGAAAAGAGAAAGACTAAAGGAACTGAAGCAATTAAAATGGGATTAGAGCCTTTAGCAAAAATTATCATGACACTTCCTAATAAAACTCGTGATGAAATAGCTAAAGATTATTTGAGTGATCAAGTTAAAACAATTGATGAAGCTATGATGCATGCAGGATATATTATTGCTGATTGGATTAGTGATAAACCTAAATATCGTAAATATATTAGAAATTATTATTGGTATAATGGTGTTGTTAAAGGAAAAATTAAGAAAAATGCTGAAGATGCAAATAAAGTCTATGAAATATATTATGATTTTGAACAAAAAATAACAAATATGAAACCACATCAAACATTAGCTATTGCTAGAGCTGATAAAGAAAAAGTGGTAACTTATAGTTTGAGTGTTGATAGTAAAAAAGTAATAGAGTACTTACACAATGAAGTTATTGGTAATAAGAAAAGTCCATTGGTATCTGATATGCAAACATATATTGAAGATGCTTGGAAAAGACTATTAGAACCTAGTTTAGAACGAGATATAAAAGCAGAATTATATGATAAAGCTAGTGAATTTGGTATCAATGAATTTGGTAATAATTTAGAAAATCTATTACTTACTCCACCGATTAAAGGTTGTGTAGTAATGGGATTTGATCCAGCATTTAGAACTGGATGTAAATTGGCTGTATTATCAGAAACTGGAGAAGTTTTAGAAATTGGAGTAATTTATCCACATGAACCAAAAAAAGAAGTTGATATGGCGGAAAAAATTATGCTTGCTTTATTGCAAAAACATGGAGTTAAGATTATCGCAATTGGTAATGGAACTGCTTCAAGAGAAAGTGAAAGCTTTGTAGCTAATTTAATTAAAAAGTACAATTTGGAAGTTAAATATGTAATCGTTAGTGAAGCTGGTGCTAGTGTGTATTCCGCTTCTCCTTTAGCTAAATGCGAATTCCCAGATTATTCAGTTGAACAAAGAAGTGCAGTAAGTATTGGAAGAAGATTACAAGATGCGTTATCTGAACTTGTTAAAATTGATCCAAAAAGTATTGGTGTAGGACTTTATCAACATGATTTGAAACAAAAAGAATTAGATGAAGAATTAGGTTTTGTTGTAAGTAAAGTTGTTAATAAAGTTGGAGTCAATTTGAATAATGCTAGTGAAAGTATCTTAAATTATGTTTCTGGTCTTAGCAAAAGCATTATCAAAAAAATCTTAGATTATCGCAAGAAAAAAGGTGCTATCAAATCTAGAGAAGAGTTAAAAAAGATAGAAGGTAATGATAAAGCATTTGAACAATCTGCAGGTTTCTTACGGATATTTGATGGTGATAATCCACTTGATAAAACTAATATTCACCCAGAAGACTATGAATTGGTTAATAATATTTTACATGATAATAATATCGAAGTATCTAAAGTGGGAACGGATTATATGAAAGAAAGAATTGAAGCATTAAATACAAAAGATGTAATGAATAAATATAATATTTCAGAAGAAAAATGGGATTTAATAAAAAATAATTTAGTTAATGGGGTAATCGATCCAAGAGATGAAGTAAAACAAATGACTTTGCGAAGTGACATTCTTACTATTGATGATTTAGAACTTGGTATGAGTTTGGAAGGGACAGTTCGTAATGTTACAGCATTCGGTGCTTTTGTTGACATTGGTTTACATGATGATGCTTTAGTTCATATATCAAAAATGAGTAAAAATTTTATTAAACATCCTAATGAAATATTAAAAGTTGGTGACATTATAACAGTATATGTAGATGGAATTGAAAAGGAAAAGGGACGTGTAAATTTATCTTTAATTGCTGAATAATGTTTCTATATTAAATAAAATAAGTTATAATGAAATGGAGATGATGAATAATGAAATCATTTAAAATAAAGGAAATAAAAGAAATAATAATATTTAGTATATTACTTATATTTGCATTTATTTATATTAAAGATTTATTTAATATAATAAAATATATTATTCATTTATTTATGCCTTTTATAGTGGGATTAGGTATAGCATTTGTATTAAATGTTTTAGTGAATGTTATTGAAAAAAAATGGTTTAAAAATTGGCAAACTACTTTGCTTACAAAAAGAACAGTAAGTCTTATTTTAGCATTAACTATTGTTATTGGTTTTTTAGCATTTTTATTATTTTTGATAATTCCTAATTTTCAAAATACTATTGCTATTTTTGCAGATAGTATACCTAAATATAATCAAAATATTCAGGATTTTTTGGAAACTTTGGGTATTAATTCTAATATTATTAAAGAAGTAGAAGAGGCACTAAAAGCTTTAGGAGATAGTGCTAGTTCATATATAAAAGAAAATAGTAACCAAGTTTTAGAAACAACACTAGGAATTGCTACAAATGTCGTTACAGGTTTTATTAATATAACAATAGGAATTGTATTTGCAATATATTTTCTAGCTCAAAAAGAAAAGATTTTTAGTCAAGTACAAAAAATTAGAAGTGCATATTTACCAAAAAGAATAAATGATAAAATTCAAGATATAGTTACTTTATCGAATAAAATTTTTGCTAATTTTGTTGGGGGACAATGTATTGAAGCAATAATTATTGGAATACTTTGTTTTTTAGGAATGATTGTGCTAGGTTTACCTTATGCATCAACAATTTCTGTGCTAGTAGGTTTTACGGCTTTGATTCCGGTATTTGGAGCATTTATTGGAACAATAGTTGGGGCATTTTTAATTTTTATGATTAATCCTTTAGAAGCCATAATATTTGTTATATTTATATTGGTTTTACAACAACTAGAAGGTAATTTAATTTATCCTAAAGTGGTAGGTAAATCAGTTGGATTACCAGGTATTTGGGTATTAGTTGCAGTAACTATTGGAGCAAGTATTTCAGGAGTTTTAGGAATGCTTTTAAGTGTACCAGTTTGCTCAATAATTTATAGTACACTTGCTACCAATGTCAAATATCGTTTAAATGATAAACAAGAAAAAACACAAGATATATAAAACTTGTGTTTTTTAGTAAAGCGACATTAATAATAAAATCTTTAGTAAAAATATGAAAAAAAATAATGCGCTTTACATCAAATATTATAAATAAAAATTTATTTTAAGTCAACTCATTTTGTAAAAATATAAAAAATGTGTTAAAATAATATAAATTTAATCTGGACAAGGCCATTGCTATATTTCTTTATTTTACAGCGGAATAAAATAATAATAAATAAGTAGAGAAAGAAGGTGAATTAATGAATAGAGAAGATTTTCCAATGTTAAAACAAGATATAATATATTTTGATAATGGAGCAACTAGTTTAAAACCTCAAGTAGTAATAGATAAAATGAGAGACTATTATGAAAATTATAGTGCAAATGCCCATAGAGGTGATTATGATATTTCGTACAAAGTAGATATGGAATATGAAAATGCTAGAGATGAAGTATCTTCCTTTATTAATTCTAAAAGTAAAGAAGAAATAATATTTACTAGTGGAGCAACTGAGTCATTAAATATGATTGCTACTGGTTTTTTTGCTAATATTGTAGAATCGGGAGATGAGATACTTATTACTACCAGTGAGCATGCATCTAATGTTTTACCATGGTTTAGATTAGCTCAAGATTATGGCTGTGTTATAAATTATATACCTTTAGATGATAATTTACATGTTACAATAGATAATGTTTTAAAAAGTATTACCCCTCGAACTAAAATTATTGCTTTAGCACAAATAACTAATGTTGTAGGAGATGTAAGACCAATTAAAGAAATTACAAAAATAGCCCATGAAAATAATATATTTGTTGTAGTAGATGGGGCTCAAAGCGTCCCACATATGTCTGTAGACGTTCAAGATTTAGATATAGATTTTTTAGCTTTTTCAGCTCATAAAATGTTAGGGCCAACTGGTACTGGTGTATTATATGGCAAAAAAGAATTATTAGAAAATTTAGAACCGATAAATCTTGGTGGTGGTATGAATGAATCATTTGATACACCAAGTGAAATATATTTAAAAGAATTGCCAACTAGATTAGAAGCAGGTACTCCAAATATAGCTGGAGTAATTGGCTTAGGTGAAGCGATAAGATATTTAAAAAATATTGGGCTTGATAAAATCAGAGATCGAGAAATTCATTTAAGAAATTATTTGATTGAAAAATTAATTAAATTACCACATATAGATATAATTAATTTAGAAGCTGATAGTGGAATTGTAGCATTTAATATTGATGGTATTTTTTCTCAAGATGTAGCTTACTTTTTGAATAAATATAATATTTGTGTTCGAGCAGGTAATCATTGTGCTAAAATACTTAAAAATGCTACTGGAGTAACCAATTCTTTACGCGTAAGTTTATATTTTTATAATACTGAATCAGAAATAGATGAATTAATTGAATTATTAAAAAATAAAGATAAAATAATGGAAGAGATGATTTAATTTGAATAGAGAAATAATAATGGAACATTACACTAATCCTCATAATAGAAGAAAAGTAGAAGATATGAGTTATTTAAAGGAAAATACTCGTAATTCATCATGTATTGATAATTTAAATATTTATATTAAAATAGAAAATGATAAAATAATTGACATGGCATATGAAGGCGAAGCTTGTGCTATAAGTATATCTTCGGCATCGATTATGACGAATAATTTAATTGGTAAAACAGTGGACGATGCATTAAACTTTATTAATAATATGGAGGCTATGTTAAATAATCAAAATTATAATGCAAATATATTAAATGAAGCTATAGTATATGAAAATGTTAAAAACACAAGTCGTAAAACTTGTGCTTGGTTACCGTATGCTGGTGCAAAAAAAGCTTTGCAAAATAAAAACGTTTAAATACCCAATATAAACGTTTTTTTGATTTTAAAATTTTGAAATAATCTTAATTATAAAAAATATTACAAAGCCAAAAATTAAAATAGCAAAAATACCGACACCAATAAAATATCCAATCCAAACTTTAGCTACTAATTTAATATTTTTCTTAGCTTTTTCTTTATCCATATTTTGATAGCTTTCTTTTAAATCTGTTTTTAAATCATCTGCAATACTTTCTTTTACGTATTTTTCGTTTTCTGGAATATATTTTTCATCCACTCCAACATAATGAGCATTTTTTTTCATAAATTATTTCTCATTAATTATTCTATTACAACCGCAGTACCCGTAACGGTAACGATTAACATTGAGCTTTGTTTGTTAGCCATAGGCATACTTTCGGTATTTACTTTTACACCGATTAAAGCATTAGCCCCAATTTTTTCGGCTTTTTTAATCATTTTATTAATTGCATCAACTCGGGCATTAACTAATTCTTCTTCATATTCTGGGGATCTTCCTCCAAAAATTGGTTATACTTGCTCCAAAATCTCTAACAAAGTCAATGCCAATAACTGTTTCTCCAAACACAATTCCTCTATACTGTTTAATTTTTTTATTTTCGATAGTAGAGGTTGTAGTTAAAACCATAATTTCACTCCTAACATATTACATAAAAAATATAATATGTATTAAAAAAAATACAAAGCTAAAATTATGCTAAATATTTGCAAAATTCTAAAAATGTGTTATATTAGAAGCGATGGTGAAGATAAATAATTATTAATTATATAGATAAAATGTTTATAAAATATAAGAAAGTTATATAAAAAAATATTAAAGATAAGTATTTAGGAGGATAAAATATGATAGATATTAAATTAATTAGAGAAAATTCTGATTTAGTAAAGGAAAACATTAAGAAAAAATTTCAAGATGAAAAATTGGGGTTAGTAGATGAGGTGTATGAATATGATAAAACGTACAGAGAATATAAACTTGAAGGAGATAAATTAAGAGCTCAAAGAAATGAGTTAAGTAATCAAATTGGAAAATTGATGCGTGATGGCAAGAAAGATGAAGCTGAAAAAATAAAAAAAGAAGTTAGCGCAATTAATGAAAAATTAGATAAATTAGAAGTTAGTGAAGAAAGTTTAGAACATGAAATAAAAACTAGAATGATGGTAATTCCTAACATAATTGATTCCAGTGTTCCAATTGGTAAGGATGATTCCGAAAATGTGGAAAATGAAAAATTTGGTGAACCAAAAGTTCCTGATTATGAAATTCCTTATCATGCTGAAATTATGGAAAGCTTTAATGGCTGGGATAAAGAATCTGCTGGTAGAACAAGTGGAAATGGCTTTTATTATTTAATGGGTGATATGGCTCGGCTTCATAGTGCAATGCTATCTTATGCAAGAGATTTTATGATTGATAAAGGATTTACTTATTGTATCCCTCCATTTATGATTAGAAGTGATGTTGTAACAGGTGTTATGTCATTTGCAGAAATGGATGCTATGATGTATAAAATTGAAGGTGAAGATTTATACTTGATAGGAACTAGTGAGCATTCTATGATTGGTAAGTTTAAAGATCAATTGATAAAAGAAGATTCTTTGCCAATTACAATGACTTCATATTCTCCTTGTTTTCGAAAAGAAGTTGGTGCTCATGGTATTGAAGAAAGAGGTATCTACCGTGTTCATCAATTTGAAAAACAAGAAATGGTTGTTTTATGTAAACCAGAAGATTCAATGAAATGGTATGAAAAGATGTGGCAATATACTGTGGAATTATTTAGAAGTCTAGATATACCAGTTAGAACACTTGAATGTTGCAGTGGTGATTTGGCAGATTTAAAAGTAAAATCTTGTGATGTTGAAGCTTGGAGCCCAAGACAAAAAAAATATTTTGAAGTTGGTTCTTGTTCAAATTTAGGTGATGCTCAAGCTAGACGTTTGGGAATTAGAGTTAAAGGAGAAAAAGAAAACTATTATTTACATACTTTAAATAATACTGTTTTAGCTTCAAGTAGAGCTATAATAGCTTTACTTGAAAATAATTATCAAGAAGATGGTAGCGTCTTAATACCAAAAGCTTTACAACCATATATGGGAGGAAAAACGATACTAAAGCCAATAAAAAAATAAAGGAGAAGATGTAAATTCTTCTTTTTTTGTCGAAAATTAAGAAGTTTTTTCTTCTTTTGTCGATTTACTTGCAATAAAAAAATATAAGTGTAAAATGTTTTTTGAAAGCGGGTTTTGGTTTATAACAATACTTTTAATATAGCTGTTATTGGTAAAAAATAAATCATTTTTTATCATTTACATAAATCCATCGAATATAACCTTTCTACTTAACTTTATTTCACACTTATCTAAAAATCCGCTTTCACTATTTTTAGAGATGTGATAAAATAAAGTTTCAAGGAGGTAATATGAATAAGCCTGATTTGTGTATAGCTAAAGATAGAAAAAAAGTTGATATAAATTATATCAATTTAGATTTGGATATAAAACCTGTTTTTAAAGGCAAAAAATATTTTTTAAGAACTTATGGATGTCAGATGAATGTTCATGATTCAGAAGAAATAAAATATTATTTAGAATCGTTAGGTTATAGTTCTGTCGAAAATTTAGAAAATGCTGATATAGTAGTATTAAATACTTGTGCTATTCGAGAAAATGCTAAGGAAAAAATATTTGGATATTTGGGAAGGTGCAAACACTTAAAAAAAATCAAACCAAATTTAATTATTTGTTTATGTGGTTGCTTAATGCAACAACCAAGTGAAGTAGAAGAAATTATAAATAACCATCAATATATAGATATTGTAATAGGAACTCATAATTTATTTGAACTTCCAAAAAGGATTGTTGATACATATCATCAAAAACAACAAATAGAAGTATTTTCTAATAGCGATAAAGTATTTGAAAATGTAAAATATTATCGAAATTCAAAAATCAGTGCTTGGATTAATATAATTTATGGCTGTGATAAATTTTGTACTTACTGTATTGTTCCTTTTACAAGAGGTAGGGAAAGAAGTCGTAAATTAGAGGAAATATTAAAAGAAGTACAAGATTTAAAAGACCAAGGATATTTGGAAATTACATTATTAGGACAAAATGTAAATGCTTATGGCAATGATCTTAATTTAGGATGCGATTTTGCAACTCTTTTAGAGGAAGTAGCTAAAATAGGTATTCCTAGAATTCGTTTTGTTACATCTCATCCTTGGAATTTTACCGATAAAATGATTGATGTTATAGCTAAGTACGATAATATAATGCCTTATATTCATCTGCCAATTCAATCTGGTAGTGATGAAATTTTAAAGAGAATGAATCGTAAATATACGATAGCTGAATATAAAAATTTATTTAACACAATAAAAGAGAAAATACCTAATGTTAGTATTACTACTGACATAATTGTTGGCTTTCCTAATGAGACTGATGAAGATTTTCAGAAAACTATTGATATTGTAAATTATTGTAAATTTGATGGCGCATTTACGTTTATCTTTTCACCAAGGGTTGGAACAGCAGCTGCATTAATGGAAGATAAAATTTCGCATGATGAAAAGGAATTACGATTACACAAATTAAATCAGATAGTTAATAAGTATTCATTAGAAAATAATCAAAAATATTTAAATAAGTTAGTTGATGTTTTAATAATAGGTCCTAGTGATAAAGATAATGAAAAAATGTGCGGTTACACGGATACTATGAAATTAGTAAATGTTATAGGGGCAAAGGATTTAATAGGAAAAATAATCAAGGTAAAAATAACAGATGCTAAGAGCTTTAGCTTGGATGGCAAAGTAATTTAAAAGGGGATGTTAGAAAATAGATAATCTATTTTCTATACATCTTCTTTTTTAATTTAATAAATAAAAAGTCCCATA
>CALVVG010000012.1 GCA_944363795.1 uncultured Bacilli bacterium | reverse complement strand
TATTTATTTTTCAATTCAATTTGTGCCTTTCAGAGGACTGAAAGGACGAAAGAAAGGAATGTAAGTTATTTATGAAAGAATATTTAAAAAAATTATATAATAAAAAGAGAGAAACTTATTTTAAATTGTTAGCTAATGATTTAAAAAACAAACATAAAAAATTTATTGTTACAGTAAATCCTGAAACTTTAATGCTTAGTGAAAATGATTTAGAGTTAAAAAATATTTTGGAAGACAAGAATAATAGTTTTGTTCCTGATGGTATTGCAGTAGTTAAAGCAGCTAGGAAAGTAGGAATAAAAATATCTGAAAGAATAACTGGCATTGATATTGCAGAATACCTTTTAAAAACCGCTAATGAAAATAAATATTCTATCTATTTATTTGGAGCTAAAGAAGAAGTAATTAGCATTTTGATTGATAAAATAAAAAAAGAATATTCCAATATTAATATCTTAGGATATAGTAACGGTTATGTTAAAAATCGTGATGAAATAATGGAAGACATAATTCGAAAAAATCCAGATATTTGTATGGTGGCTTTAGGTATACCTCATCAAGAAAAGATAATAGCTAAATATTATTCTAAAGCTAAGAAAGGAATTTATATTGGAGTAGGGGGTTCATTTGATGTTTTAAGTGGAACAAAAAAAAGAGCGCCAAAGATATTTATTAAGTTAAATTTAGAATGGCTATATCGAATAATAACAGAACCATCTAGATTAAAAAGATTTTGGAATAGCAATGTTAAATTTATGTTTAAAATAAAGAAGTAATACGTTATTTTTAATTATAGAGAGGTTTGAATGATGAAAACTAAAAATAGTGTAGATATTATTTTTTTGTTTATAATATCCATGATTTTACTAGGTGGATTTATAAAACCAATTATAAATCCAGTAGATATAAATTATATTGAAAATAGAAATACAAATAAATTACCAATTTTGACTGCTAAGACTTTTTCTAATAATAAATTTCAAAATAATTTGGAATTGGCGCTGGCAGATCAAATTCCATTAGCTCATTATATGAAATTAGTTAATAAAACATTATTTTTATTGACTAAAATAAATTATTTTAATTTTAATAATAATGCAAAGAATTTAGGAGAAGGATTATATTTAATGGACAATTATTTAATTTATTATCCTAAAGATTTAGAATCAAACAAAAAAAATATTGATTTAAAAATGAATAATTATAATAATATTGCTGATAAATATAAAAATATTGACTTTTACTTATATTATATTGAAAAGGACACTGATATAAATTTTCAAAATAATGATAAATTAGGTATATATGAACAAATTGAAGGGTTATTAAATAGCAATATTAATAGTTTTAAATTTAATATAAATAATTTTGATGACTTTAAAAAATATTTTTATAAAACCGATCATCATTGGAATTATCAAGGTTCTTATAAAGCATATAAAGAATTATTAGATTTATTGAAAATAAATGATAATCCTATTGAACCTTTATATGATAAATGTCTTGGTTTTTGGAGTGGGTCGAAAGCTAGAAGCTTAGGTGGACAACTATTATTCAAAGAAAATTTTTGCGTGTACAATTTTAATTTTCCAAAACATGATACTTATATTAATAATTCTCAAATTTATTATAATTATTCATATAATTTAGAAAATTATACTAATGAAATAAGTTATGCTGGTTTTTATGGTGCTGATAAAGGTTTAATTAAATATGATTATTATAATGAAGATAGAGATAATTTGTTGATTATTGGTGAATCTTATGATAATGCTATTAATGAATTATTAGCAAGTCATTTTAATAAAACATATAACGTTGATTTAAGAAATTATGAAAATGATATTGGTGAAAAATTTAATTTTGAAGAATTTGTTACAGTTAATGAAGTTGATAAGGTTTTGTTTATAGGAAATATTGATTTTTATATAATGGATACCTTTTTAATTTAAGGAGGAAATAATGCTTTTTAGTAGTTTAACATTTTTGTTTTATTTTTTACCTTTAGTAATTATCTTTTATTTTATTGTACCAAAAAGATTTAATAAAATAAGAAATATAGTATTATTGATATTTTCTTTAATATTTTATGCTTGGGGAGAACCAAAATACATTTTTTTAATGTTATTTACTGTTACTATTAGTTATCTTGACGGTTTGTTAGTGTATTATTATGATTTAAAAAACAATTACAAATTAAAAAAAATAACATTTATTATAACAATAATATTAATAGTAAGTAGTTTAATTTATTTTAAATATACAAATTTTATAATTAATAATATTAATAATATTTTTAATATTAATATTAATATAAAGGAAATTATATTACCAATTGGAATAAGTTTTTATACCTTTCAAATTTTATCTTATATTATTGATTTGTATTGGAAAAAAATAAATGTTCAGAAAAATTGGTTTAATTTAACACTATATATTTCTTTTTTTCCACAATTAATTGCGGGACCTATAGTAAGATATGAAACTATAGAAGATCAACTTGATAATAGGATGGAAAATAAAACTAAAATTGTTAGTGGAATTGAAAGATTTATTATAGGTTTATCTAAAAAAGTTTTGATAGCAAATCAAATGGCAATTTTTGTAGATACTATTTTTAACAGTAACAATTTAGCAGAATTTTCTTATCCTGTTATATTGCTAGCTATATTAGCTTATACTTTTCAAATATATTTTGATTTTTCAGGATACAGTGATATGGCTATTGGGTTAGGAAAAATATTTGGTTTTGAATTTTTAGAAAATTTTAATTATCCTTATATTTCTAAAAGTATCACGGATTTTTGGAAAAGATGGCATATAAGTTTGACAACTTTTTTTAGAGAATATCTTTATGTACCTCTTGGTGGAAACAAAGTTAGTACAAAAAAATGGTTATTAAATATGTTTATCGTTTGGATTTTAACTGGTATATGGCATGGTGCAGCTTGGAATTTTATTATTTGGGGTTTATACTTCTTAATTATTTTAATTCTAGAAAAAAAAGTATTAAAAAATATATTAATTAGAATACCAAATTTTATAAAATATATTTTAACATTTATATTTATTAATTTTGGTTGGGTTCTTTTTAGAGTTAACCATTTAAATGATGTAATTCTTTTATTTAATTCATCATCATCTATAACATTAAATGAAGTTATAAATTCTAATTCTAACATAATATTTTCCATATTTTTATTACCATTTGCATATTTCTTTAGTTTAGATATAATAAAAAAAATTGATGATAGATTTATTAATAAAAATTGGTATTATATTATAAAAAAAATAGTTATAATAGGATTATTTTTAGTTTGTATTACTTTTTTAGTAAGTAGTATGTATAATCCTTTTATATATTTTAGATTTTAAATAAATTAAAAACAATAAAAAAGATAACAATGGCTGACGTTGTAATTGGAGTCTGTCTATTTTCTAATATTATAATGAATTACATAGTGTTTTATATTATTTACTTGATTATTTATGTATTTGCCCTTATAATTGAATTGTAGATATAAATAAATATTACATATTTAATATATATTCTATAAGAAGATGGAGGATTTAAAATGGATAATATTTTGATTGCCATTTTAACTCTTGTTGTTGGAATTTTAATGGGTGCTGTAATTGTTTGGATTATATTTAGCATTAGAGCATCTAGAGCATTAAACAAAGCTAATAAATTTATCGAAGATGCTAAAAAGGAAGCCGAAAAAAATAAAAGAGATACTTTGTTAGAAATAAAGCAAGAATCATTTCGAATAAAACAAGAAACAGAAGCTGAAATAAAAGAAAAAAAAGCCGAAATTTTACAAAGTGAAGATCGTCTTTTAACAAGAGAAAATAATCTTGATAAAAGGGAAGAAATGCTTCAAAATAGAGATAATTTATTACAAGAAAAAGAAAATGATTTATTAGCTAAGCAAAAAAAATTACAAGATAAAGAGGAAAAAATGGATGAGCTACTTAAAGAAGAAGTAGTTAAATTAGAACAAATAAGTAAATATAGCAAAGAAAAGGCACGTAAAGCAATTATGGAACGAGTGGAAAGCGATATGGAATTAGAAATAACTAATTATATAAAAGATGCAGAAGCTCGTGCTAAATTAGAAGCGCATGATATTGCTAAACAACTTATTGTTAATAGTATGGAAAGATATGCTGATGATGTGGTAGGACTTCAAACTATAAGTACTATTGATTTACCTAATGACGATATGAAAGGTAGATTGATAGGAAGAGAAGGCCGAAATATTAGAACTATTGAATCAGTTACGGGTGTTGATTTGATTATAGATGATACACCAGAAGCTATTGTTATTTCATCTTTTGATCCTTTGCGTCGTGAAATTGCTAAAATAACGATTGAGTCTTTAATAAAAGATGGACGGATTCATCCGGGAAGAATTGAAGAAATTTATGATAAAACTGTTAAAGATGTAAATGCTAGAATTATTCAAATAGGTAATCAAACAATTAATGATCTAGGAATTACTAAAATGGATCCTGAATTGGTAACGTTAATAGGAAAATTAAATTTTCGAACAAGCTATGGACAAAATGCTTTGAAACATTCTATTGAAGTTGCTAATCTTACTGGATTAATGGCAGCAGAACTTGGAGAAAATGTAACTTTAGCAAAAAGGGCAGGATTATTACACGATATAGGTAAATCAATTGATTTTGAAATTGAAGGTAGTCATGTAGACATAGGCTTAGAATTTGCCAAAAAACATCATGAACCAGATGTAGTATTAGATGCAATTGCTTCACACCATGGTGATACTGAAGCCAAATCGACAATAGCTGTTTTAGTTGCAGTAGCTGATACTTTATCGGCGGCAAGACCCGGAGCTAGAAATGATACATTAGAAAATTATATAAAAAGATTAGAACAACTCGAAGAAATTGGTAATTCTTATGAAGGTGTTGAAAAAACATTTGCAATGCAAGCTGGTAGAGAATTAAGAGTAATTGTAAAACCATCTGAAGTAGATGATGCTAAAAGTTATAAAATTGCTCGTGATATTAAAGAACAAATAGAGCAAGAAATGCAATATCCAGGAACAATTAAAATTACAGTAATAAGGGAAACAAGAGTTCAAGAAGAAGCTAAATAAAAATATGTTATACTATTCTTAGTTAAATATTATTTTATTGGAGGAATTATGAAAAAAATAATTATTGAAAGTAAAGGCGATTATAAAGATATATATCATAATAAACATAATTGGAATGCCAAAATTGAGTTAGAAGAGATAAATGGAAAAAAACATTATGTATATAAAGCTAAAGACAATAATTTAGATGCGATTACTATTAATTTTTATGACGATTATTTAGAAATGATTTGTTCGATAAATACTTACAATATTTATTATGAAAATATTATTGCAGTAGCATGTACTTTGGGAAATAAACAATTTTATATAAAAGAAAAAAATGGAATAGCAGGTAAATTTTATTTCTTGTATGGCGATGATGACATAATGAATGAGGTTAAAGATATATTAAGTCAATATCCAACTTTTAATGTAAAAAAAGTAAATATAGGTAATATTAAACAATATATTTCTGTGGCAGTTGCAATAATTATAGGGATAATTTTATTATTTGCTTTAATAAAACCTGATAATCCTAAATCAAAATGGAGTGAGCTTACAGATGAAGAACGGGAATGGTATGAAAATAATTATGGGGATGGCAAAATGGATGACATTAATGAGGCGATTCAGGATTATAAAAAATAAACTCATGTTTTTATTAACATGAGATTTTTTAATTTTTTATTTGATTTACTTCCATGATTACTGGTAAAATTATTGGTTTTCTACCAGTCAAATTATTGATGAATGGTAATAATTCTAAAATAATTTGGTTTTTTAAATCTGTATATGAGTAAGGGGATTTAGCTAAAAAGTTATTCACTATTTCTGCAATTTTTCTTTCTATTTTTTGCATTAATTCTTGATTTTCATTAACTAAAACGAATCCTCTAGCAGTTACATTTGGTTTTAAAAGTAATTTTCTTGTTAAAGTATTTATATTTAGAATTGTAATAAGAATACCATCTTGACTCATTAATTTCCGATCTTTTATAACAATACTACCAATATCACCAACTCTGGATCCATCAACATAAACATCACCAGCTTGTACAGTACCATTTTTGCGAACAGTTCCGTTTATTAATTCGATAACATCTCCGTTGGAACAAATAAATGTATTGTTTGGATCAATTCCACATTTATGCGCAATTTCTGTATGCTTTTTTAACATTCTATATTCACCATGCATAGGCATAAAGTATTTTGGTTTAATAATCCTTAACATCCATTTTAATTCTTCTTCTTTGGCATGACCTGATGTATGAATGTCGCTAAATTCAGAATTAGTAAATACTCTTACGCCTTTTAAATATAATTTATTAATAATGCGGTTAATACTTTGAGCATTACCAGGAATTGGACTAGATGAAAATATTACAAGATCATCCCCTAAAAGAGATATTTGCTTATGTTGACCATTAGCAATTCTAGATAATGCTGCTAGTGGTTCACCTTGAGATCCGGTACATAAAATACAGATTTCATTTCTTTTTAAAGCTTTAGATTCATTGACATCGATAAATAATGATCGATCAGTAATTAAACCATTATTTAATGCAAGCTCAACACTATTTTCCATACTACGCCCAAAAATAATAATTTTACGATTATATTTTTTACATGTTTCAGCAATGTGTTTAATTCGATATATATTGGAAGCAAAAGTTGCAATAATAACTCTTCCATAATGTTTACTAATCATATCATTTAATGTTCCGTCAACAGCACTTTCACTTTTTGAGTATCCGCTAGATAAAGCATTAGTAGAATCACTTAAAAGTAAAGTTACTCCTTCTGCACCAGCTTTCGCCATTTTATGAATATCTGCCATTGGTCCAACTGGGGTTAAATCGAATTTAAAATCTCCAGTTTCAAATATTGTTCCATTTGGTGTTTTTATAATTAAAGCAAAAGAATCTGGTATTGAATGGGTTGTATTAATAAATGAAATATTAAAGTGTTTAGTTTTAACATTAAATTCAGGATTAATTATTTCATAATTTTCGTATTTTATATTTCTTTCAATTAATTTTTTTGTAATTAAATCCTTAGCAATTTTAGGAGTATATATTACAGGTATTTTAACGGCTTGTAATAAAAAAGGAATTCCGCCAATATGATCTTCATGACCATGGGTAATAAATAATCCTTTTATTTTATCTTCATTTTTTTTCAAATAAGTAATATCTTGAATAACGTAATCGACTCCTAATAATGTATCTTCGGGAAACATTACCCCAGCATCTATTACTAATATTTCGTCATCGTGTTCAACAACGTACATATTTTTTCCAACTTCACCTAAACCACCTAAAGCAATTACTTTAGTTGGTAATTTTTTATTTTCCATAAAAAAAATTCCTTCTTTCTTAATTTTAATAATAAAGCTTTGAACTAAATACATTATAACAAAAAATTTTGGTTTTGTCTATAAATATGTTATTATATTGTTATACGGAGGTAAAAATGGGATTATTTAATAAATTAAAAAGTGTTTTTAAAAATAAAAAAGAAGATGAAAAAGTAAATGGTGAATTAAAATTATATGATAAAGGATTGGAAAAATCACGTAATGAATTTGTTTCAAAATTAAATCTTTTAGGAATTAAATATACTAAGGTTAGTGAAGATTATTTTGAAGAGTTAGAAAATTTATTAATTACAGCAGACATTGGGGTTAAAACAGTAATGGATTTTATTGAACGATTACGTAAGCGTGTGAAAAGTGAAAATATAACTGATACTAAATACTTACAGGAAGTTATAGTTGATGAATTATTTATTATATATGTTAATAATGAATCTATTACTGATAAAATAAATATGGCTACATCAGGACCAACAGTTATTTTAATGGTTGGAGTTAATGGTGTGGGAAAAACAACTACGATAGCCAAACTTGCTTATAAATATAAAAAGGAAGGTAAAAAGGTTATGCTCATTGCTGGTGACACATTTCGAGCTGGTGCTGTTGAACAATTAAAAATATGGGCAGATCGTACTGATACTTTATTTTATGGTAAAGAAAATACTGATCCTGCGGGAGTAATTTTTGATGGCTTAGTTAAGGCAAAAGAAGAAAATGTAGATATAGTTTTAATTGATACTGCTGGAAGGCTGCATAATAAAATTAATTTGATGAAAGAATTAGAAAAAATAAATAAGGTTATCGGAATGCAAATTAATGGAGCACCACATGAAACATTATTAGTAATAGATGCTACAACTGGTCAAAATGGAATTATGCAAGCTAAAGCCTTTAAAGAAATTACTAATATTACAGGGATAGTATTAACTAAGTTAGATGGTACGGCCAAAGGAGGAATAGTTTTAGCAATTAAAGAAGAAGTAAACATACCTGTTAAATTTGTAGGTTTAGGAGAAAAAATGACTGATTTAATTCCGTTTGATATTGAAAATTATATTTATGGGTTATTTAAGGATATGATTTAATGGAAAAATTTGTTTATTACAACTTGCTTTTTGATATTTATGGTGATTTATTAACGGTGAAAGAACAAGAGTATTTTTCTTTATACTATGAAGAAAATTTAACTTTACAGGAAATTGCTGATAATTTTAAAGTTTCTAAAAGTTATATAGGTAATATGATAAAGAAAATTGAAATTAAATTAAATGATTTGGAAAGTAAATTACATATTTTAGAAAAAAGAAATAATTTAGAAAAATTATTAAAAGTAGATGATATTAGTCAAATACATACGGAAATTAATAAAATAATTTTTATGTAAAGTAATAATATTAAAAAAAAGTCATAATAATTAGTAGGTGAAGTTAGGTGAAAAAATATTTACTGATAGTTGTGGCTTTTTTATTATTTATGGGAAATATAAAAGCAGCAGAAGATTATGCGCCAGGAGCTAAAAGTGCTATATTAGTGGATAATGCAACTGGAAAAGTATTATATGAAAAAAATGCTGATGAAAAATTAGCTCCTGCATCGATGACTAAATTAGGTAGTATGCTTTTAATTATGGAAGCTATCGATAATGGTAATATTAGTTTGTATGATAAAGTAACTATAAGTGAAGAGGCTGCTAATATGGGAGGATCTCAAGTATTTTTAGAAGCTGGAGAAGTTTATACAGTTGATGCTTTATTAAAAAGTGTTGCAGTTGCAAGTGGTAATGATGCCGTTGTTGCTTTAGCGGAAAAAATAGGTGGATCACAAAATGATTTTGTAGAAATGATGAATAAACGATTTAAAGAAATTGGAGCTAATAATACTAATTTTGTAAATGTTCATGGTTTAGATGCTGAAGGTCATTATTCAACGGCTAGAGATATGTCTATAATAGCTCAAGAACTTTTAAAACATGAAAAAATACTAGAATACACTAGTATTTATGAAGAGTATTTGGAAAAAAATGATGGAACAAAAACTTGGTTAGTAAATACTAATAAATTAGTACGTTTTTATGAAGGTGTTGACGGACTAAAAACGGGATATACAACTACTGCTGGTTATTGTCTTACTGCTACTGCTAAAAAAGATAATTTTAGACTCATATCGGTAGTAATGGGAGAAGAATCTACAGAAGCAAGAAGTAGTGATACTGTTAAAATGTTAAATTATGGTTTTAATACTTATAAAATAAATACTATAAAGACCAAAGATGAAGTATTAGGTAAAGTAAGAGTAGAACAGGGAAAAAAAGATTTAGCAGAAATTGTTTTATTGCAAGATGCAACTGAACTTTTAAAAAATACCCAAGAATTAGCAAACTATAAATTTAATTTAAAAGTTGATAAAATAAAAGCACCAGTAAAGCCTGGTGATATTGTAGGAAGTGCTCAAATAATTGATAATGATGGCAATATAATTGATGAAGTAGATGTAACAGTTAAAGAAGAAGTAAAAAAAGCTAATCTAATTGATTATTTATTTAGAAATATAAAAATAGTAGGGGCAGGAAAAACAATTATTAAACAATAATTAAAAATATTTGTTATAATATTAATTGAGGTAATTATGAAGAAAAAATTTTTAGTAATAATAATATTAGTATTGGTTGTAATAATTTGGATTCTTTTAATAAAAACAATTAAAATAGATAATGAAATTGCTAGATTAAAATTACATAATACAACAGGAATTTTTGAGTATGATCTAAGTAATGCTCCAGATAAAATTTCAGTTAATTCTAAAATAATAATTCCCGCTGATTTAGTGTATGTCGAAACATGTTGTAATTATAATACGACTTTTGCCTCTTTTAAAGATATAGACACTTTAAAAAAGGAAGTAGAAGAAATTTTAAATATTTATTATAAAAAGATTAAAGATGGTGATAAAACACTTTATTACGATGAAGAAAACGATGTAACAATTACCGAATACAATGTTACAAAAGGAAGTTTGGTTAATTACGTTTCTTATACTTATCAATAAAGGACAATTTATCCTTTTTTTTGTTATAATATAATTGGTGATTTTATGAATTTTAATAGTCTAATTCCAGAATTAAGTGTTACAGATATAAATATTAGTAAAAATTTTTATTTAAAATTAGGATTTAATATTAAATATGAAAGAAAAGAAAATAAATTTTGTTTTTTAGAATTAGAAAATAATCAAATAATGATTGAAGAAATAAATGATAATTGGAATGTTGGCAAATTAGAATATCCTTTTGGTAGGGGAATCAATTTAAGTATGCAGATAAAAAATATTGATTATTTCTATCAACAATTAATTTATAAAAATATAAAGATATTTAGAGAATTAACAACTACTAGTTATCAAGTTAATGATAAAGTTTATGAAGATAAAGAATTTTTGATTCAAGATCCAGATGGATATTTATTAAGATTTAATAATTAAATAAATAATGATATAATTATTTTAGAGGTGATTAACTGTGGATAATATTACTTTGTTACCTGCGGATAGGTATATAGTTTTAAATAAAAGTATATTAACAGATTTTGATAAAAAAATTTTAATTGCTTTTTATGAGCCCATAATTGGTCACTTAGCTACAAGTTTATATTTGTTATTTTGGAACGATTTAGAAGAAAATAAGCAAATATCACGAGAATTTAATCATCATCATTTATTAAGTATTTTACAATGTCCTTTGAAAGCTATAAAAGAAGCCCGTGAATCTTTAGAAGCAACTGGATTATTAAAATCATTTATTAAAACTGGTGATGTAAATAATTATATATATGAAATTTATTCTCCGTTATCTCCTAGTGAATTTTTTGCTCATCCAATTTTAAATATTGTTCTTTATAATAATATTGGAGTTAATGAATATGAATATTTAAAAAAAATTTATCAACGGTTAAAAGTAGATACTAAAGATTATTTGGAAATTACCAAAAAAATTGATGAAGTTTATGAACCAATTAATAACATACCTATATTAGAAAGTATTGAAAGAAGTGTTAATGGTATTGAATGTCATGATCAAGTAGATTTCGATTTAATTATTTCATCTATACCTAAAGGAATAATTAACGAAAAAGCATTTAATAAAAAAACTAAAGATTTAATTAATCAATTAGCATTTGTTTATAAAATTGATTCAATTAAAATGATGGAATTAATACGTAGTGTATTAAATGAATATGGAATGATTGATAAAAATAATTTAAGAATGGCTGCTCGTAAGATGTATCAATTTAATAATGGAGCATTACCAACATTAATTTATCGAAGTCAGCCAGAATATTTAAAAACCCCAGCAGGAGATAATTCAATGCGAGGAAAAATTATTCAAGTTTTTGAAAATATAAATCCCGTTGATTTTCTTAGAAATAAATATCGAGGTGTAAAGCCTACAAATAGAGATATAAAAATAATTGAGACTTTAATTATTGATTTAGAGATGCCTCCAGCAGTAGTTAATGTCTTATTAGATTATGTTTTAAGAAAAAATAATAATCGGCTTTCAACAGCTTATATCGAAGCTATCGCTGGGCAATGGAAAAGAGCTGGTTTAAAAACTGCTAGTGAAGCAATGGATTTTGCTGAAAAAGAAAATCAAAAGTTTAATAAAAAGGTTATATCGTCGAAGAAAAAAGAAACACCAGAACCAGTTTGGTTTAATAAAGTAAGTGAAAAAGAAGAATTGACAAGTGAAGAAAAAGAAGAATTAGAAAATTTATTTAAGGAGTTTAAATAATGGAAAAAATAATGATAAGTAAAGATAAAAATTTAGATAATGATTTAGAAATAGCTTTACAAGAATCATTAAAAAATAAAGATTTTTGTACTTTAATCAAAAGACTTAAAATTAATAAAGAATTAGCTAAAAAAAATAATACTAAATTAATTGATACCTGTGATGAATTGCAAAATTGTAAAAATTGTCAAGGATTATTTATGTGTAAAAATAAAGTGGAAGGACATGTTTTATATCCTAAAGTGGATGCTGATAGTATCAAATTCATTTATACACCTTGTAAATATCAACGAAATTTAGATAAAATGCTTAAAGAAAAAGAAAATAATATAAACGAAATTGAAAATGCTCGTATGAAATACATAGATATAACTGATAAAAAAAGATTAAAAGTAATAAAATGGTTAAAAGATTATTATGATAAATATGAAAAAGTCAATACATTGAAAGGTTTATATTTACATGGATCATTTGGAAGTGGTAAAACTTATTTAATAGCAGCTTTATTAAACGAATTAAAAGTAAAAAAGAATGCTCAAATAGAAATTGTTTATTTTCCTGAATTACTTCGAAATATGAAAGAAGATTTTAGCTTAATTGCTGACAAGATTAATTATTTACAAAATGTTGACTTATTACTTTTAGATGATATTGGAGCTGAAAGCGTAACAATTTGGGGAAGAGATGAAATATTAGGAACTATTTTACAATATCGTATGAATAATAAATTAACGACATTCTTTACTTCTAATTTGAATATTGATGAGCTAGAAACTCACTTATCTTTAACAAAAGATAGCGAAGACAAAGTAAAAGCTCGTAGAATTATTGAAAGGATAAAACAGTTAACTGATGATATTGAACTTGTAAGCATTAATAGAAGAAATAATGTCGAATAAATAAAAAAAACTTTTTAAATAAATAAAAATATGTTATTATACTTTATAGTAAAGGGTGTGATTGTGTGGCTTTAGAACCTTTGTTAAAAGATGAAGAAGAAAAAATAGTGTTTAGAAATAGTAAAAATAATTCTCCAAAAAAGTTTAAATTTAATAAAAGTGTGATAATGACAATAATTTTTACTGTTGTAGTATTATATATTTTTGGGGGAACTGCTAATAGATTTTATTTAGGTTTTAAATACTATAATATAAATAATGAAGATGATACGAAAGTAGAAGTAATTGAAGAAAAAAATATAGCTATTGATAATAAAGTAACAGAAATTTATAATAAAATACAGCTTGATAGTAGACCTAATAGTATTAGCTTATTAAAAAGATTTTATAGTAAATCATTATTAGCTACAGAATTGACAATAAATGAAAAAATTGAATTAGTTTTAAAAAGTATTTTTAAAAATGATTGTGTTACAAATATGTTAATTACAAAAAAAGAATTTAATGATTTAGCAATTTCATTAATTAATGATAGTAATTTAATTAATGAAATAACAACTAGTGAAGCTAATTATGGATCTTTTATAGTTAGATATGATTCTGTTAATGAAGCATTTGTTGTAACTCAAAATAATTGTGAATATGATCAAAATTTTGTTATTAAAGAAATAGAAAAAGCTTCATCCAAGGGTGATGAAATTTATATTTATGAAAAATATGGTTATTTTGTGCAAAATTTAGATAATACGTATAATTTATATGGAGATTTTATGAATTCACAACTTTTAGCTAGTAATTTAAATATTGCCAGTAGTACAGATTTTACTGATAAAAATTTATTAAAAAAATATAAATGGACATTTAAAAAAGGAAGCAATGATAACTATTATTTTTATTCAATAGCTCAAATCGATTCCTAAAATTTGATTAAACAATAGAGTCTTACTTTTTAAATAGATAATTTTATAAATTTTATCTATTTTTTTTATTTTATCTTTTATTATTAGTAATGAACCATTTTGGTAATAAGTAATTAAAACAGTATTTTGACAATAATATGCTTCAATAATTTTTTCTTCTAATAGTTTTTGTTCTTCATCGGAAATAATTGGCTTATTTATTTTTGCTTTTTCTTTTAAAATACTATTTATAACATACTTACCATTTATTACAGAATTAAATGGTTGCCATTTAATCATTCCTCGATCTAATTTATTCATGATGACCTCCGATTTTAGTGTTTCTTTCCATTGCAGTTGAGTCTGGTAATAAGCTAGAAGCTTTAATTAAACTATTTTTACCATATTTATTTTTTATTTCATCGATAGCTTCATTTATTTTATTTTCATTATTAATGGTTTGCACGGTATCAAATAAATTTAGCTGAATCCCCTTTTTAGAGGTTAATCCTCCACAGGAAATACTGACTTTCCTTATTGGCAGATTATTATAATATCTATCAAAAATAATATTACAAAATTTATTAATTTCTATATTAGAATCTGTTGGTACATCTAATTTTAAAGTGTGATAAAATCCACTTTTTATTTCTTTAGAATAACTAATACCTAAACCAATTATTGTTGTTTGTTTATTATTAGTTCTTAATCTAGTAGCTAGTAAATCAACCATTTCTGAAATTATAAGACGAATGTTTTGACCATTATAATCTTTAAATAATACTTGAGAGTGACTATAAGATTTATCTTTGGTTTGCATTTTATAATCACTTATTTTACTTAAATCAATACCATTTGCATGATTCCATAATTCTATACCCATAATTCCAAATTTATCTTTTAATTTATTTTTATCGTATTTAGCTAAATCTCCGATAGTATAAATATTTAAAATATTTAAATTTTTTTCCATTCTAGGACCAATTCCCCACATTTTGGATAGGGGAGTAATACTCCACAATTTAGTTTCGATATCATTATAAGTCCATTTGGCAATACCATTTTTATATTTCTTAGCTTCAATATCCATAGCTACCTTTGCTAAAAGAAGGTTTGGTCCAATTCCACAAGTAGCTGTTAAACCAGTTTTTTTGTATATTTTGTTTAATATTTCTGCAGCTAATTCATAATCATTTTTTTTGTATAATTTTAAGTAATTGGTGACATCTAAAAAACACTCATCTATCGAATAAATATGTAAATCTTCTGCTGACACATAATCTAAATAAATACTTACAACTTCTTTACTTTTGGCAATATATAATTTCATTCTGGGAGGAACAATCATGTATTTAATATTTTGAGGTATATTGTAAAGCCTAGTTCTTGATGGAATACCTTGAGCTTTTAAATATGGAGTAACTGCTAAAGTAATAGCTCCATTTCCTTGCTTTTTATTTGCAACTACTAAAGGTATTTTAAAAGGATCCAAACCACGTTCAACGCATTCGCATGATGCAAAAAAACTTTTTAAATCAATACACATAATATTTCTTTTTGGGTAATTATTTTCCATATTTTTCCTCCGAACGTTTGTTTCAAATATATTATAAAATAAATGATAGTTTATAGCAATTCCTATTTTTGGTATATTAGATGTTTTTTAATTAAAATTAATTGCTATAATCGTGATATTCGTGTATACTAA
Organism: uncultured Bacilli bacterium; assembly: GCA_944363795.1. Taxonomy (GTDB): domain Bacteria; phylum Bacillota_I; class Bacilli_A; order RF39; family UBA660; genus Onthocola_B. Next base: position 13,254 of record CALVVG010000012.1, on the reverse strand, counting down.
ACTTAAGAATAGGTGATAAAATGTTTGGTAAGATATTAAAAATTGATAATAACGAAGTAATTGTAGAAAACATTAGTAAAAAAGCAATATCAAGTTTAATGAACTGTCATTTAGTTTTTGAAGACAATGCTAGAAAAGTTATTGGTGAAGTAATTTATATAGATGAAGATATTGTAAAAATCTTATTAGTGGGAGAAATAATAAATAATAAATTTAATTCTGGAATTATTAAAAAGCCCAGTGGCAACTCACTAATTAGAATTATAAATATGGGAGAATTAGAATTAATATTTGGTAAAAATGAATTAAATAAAAATTATTTGTTTTTAGGAAAATCAGCTATTTATAATAATTTTAATATTTCTGTAGCTATAAATGATTTATTTGCTAATCATAGTGCTATAATTGGAAATACTGGTTCTGGTAAATCTTGTGGGGTTGCAAGAATTTTACAAAATTTATTTTTGCTAAGTCCTTATAAACCTATAAATTCTCATATAGTATTATTTGATGCTTATGGAGAATATAATGATACTTTTTTAAATTTTAATAATTTGGAAAATATTAATTTTGTCACTTATACTACAAAAGTTACTAAAGAGAATGAAAAAATGATGTCTTTACCAGCCTATTTTTTAGATGTTGATGATTTGGCAATTTTATTACAAGTGCAAAATAGTGATCAAATACCCGCTTTGGCTAAAACATTGAAATTAGTGACAATTTTTAAAAGTGATAATCCCCAAATGAAAGAATATAAAAATGACATAATAGCTAGTTGTCTTTTAGATATTTTAACTAGTGGTAAATCATCTAGCCAAATAAGGGATCAAATAATTGCAGTTTTATCACATTATAATACTGAAACATTAAATTTAGATGCAATAATTCATCAGCCTGGGTATGATCGTACATTTAGACAATGCTTGCTTATAGATGATCAAGGAAAAATGAATGCTATATATGAAGTTATGCAATTTTTACAACAATTTGAACATGTTAATTTGGAAAATGTAGCAATTTCAGAAGATTTGGCATATACTCTTGATGATTTATATTATGCTTTAGAATTTGCTTTAATTAGTGAAGGAACAATTAATAATGATGAATCTTATAAACAAAATAATATTTTAAAAACTCGTTTACAGTCAATAATTAATAGTGATGAAAAAGGAATATTTGGATTTACTAATTATGTAAGTAAAGACCAATTTATTAAAGAGATGTTTGGTAGTACACAACTGGTAAATATTGATCTAAGTTATTTAGATGATCGTTTTGCTAAAATTATTACTAAATTATATAGTAAATTGTTATTCAATTATACTACTAAATTAAATCCCAGAGGAAAATTTTCTGTAAACATAATTTTAGAAGAAGCACATCGTTATGTTCAAAATGATAATGATGTAAATATAATTGGTTATAATATATTTGATAGAATTACCAAAGAAGGAAGAAAATATGGTACATTATTAACTTTTATTACTCAACGACCTAGTGAGTTATCTACTACTGCTCTTAGTCAATGTTCTAATTTTATTGTTTTTAGAGTATATCATCCCAAAGATTTGGAAATAGTTAAAAGCATGAGTACTAATGTTTCAGCGGAAACTTTAGAACAGGTAAAATCATTAAATCCGGGTACGGCATTTTGTTTTGGGGGAGGATTTAAAATTCCTACTTTAGTCATGTTTGATTTACCCAATCCATTGCCAGAAAGTACAAGTTTGAAAATTAATGAATTATGGTTTTAAGGGGGATTTATGTTAGAAATAAGTTTAAAATCAAGTGATTTAGTTTATTTATCAGTTAGTCTTTTTGAAATTGCTAATCCGCAAGCAATAATTCAAATAATATCTGGATTTAAAGAACATAAAGAAAGATATTATGAATTGGCTAATTATTTAAATGCTAATGGATTTAATGTGGCAATTAGTGATATTAGAGGTCATGGTAAAAGTATCAATGGTAATTATCCGCTTGGTTATGTAGATGATTATCATAAACTAATAGATGATCAATTAATTATTACTAACTATTTAAAAAATAGATATGCTAATGTTCCACTATATTTATTAGGAGATTCTTTAGGTTCACAAATAGCTATGGGTTATATTCAAGAAAATGATACAAATATAAAAAAATTAATTTTATGTAGTCCTATTAAAGCTAATAAAAATTTAAATTTATGGTTAAATAGTATAAATTTAGCGTTGAAATTTCAAAAGAAAGATAAAACAAATAAATTATTTCAAAGTGCTATAGGTTACAATCAAATAGATAATTTGTTCCAAGATATAAATCAAAAAAATATATTTAAAAATGATTTGTTGTGTAATTTTGAATATACTAATTTAGCTATTAAAAATTTTTTGCTATTAAATAAAGAAGTAATGCTAATAAATAAATATAATTGTCATAATAAAGCATTGGATATTTTAATTTTGTATGGTCAATTAGATATTAATATTGGTGGTAAAGAAGGAACATTACAAATTATTGATGGATTTAATAAAATTGGTTATCAAAATATACATGATATAGAATATGCAAATATGTTTCATAAAATACTTTTTGAAGGATCTAGAAAATTAGTTTATAATGATATAATAAATTTTTTAAAAAATTAACTTAATTTTATAGCTTGGTGTTAATATTAGTGTTATAATGAGTTTGCAGGGATGTGTAAGTATGATAAGTGTGGAAGTAATAGAATTTTGTGAAGACAATGCAATTGGTATAGAAAAATTTTTAAATGATAATTTTTATTTAGAAACTAAAACAGAAAAATATAATAAAAAAAAGAAGAAATGGCGTTTAAAACATAGTGAAATAGAAGGCTTATTTAATGTAATACCTGTATCATTATTTTTTGCTTATAGGTATAAAAGATTAGTAAAAACGGGAGTGTTATTAATAGTGTGTGATGATTATAATCATTATAATGCTTATATTAATCCCCGAATAATAAATGAAGCTTATGAATTAAAAGAATTAAATGCAAGATTAAAAGAAATTGGTAATGATGATCAAAAAAGTCAAGATAAAAATTTAATTTTAACTAGAATAAAAGAATTAGAAGAATATATAAGAATTATTAAACATTTTGATGCCAAAGATGCTGTTGAACAAAATAATCATATTTTATCTTTGTTAGATGATAATTTGCTGTTGCAAAGAGAAAAAAATAATATTAAAAAAGGTTGAAAATAATTTTAGATTATGATAGTATAATATAAATCGTTGATGAAAGACATGATTTTTAATTGATTTTTGAAAGAGAGTTAGTGGTTGGTGGAAACTAATAAATAGATTAAAGATTACTACTTTCGAAGAGAGTTAATAAACTCCGGGATAAAACCGTTATAATAATTAAGAAAATAAAAGGATGGTACCGTGCTAAAAGCACTCCTTAATACCATCTTTTTTTATTTTTAGAAGGGAGTATGGTTTGTGCCAAAAGATGAAGAAGAGTTAGAATTTAGGAAAAAGATATACGTGGTTGAAAAGCAGCTGGCTTTACTGAGTGTTCAAAAAAATAGTGAACATTATGAACAAAAGGTAGCAAAAGTCCAGCAAGAATTAAATTCATTAAAAAATGAATATAGTAAATATAAAATAAAAAAAATTATGGAAGAAAGAGGAGTAAATAATGATAAATATAAAAGAAGATGAAAAATTAAATATAATGAATCATAGTTGTGCTCATTTATTAGCACAAGCAGTAAAACATTTGTACCCTAATGCTTTATTTTGGGTAGGTCCTGTAATAGAAGATGGTTTTTATTACGATATTGATCTTGGAGATACTGTAATAAAGGAAGAAGATTTAGCAACTATTGAAAAAGAAATGAAAAAAATTGCTAAAGATGGTAAAAAGATTGTTAGACATGAGTTAAGTCGCAAGGAAGCTTTGGAAAAATTTAAAGATGATCCTTATAAAATTGATTTAATTAATAACATGGCAGATGATAGTGTAATTAGTTGCTATACTCAAGGTGATTTTACAGATTTATGTCGTGGACCACATGTTGATTCTGTTAAAGAATTAAAGTATTTTAAACTATTAAAAGTAAGTGGAGCTTATTGGAAGGGTGATTCCAATAATAAAATGTTGCAAAGAATTTATGGTGTATGTTTTGCATCTTTGGAAGATTTAAATAAGCACTTAGAATTTTTAGAAGAAGCAAAAAGAAGAGATCATAAAAAATTGGGTAAAGAATTAGAATTATTTATGATTAGTGAGTATGGTCCAGGTTTTCCTTTCTTTTTAAATAATGGAATGATTATTAGAAATGAATTAGAAAATTTTTGGTATCAAGAACATACTAAGGAAGGCTATGAATTTATTAAGACTCCAATTATGTTAAATAAAGATTTATGGGAATTATCAGGTCATTGGTACAATTATCGAGAAAATATGTATACTAGTGAAATTGATGAAAAAATATTTGCCATTAAACCAATGAATTGTCCTGGAGGAATGCTTGTATATAAAAATTCATTACATTCTTATAAAGATTTACCACTTCGAGTGGGTGAACTAGGTCAAGTACATAGACATGAAGCGAGTGGAGCATTAAATGGTTTATTTAGAGTTAGAACATTTACTCAAGATGATGCTCATATATTTATGCGAGAAGATCAAATAGAATCAGAAGTAATAAATTTGATAAACTTTATAGATCGAATATATAGCATTTTTGGTTTAACTTATACTATTGAATTATCAACTAGACCAGAAGAAAAATATATTGGAGATATAGCTATTTGGGATAAATCCGAAAAAGCTTTAGAAGATGCTTGTAAAAAAGCTGGCCATGATTGTAAGATAAATCCTGGTGATGGAGCATTTTATGGACCAAAATTGGATTTCCATATTAGAGATTCTTTAGGTAGAGTTTGGCAATGTGGTACTATTCAATTAGATATGAATTTACCTGAAAGATTTGATTTAACTTATATTGACGCTGATGGAAGTAAAAAACGTCCAGTTATGTTGCATCGAGTAATATATGGTTCTATAGAAAGATTTATTGGAATTTTGATTGAACATTATGCTGGAGCTTTCCCATTATGGTTATCACCAATTCAAGTAAATATAATTCCAGTAAATAATGAACATCATTTAAATTATGTTAAACAATTAGCTGAAAAATTATCTTCACTAGGTATCAGAACTAAAATTGATGATCGAGATGAAAAATTAGGATATAAAATGCGAGAAAGTCAAACGAAGAAAATACCTTTAACTTTAGTAATTGGAGATAAAGAAGTAGAGCAAAATAGTGTAAGTTATAGAAAATATGGTTCAGCAGAAGCCATAGACTTAGATGCTTTAGAATTTGCTGAATTAGTAAAACAATGCATTAACAATAAAGGATATAATATAAGCGAAAAATAAAATAATTAATGGAAATATTATTTTAGAAAAATTTTTTAGTGAATAGAAAAAAGTAAGGTTGCTTTTTTCTATTTTTTGTGTTAGAATAGGCAACAAAAAAAGGGGAAATATTGGTGAAAATTTTAAATGTAACTAACAGGCAATTAAAAAAAATGCCACAACTTAATCTAAATAAGAATATTGTAAATACTGAAGCAAAATTATATATTCATGATTATAAAAAAAAATATAATCACATTAATGATTTATTAAAAATTTATTATATTCAAAAAGAACGATATATAGCTGATAAAATTGCTGTTATAACAAAACTTATTGCAACATTTGAAAAAATGGATATGCCAGAATTGGTGTTACCAACATCTTTGGTTTCTTTGAATGGTGAAATATCAGGATTTTCTATGCCTTATATTAAAAATAATATTAATTTAGCTTTGCTTTTAAACAACCCAAAGATTAAATTAAAATATAAATTGCAATATTTAAAAGAAATACTCAATATATTAATAAAAATAAATGATTCTCATGAATTAAATAATAAGTTTTTTCTTGGCGATATTCATGAAGCAAATTTTATTTGGAATATTAATGATCAGATTGTACAAGCTGTGGATTTAGATAGTTCATATTTTGTTGGAGGACCAATTCCGATATCTAAAGTAACGACATTTAATTTTTCATTAGAAAACTTTCCTAATAAATATGTGATAGATGAGGAAAGTGGTAAATTTATTCCTAATAAAGACCTTACTAGTGTATCATTTATTTATATGCTTTTAAATACATTAAGCGGTTATGAAGATTCTCATAAGTGGAGTTATAATGAATTCTATCATTATTTAAGTTTTTTAAAGAAAAAGGGTATTTCGCAAGAATTATTAAATATAATTGGAAATTTATATACTGCTGGTAACGTTGATATTTATAATCCGGAATTATTAAACACTATAAATCCTGATATGGATTATACAATGATTAGAGCTAGGGTCAATAAAACCAATGGAGGTTATTATTAATAGGTATAAAAAACTAAAATGTATAAAATACTGTAAAAAAATACATATCAAAAGTGAAGATAATTATTTAAATACGTTGGAACGTATAAAAACATTTGACAAACATAAAATAATGATGTAAACTATTGTTGTTATTAAAAAAGGAAAGCGATTTGTATCCACCCGATTGCATAAAGCAATGGGTAAAAAGCCTAATCAAATATAATGGTTTTTAAATGGATACAAATTATGTATTCATTTTTTAATTTTGGAGGTGCTTAACATAGCAAAAGTAGAAGAATTAGCAATTAATGAGAATATCAAAATTCCTGAGGTTATGGTAATTGGACCAAATGGTGAAAAAATGGGTTTAAAGAAAATTGAAGATGCATTAACATTAGCAAATTATGCAGGGTTAGATCTGGTTTTAATGAGTGGTAATTCAACACCTGCAGTTGTAAAAATTATGGATTATAATAAATATCGTTATGAAAAACAACGGAAATTAAAAGAAGCTCAAAAAAAACACCGAGAAACTAATAAGGAACTAAAGGAATATCGTCTTTCATTAACAATTGATGTTGGTGATTTTGAAACTAGACGTAAAAATGCGGAAGCCTATCTGATTAAAGGGCATAAAATTAGGGCATTTATTCGTCTTAAAGGACGAGAAATGGCAAAAGTTGAAATAGGTAAAGAAATTTTGTTACGCTTTGCGGCTGGATTAGCAGAAAATTCAACTATAGAAACTCAACCAAAACTAGAAGGAAGACAAATTGCAATAATTTTAGCACCAAAAAATAAAGAAGGGAAGTAATAAATATGGCAAAATGTAAACAAAAGACTCATAAATCAAGTGCAAAAGTATTTATGAAAAAGAAAAATGGTGAACTTTCATATATGAAGTCTGGAAGTAACCATAAAACAGGTAAAGATTCAGCTAAGGAAGTTCGTCAAAGAAGAAATAAAGGAGTTTTGAGTAAAGGAGATAGAAACAGATTAAAATCTGTTATCTAAAGTCGAGGTGAATAAGTAATGGCAAGAGTTAAAGGTGGAAATGTTTCTAAGAATAGAAGAAGAAAAGTATTAAAAGAAGCAAAAGGTTATTTTGGAAGTAAACATAGATTGTATAAGACAGCTCAAGAACAATTATTCCATAGTGGAGCTTATGCATATCGTGATAGAAAACAAAATAAGAGAAACTTTAGAAAATTATGGATTACTAGAATTAATGCTGCATGTCGTGAAAATGATATAAGTTATTCTAAATTTATTAATGGATTAAGCAAAGCTGGTATTGAAATTAATAGAAAAATGTTATCAGAAATGGCTATTGATGATGCTAAAAGTTTTGCTGCACTTGTAGAAACTGCCAAAAAAGCCTTAAATGGTGAATTAAAAGTTGAAAAAAAGGAAATAGTTGAAGATAAAAGTGCTAAAAAAGTAAAATCCCAAAATGAAGCAAAATCAGAAGATTTGAGTTCTAAGACTTTAGCAGAATTAAAAAATATAGCTAAGGAAAAAGGAATTAAAGGCTATTCAACTATGAAAAAAGATGAATTATTATCATCTTTGAAATAATTACTTGAATTAGTGTGAGTTTTAAAATATAATAATAAAAGAAGTTTATTCTTAGTTTAGATATCCCTAATGCTAAACTCAGATTAAACCAATTAAAGTTAAGGAGGGAAATAACATGGCTTTATCAAAAGAAGAAAAAGCTAAAATAATTAGCGAATTTGCTAAAACTAAGAATGATTGTGGTTCTACAGAAGTTCAAGTTGCAATATTAACTCATGAAATTAATGACTTAACATTACATTTAAAAGAACATAAGCATGATTATCATTCAAAAAGAGGTCTACTTATGAAAGTTGGTCGTCGAAAAAAATTATTAGATTATTTGAAGAAAAAAGATGTAGTAAGTTATCGTGAATTAATAAAGAAGTTAAATTTAAGAAAATAATTAAAAGGCACCTGTTTTTAGTGTCTTTTTTTATATAGAAAGAGGTAATGATGAAAAAAGTTTTTAAATTAAATTTTTGCGAACGCGAAATAGTTGTTGAAACTGGCGAATTAGCTAAACAAGCTAATGGTTCAGTTCTTGTACGTTTTGGCGATACAGCAGTATTATCAGTTTGTATAATGGGAAAAAATATGGTTAGTCAAGATTTTTTTCCACTTCAAGTTTTATATCAAGAACGTCTTTATTCAGTTGGAAAAATTCCTGGCGGTTTTATTAAAAGAGAGGGTAGACCAAGTGATGCCGCTACATTAGCAGCTAGATTAATTGATCGTCCAATTAGGCCAATGTTTGATGAAAACTTGCGAAATGAAATCCAAGTTATTAACACTGTGTTATCAGTTGATCAAGATAATTCTCCAGAAATGGCAGCTTTATTAGGATCTTCTTTATGTTTGGGAATTAGTAATATTCCTTTTGATGGCCCAGTTGCTGGTGTAGTAGTGGGCTTAGTAGATGGTAAATTTGTCATTAATCCTACAGCAGCTCAAAGTGAAATAAGTAAACTTAGTTTAACTGTAGCAGGTACTAAAGATGCTATTTGTATGGTAGAAGCTGGTGCGAGTGAAATAGATGAAAAAACAATGCTTAAAGCTTTAATGTTTGCTCATGAAAATATTAAAAAATTATGTGAATTTGAGCAACAAATTATTGATGAAATTGGAGTTCCAAAAATAGAATTAGAAAAAGCAAAAATAGATGCGGATTTACAAAAAAAGGTTGAAGAATTTGCAACAGAAGATATGCTTAAAGCAATACAAATAAAAGATAAATTAGAAAAATATGCTAAAATTGATGAAGTAAAAGCACAAACTATTGAGCATTTTAAAGAATTGTATCAAGATGATTTAGATATAGATAAAAAAATTGCTCAAGTAAATAAAGTATTAGTTATGATTGAAGCTGGAGAAGTAAGAAGATTAATTACCGAAGAACATATTAGACCGGATGGTAGAAAAATGGATGAAATAAGACCTTTACATGCTGAAATAGATCTTCTAGCTCGTACTCATGGTTCGGCTTTATTTAGTCGAGGAGAAACCCAAGTATTAGCTACAACTACACTTGGAGCTATTGGTGAACATCAGATATTAGATGGACTAGGGATTGAAGATTCAAAAAGATTTATGTTGCATTATAATTTTCCTCAATTTTCAGTTGGTGAAGTAGGAAGATATGGTTCACCAGGAAGAAGAGAAATTGGCCATGGAGCATTAGGAGAAAGAGCCCTTGCTCAAGTAATACCAAGTGAAGAAGAATTCCCTTATACAATTAGGGTAGTATCTGAAGTGCTAGAAAGTAATGGATCATCTAGTCAAGCAACAATTTGTTCTGGTTGTTTAAGTTTAATGGCTGCTGGTGTTCCAATTAAAGCTCCAGTTGCTGGAATAGCTATGGGGCTTATAACTAATAAAACTGGCAAAAAATATACAATTTTGACGGATATTCAAGGATTGGAAGATCATATGGGAGATATGGATTTTAAAGTAGCTGGAACTAAAAATGGGATTACTGCTTTGCAAATGGATATAAAAATTAAAGGAGTTACCGAAAAAATACTCAAAGAAGCTTTAAACCAAGCAAAAAAGGCTCGTTTAGAAATACTTGCTGTAATGGAAAAAGCTATAAGCAAACCAAGATGTGAAGTTAGTAAATATGCTCCAAAAATTGAAACTTTTAATATTGATCCTGAAAAAATTAAAGATGTTATTGGCCGAGGCGGTGATATGATAACTAAAATAATTTTAGAAGCTTCCAATGTAAAAACCGTAAATGATAAAGATGCAGTAAAAGTAGATTTAGAAGATGATGGAAGAGTAATAATTTATCATACTGATAAAGATATTATTGCTAAAACACGTAAAATGATTGAAGATGTTGTAAGAGTAGTTGAAGATGGTAAAATATATAATGGAAAAGTTACTAAAGTAGAAGATTTTGGTTGTTTTGTTGAATTATGGCCTGGATGCGAAGGATTAGTTCATGTATCACAACTTGATCGTAATCGTGTAGAAAAACCAAGTGATATAGTCACAGTAGGTGATGAAATCATTGTTAAATCATTAGGTTATGATAATAGAGGAAGGCTTAATTTGTCTCGAAAAGATTGTTTATCAAAAGAAACGAAGAAAGACAAAGAAACAAAAAATGCCAAGAAAGATAAAAATTAATGGCACATATCGCCATTTTAAAGGCAATTTATATAAAGTCATAGCCATAGCTAAAGATAGTGAAGATCTTTCATTAAAAGTAATATATCAAAGTATTGAAAATAATGAATATTGGGTAAGAGATTATGATATGTTTTTATCAAAAGTTGATCATGAAAAATATCCTAATGTTAAACAAAAATATCGGTTTGAAGAAATAGATAATAAATAATAAGTCATAGAAAGATGGTTTTTTAAATCATCTTTTTTAATTCTTTAATAAAACATGATTGGTTAAATAAAGGAACCATTATGTAAACTTTATTTTTGGTCCGTGTAAGTGCAACATAAAATAGTCTTCGCTCTTCTGCAAATAAAATTGCTTTGTCTGTAGGATGTAGTTCATCTAACAATTTATGGTTAATTATTTGATTAGGAAATCCATATAATTTATTAGTCATATTAATAATAATTATGTTTTCAGCTTCTAACCCTTTAGATGAATGAACGGTTAAAAAATTAATATTAGTATCGTTACTAAATGTTAAAATATCTTTATTATTACGTCCTAGTACTAAAATATCCGGATTAGTATCTTTAATTTTTTTGTATAAATTTTTAAATGCTTTTTTGGGATTAAAATAATATATTAATTCAATTGGTTTTTTAATGTGTTTATCACTGATTAGTTCTTTAACAATTTGGCTTTTATTTTTCATCACAAATTTAGTACTTATATTAATTAATTCTTGGCTATTTCGGTAAGTGTATTTTAATTTTAAAACTTTGGAATTAGGTATAATTTTTGTAAAGTTTAAAAATATATTTATATTACATCCTGAAAAATGATATATTGATTGGTAATCATCACCAACAGCAAATAAAGTTGCATTATTTAATATTCTAATTTTGTTTATTAAATCAAAACGAATTTGTGATGTATCTTGAAATTCATCAACAATAATATATTTATAATGATAAAATTTATTTAATACTTTAGTAGCTTTAATAATTATATCATCAAAGTCATAACTATTAGTAGATGAAAGTTCACTTTCATAAATATTTTTTATAATATATAAAAAATAACTTAAGAATTTATTTTGCAAATATATTTTTTTAAAATCAGCAAGATTGCAGCCATTAGTTTTATATATTTTTAGAATAGTTACTAAAATTTTTTTAAATTCTTGATATTTATATGTAGTTAAAAACTTAGAATAGTTATATTCTTTAAAATATAAAAGAATTTTTTTTATTAGGTTACTATCAGTCAAACTTTGAAAAAATTCATTAGTTAAATATTCTAGATATGTATCATTAACTAAATTAAATTCTACATTATAATCATGTAATATTTGAATTGCTAGTTTATGAAATGTTAAAACAGAGCAATTGTATTTTAGCTTTTTTTTAATATCTTGTACACTTTTATTTGTAAATGATATTAAAAGTATTTCTTCTGGCATACATATTTTATTTTCAATTAAATGATTTACTTTTTGTATAATGGTAAATGTTTTGCCAGCGCCAGCACCAGCAACTAGTAAAATGTTTCCTGATTCTAAAACCGCTTGTTTTTGGTATTTATCTAATTTAATATCAATGTTCATAAGTTTTATTATATTGTAATAATAATGCATAAGCAATGAAAATTTAATGACATATTTTGACATTTTGCTACTACAAATAATAGAACTTATAATAATAAAATGACATTCTAAGATTTGTCAATAATAAAATTTTATGCTATATTAATGCATGACGAAAAGACACGAAATTTACTAATTTTTTAAAATTAGTAAATAATGTGTTTTATTAGTATATAATATAAGAGTAGTTATGTGGAAACTACTTAATTTCTAATTGCTTACATAAAGCTAAAATTTGTCGTAGTAGTTTAGTTGTGCAAGCAATTGTAGCAACGTAATGATGCTTACCCTCATTACGTTTTTTTCTGTAATAAATTTCAATGTCATTTTTTACATAACATTTAGATGATAACATAATTATATTTAAAATACTTACAAATAATATTTTTCTCATGTATTTGTTTCCAGATTTAGAAATTGGACCATGTATATTAATAGATTTTCCTGATTGTTTAATAGATGGATCAAGACCACAATAAGCCGTCAATTCTTTAATATTATTAAATCTATTAATATCACCAAGTTCTGCAATAATTAAAGCAGCAGTAAAATCACCAATACCGAATATAGAATTAATTTTATTAAAGTAGTTTGATTGTTTAGCATAATCTATTAATTTGATTTTTAACTCATTAATTTCTTTTTCATAATTATAAATTAATTTTGAAATGCTAGATAAGTTAGAAACTATTTCATCATCTTTAGAAACTGATGGGTAAGATTGTTTAGCTAATTCTTTTATTTTAATAGGTTTAGATTTCCATCTACCATATTTAGCTTGTTTGAAGAAATTTTGAAGACAATCAATTCTAGTGTTTGAAATAATTTCTGCATGAGGGTATTTACTAATAAAATTTAAAGCAATATCACTGTAAATAGCCTGATTTTTAAATAATAATTCATACTCCGAAAAACAAAGGTAAACTAAATTTTTATATCTGTTTTTAAGCTTAGTATTAAGTTCAGATAAAGAAAAATATTGTCTAGATAATGCATTCATATTTAAATATAATTCATTAGGTTTAAT
>CALVVG010000011.1 GCA_944363795.1 uncultured Bacilli bacterium | reverse complement strand
TTCATATGCGGGCTTGCTAGTATTTCGGCCTTATAGGCCATGTGAAAACCACGTCTTTTAGGCGTGGTTATTTATTTTTTTTAAAAAACTGTCAAACTAGGGGATTTTTTTTAAAATTATATATTGCGTTTATAAATAAATTAAAATGTCTTATTTTTGTGGGTATATGTTATAATAAAGGTAATTTTATATTATTATAACTTGTTATTATGGTTAATAAATTATATAATTTAAAATAAGAAAAGAGGAGTAGTTATGTATAATCATTTAGAAATAGAAAAAAAATGGCAAAATTATTGGAATGAACATAATAGTTTTGAAGCAATAACAGGAAGTAGTAAAGATCCATATTATATTTTAGTAGAATTTCCATATCCTTCAGGAGCTGGTCTTCATGTTGGTCATGTTAGAAGCTATACGGCTCAAGATGCAATAGCTAGAATGATGCGAATGAAAGGAAAAAATGTTTTATTCCCAATGGGATGGGATGCTTTTGGTGCTCCTGCCGAACAATATGCTATAAAAAATCATATTCATCCTAAAGACGCTGTAAAAGAAAATATTAAAACATTTAAAAGACAAATGCAAACTTTAGGTTTCTCATTTGATTGGAATAGGGAGTTTTCAACAACAGATCCTGAATATTATAAATGGACTCAATGGCAATTTTTACAATTTTATAAGCATAATATGGCTTATAAAGCTACAGTTCCAGTTAATTGGTGTCCAAATTGTAAAACTGTTTTATCAAATGAAGATGCAGCAGGTGGTGTTTGTGAACGTTGTGGAACACAGGTTGTTCAAAAAGAAAAAAGTCAATGGATGCTTAGAATGAGTGATTATGCAGAAGATTTATTAAAAGGTTTAGATGATACAAATTTCGCTGAAAAAGTAAAATTAGGTCAAATTAATTGGATAGGTAAATCTATCGGAGCAGAAATAACTTTTAAAGTTGATGGTTTTAATGAAAGTTTTGTGGTTTTTACAACGAGATGTGATACTTTATTTGGAGCAACCTATTGTGTTTTAGCACCAGAACATAAATTAGTAGATAAAATAACCACTAGAGAACATAAAGATGAAGTTGTAAAGTATAAAGAAGCATGTAAATTAAAAAATGATATGGAAAGAACTGAACTTAATAAGGAAAAAACAGGTGTATTTACAGGAGCTTATGCTATTAATCCTGTCAATAATAAAAAAATTCCTATTTATATAAGTGATTATGTACTTGCTAGCTATGGAACTGGAGCGATTATGGCTGTTCCTGCACATGACGAAAGAGACTATGAATTTGCCAAAAAATATAATATTCCAATTGTCCAAGTATTAGCATCTGATGAATGTGATATTTCTAATAAAGCATATACCAAAGATGGTTTACATATTAATTCAGATTTTTTAAATGGTTTAAATAAAGAAGATGCAATTAATAAAATGTTAGAGTTTTTAGAAAAAAATAATTGCGGAAAACAACAAGTTAATTATAAAATGCGCGATTGGATTTTTTCCCGCCAAAGATTTTGGGGAGAACCAATTCCAATGATTTATTGTGAAAAATGCGGATGGCAACCAATGAATGAAGAAGAATTGCCGTTGTTACTTCCTGTTGTTGCAGAATATGAGCCTACAGATAATGGCGAGAGTCCACTTGCAAAAATTACAAGTTGGGTAAATACAACTTGCCCTAAATGTGGTGGATCTGCAAAAAGAGAGACTGATACAATGCCTAATTGGGCAGGATCTTCTTGGTATTTTTTAAGATTTATGGATCCGCATAATACACATGAATTTGCTTCTATGGATGCCATGAAATATTGGAAAAGAGTAGATTGGTATAATGGTGGCATGGAACATACTGCAAGACATTTGTTATATGCAAGATTTTGGGTACAATTTTTATATAATATAGGTCTTGTCCCAAATAAAGAGATGATTTGGACTAGAGTTAGTCATGGAATGGTTTTAGGTAGTGATAATCAAAAAATGAGTAAATCAAAAGGAAATGTTATAAATCCTGATGATATTGTTAAAGAATATGGAGCAGATACATTGCGAACTTATGAATTATTTATGGGTGATTATCAAATGGATTGCCCTTGGAGTACTGATTCACTAAAAGGATGTAAAAGATTTATTGATAAGGTTATTCGTTTAAAAAATAAAGTTGTGGATAAAGAAGAATATTCATTATGTTTAGAAAATATTATAAATAAAAGTATTAAGAAAGTTGAAAATGATTTACAAACGATTTCTTATAATACTGCTATTTCAACATTGATGATTTTAGCTAATGCTTATGATGATCAAGAATATATAACAAAAAGGGATTATCAATTATTATTAATGTTATTAAATCCAATAGCACCTCATATAACAGAAGAATTAAATGAAGAATTAGGTTATAAACCTATTTGTGAATCTTCTTGGCCAGCATATGACGAAAGTAAAATTATAGAAAAAATAAATGAAATAGTAGTTCAAGTAAATGGCAAAATAAGAGGAAAAATTCCATATGATAGTAATAAATCAGACGAAGAATTAAAAGTTATGGCAATTGAATTAGAAAATGTAAAAAAATATATTAATGGAAAAAGTATTATAAAAACAATAGTAGTACCAAATAAATTAATAAATATTGTTGTTAAATAGCTCTATAAATCAATTTTTATAGAGTTTTTTGATGTGGAAAAGGGATTGTCACATTAATAAATTAATGATATAATTTACGTGTGAAATTGCACAAATAGTAAAGATGGGAGTGATTATAATGGCAATTTTTAAAAATAAATTTTTGCTAGTTTTTATAGTGCTTGCATCTTTTTTTTGCTTATTAAATAAGGTAAATGCAAGTTCAAGTAATATTGTTGTTTTTTCTGAAAATGAGTTTAACTTAATTACAAATCAGAAAAGAGAACTTTTGCCTTTGGATATTAAAAATAATGATTCTAATGTTAGCTGCGAAGGAATATTAGGTGATCCAGATAATGATCAAAAGCCTGCATATTGGATCCAATATGTATTAGATATTATGAAGTACATAGCAATTGCTGCTTTAATTGTTTTGAGTGCAATGGATTTTTTTAAAGCAATTGTATCAAATGATAAGGACTCTTTGCAAAAAGCTGGAAAAACAACAGGATTAAGATTTATTTATTGTGTTATATTGTTCTTCTTGCCTGTATTAGTTAATTTTGTTATGAGCTTGCTTGGCCTTTATGATACTTGTGGGATTGGTTAGGTGATGTAAATGTTTATTATAGATGATTTGCTGGGAGTTTTTTATACATTACTACTTGTTATTGATGGAATTGTATATAATTTAGTGGGTTATGTTTATAGTGTTTTTGACACATTAGTAAAATTAAATATATTTAGTATTGAAAATTATAAGACATTTGTTAATAATATTTACATAATTTTAGGTGTAATAATGTTATTTATCTTAGCTTATTCTTTGCTAAAAGCTATTATTAATCCTGAACAGTTTGCTAAAGGAGAGGCGTCTTTTCCTAAGTTGATAAAAAATGTGTTAGTATCGTTGATAATAATTGTGTTATTGCCAACGGTTTTTGAGTTTGCATATAATTTTCAAACTGCTCTTTTAAACAATGATGTAATTCCTAAGCTAATTTTGGGTGAAAATGAAGATACTTCAGGTGGAGAAAATGCTGGCAGAAGAATGGCTTTTTATGTATTTAATTCATTTTTTCATCCGAGTGAAGAATATTGTGAAGACGTAAATGTTGATCCAGAATTAGATACTTGTTCATCGAAAATTTCATCAGGAGATGGAACTTCAACTTCTTACGTTACTAATGATGTTGACGATAATAATCTAAACTTAAAACAAGCTAATCAAAAAGTTTTAACTGGAGAATCTTCATTTGCTGTTTATTCACAATTTGGAACAGCAGTAGCAGATGGGAAGATTAATTATACGATTATTATATCAACAATAGTTGGAGCAGTACTGCTTTGGGTAATTATTAGTTTTTGCTTTGATATGGCTGTACGAGTTCTTAAATTGCTTTTTTATCAGGTTATTGCTCCAATTCCAGTGGTTTGTAGAATAATTCCTGGCGGACATTTAAAAGATGCTTTTTCAAAATGGACAAAACAAGTTGTTAGCTTATTTATTGAAGTTTTTATTAGAATTGCAGCTATTACGTTTGGTGTTTCTTTAATTGATGTAGTTATTAGTAGTTTAGGTAATATTAATATAGATGGATTAGTATTAAAATATGTAATACGTGTTTTATTGATAATGGGAATAATAATATTTATCAAACAAGTGCCAAAATTAATTGGAGAATTATTTGGCCTTGATACTGGTGGTATGAAACTTGGTATTATGGACAAACTTGCTGCAGGTGGAGGTTTAATAGCTGGAGCAGCAGTTAGTGGCGGTATCACATCTGCTGTTAGAAACTTTCATGCAACAAGAGCTCAAGGTGGTAGCTTCGGTGCTGCTTTTAAAAGTGGTGTTGGTGGTTTAGGTTCGGGTACTTTAAGATCTGGATATAATGCAAAGACAAAGGGGGCCAAAAATTTTAAGGATATGTTTGGTGCTACAAGTGCTGGTGCTGCTGCAGCGGGAGCTGCTAAAACACGTAGAGCTGCTAAAACTGCAAGATATAAAGCTAATGGGCAAGATGCTTTAACTGGAAGGTTTACTGATATGGTTGATTCTGTAAAAGATTGGGCTACAGGCGGAATTGGCCAATTTGAAGATCGTATTAAAATGGGAAATGAATTTAAGAGTTCAGGAGATGCTATTTTTGATGAAGCTGGCAAGATTTTGTCTAAAAATTCTAATAATGTCGATATGGTAGCAAATATGATTGATGGTAATGGTAATAGCAAGTTTAAAGGAGACACTAATGGAGATTTACTCAAGCTTTATCAAGAATATTCTGGTATGTCTTTAGCTGCTATTGAAGCAGACGTTGATAGACAAGCTAATATAGTTGATTTTTCTGCTTTGGTAAATCGAACTGATTTTGAAAAAGAACAAATCGATTTTGCTACAGGAAAAAAATCTAAAGTTTTTGATGCTAGAGGATATCAAGATGCTATCGATCGTGAAGCAAGAAAACATGCAGCTAAAATGGCTAATTTGCGAAGTATGTATAATCAATTAGAAAAAGAAACTAAGATGAATATTGTAAATGTCGCTTTAAATTCAGATATGAAGATCGATGGAATAGATGATTCAAAATTACAATCTATTAGAGATAAAGTTGATACATTTAAAGTACAATATAGTCAAGTTGGTAGCGCAGTTGTTGATCCTGCTAGCAATAAATCTTATAAAGAAATTAGTCAATCAGGTGACATTGCTCATCAAATTGATGATATAGCAACAGCCTTTGCTAATATAAGTTCTGCAGCAAGTGCTGATGCTGCTAAGCATCGTCAAGCAATGGAAGCAAGGAAAGGAAATAAGTAAAAAGAAAGGATAAAAAGGAATGAATAACAATTATTTAATACCGGCAAATTCTAAAAAATCACAATTGATATTAGGATTTTTTACTCCTATTGATTTGATTTTATTTGGATCTGGATGCGGTATAACAATATTACTATTAATTTTAGTTAAACAGGCAACAACTTTTGAAATGATAATGATTTTATTACCTGCGTTGATAACTGGATTTTTAGTAACACCAGTTATGTATTATCATAATGTGTTACAATTTATAATAAATGTTATAACATTTATATTTAGTCCTAGAAGATATTATTGGAGAGGTTGGTGTGTGAGATATGAATCAGAAATTGAACAGTTCAATAGACAATAGCAAAAATTATACAGAAGATTGGTTACCCGTAAGACAAATAATGAACGGGATGATTCAGTTAGAAGATGGGACATATGTAACTGGGGTTAAAGTAACACCTAGAAATATATTTATTTTAGATGCGGGAACTCAAAATAATGTAATTTATAATTTAAGAAATTTTTATAATAGTATTGATTTTGAGTTTTGGTTGCTTATTGCTGATAGACCAGTAGATATAGATGTTTATGTGTCTCAATTACAACTTATGTATAATAATGCTCAAAATAATGCTATAAAAAAACTAATTATGCAAGATATAAATAAAGCAAATTTATTTACTAGTGTAGAGTATAATGTAGTTGATACAGAGTATTATATACTTTTTAAAGAAAAAAGATTGGAAATTGTACAAAAGAAAATTCACAATTTAATTAGTGGATTAGCTAGTGCAGGGTTACAATCTTCTCAAGCATCTAATAACGATTTAAGAATAATTTTAGATAATTTCTTAAACGGTGGCGAACAAACAAACTTTGGGGCGGTGATGTAACATGGCAAAATTAAAAAGTGAAATTGCTCCAAAAGGAATGGAGTTTAAACCAACAGAATTTGTAATTGGAGGAAAGTATGCAACAATAATGACTGTCGTTGCTTTTCCTAAAAATATTCCTCCTGGATATTTGTCTGATATAACAAATATCAATGGTGTTAAGATTGCTATAAAACATATACCTATTCAATTTTCTGTGTTACAAAAAATGTTAAATAAAGAAATAGCTGATTTAAAGGTACGTTATCAAAGTGAAAAAGATCAAACAATGCAAGAAAGAATACGTCAAGACTATGAATCTTTAGAACAATTTATTCAAATGTTAGCAGCAACACAAGCTAGAATTTTTGATTTTCAAATGCATTTAATGATTACTGCCAATAATAAAGAGGAATTAGAATTAAGAAAAATTCAAGTTAGAAGTTATTTGGATGCTTTAGGAATGAGGGCTATTGCATTGATGTTTGAACAAGAAAAGGCTTTAAAATCAATATTACCAATATTTCCACCACAAGATATTGAAAATAGAATTGGGACACCTATTCCTTCTGTTACTATTGCAGCAATGTATCCTTTTATATTTGATAATATTAAGGATCCTGGTAATGCAACGCTTTTAGGTGTAGATGCATCTGGTGGTGTTATATTATTTAATCAATTTTTATATCAAATTCAAAAAGAAAATAATCGTAATAATGCTAATTTAATTTTACTTGGTATGTCTGGTAGTGGTAAGTCTACTGCTGCTAAAGTACTTTTAAGAACACACATTAGAAATGGGTTTAAAATTGTTTGTGTAGATCCAGAAGGCGAATTGGAAGAAATGACTAATTCTTTTGGAGGAGATTTTATCGATTTGGGTAAAGGTGGAGACTTTGGAATGGTAAATCCACTTGAAATAGTAATTGATGCTGATGAAGAAGAAATTGCCCAAGGTTTGGGATATACTGTGTTAACTAGAACGATACAACAAATTAAAGCTTTTATGAAATATTATTCTCCAAGTATAGAAGATGATGTTTTAACTATGTTTAGTGAGGTCGTACAAGATACTTAT
This sequence comes from uncultured Bacilli bacterium, assembly GCA_944363795.1. Taxonomy (GTDB): domain Bacteria; phylum Bacillota_I; class Bacilli_A; order RF39; family UBA660; genus Onthocola_B. The sequence continues at coordinate 22,539 of CALVVG010000011.1, read as the reverse complement.
AAACGGTATAAAATTGATTATGATACTGATTTTACTAAATTAACAAGTAGTGATTATCCAACCTTTGACGATGTTTATGCTACTATAAAAGGTCGTTTGCTTTCAATGACAGATGCTACTCATGAAAGAGATGTAATGGAAAGATTAGAATTAAAAATTAGACCATTAGTAAAGGAATTGAGATATTATTTTACTGGACATACAACTTTACAAATTGAAAGTGATTTTATAGTATTTAATATTAAAGAATTAATGAATAGTGATGAAAATATTAAAAATGCATTATTTTTCAATATATTAAAATATGCATGGGGTTTATGTTTAGATAAAAATATTAATACAGTTATGATGGTCGATGAAGCTCATGTTTTATTATCTGGGCACAATGAATTAGGAGCAGAATTTTTAGCTCAAATTCAAAGACGTAGTCGTAAATATAATACTGGTACGATTATAATAACGCAACAACCTACAGATTTTGCTGCGCCAAATATAATTACACATGGTAAAGCCATTTTTGATAATGCATCTTATTATTTAGTTATGGGACTTAGGAAGCAAGCAGTTGAAGATTTAGCTAAATTAATAGATTTAAATGAAACCGAAAAACAAGCAATCAAATATTATGAACAAGGACAAGCATTATTTATTTGTGGAAATAAAAGAATGCAAATTAGAGTGTTAGTTACACAAGAAGAACTTGATTCATTTGGTTATGGCGGAGGTTTTTAGTTAAGGTGGTTTAATTGAATAGAAAAAGTAGTATAAATAATTCTAATAATAGATTACTTTATGATCCTAATCATGATAAAGAAAGAAGATTAGGCGCTTTTTCTATGCAAGAAGAACTAGATGAGGATGATGATATAGAGGAAAATACAGAAGATTTAGATTCAGACAATATTGATGAAAATAATGAAATGGAATATAATGATGAAAATTTAGATAATCAGAATATAGAAGAATTCAATAATTTAAATGATCATTCTTTAAATAAAGAAGCAATAAAAATGGCTGCAAAGGAAGGTGCTAAGAAAGTTGGAAAAATAGCTGGGCAAACAGCAACCAAAGTGGCAGGTACTGTTACAGCTAAAATAGGAATGATTATTGCTACAAATCCATGGATATTGGTAATAATAATAGTTATCGTAATAATAATAATTATTTTATTAGTAATATTTGGTTCAAGTATTGAAAACAATAATTCTTATAGCACATCGTATTTAGAAAATTGTTCTGAGTTTCCTTTGAATACAACCTCACTTTCAAAAAATGAATTTGCAACTTTTGTAGAAGAATACTTTGCTAATAGTCAAAGTAGTTATGCAAGTGTATTTATTGACAATGCAGATACAATATATGAATTATCAATAAAAAATAACATAAATCCTGAGTTAGTAGTAGTTCGAGCAATTAAAGAAGGTGGATCTCCAGGTGGACGAACCCATAATTATTGGGGAATTGGTTGTTTTAATGGGACTTCTAGTTGCTATAGTTATTCCAGTTTTGATGAAGGCGTTCTTGCATTTATAGAAAATATTTCTCAGTATAGTTCTGTGGATGAAATGATGTCTAGATATGCTTATATTGGCTCTTATTGGTATAATCCAGGAAGCAGTGCTCTTGGAGGGTGCCATTATTATGAATATATAAAACAATATATGAGTCCAAGTAGATCTGCTGAAGTTGAAAAAATTTGTTTGAGTAATGTTAAATGTAGTTCGAGTGGGGGGAATGGCTGTGTAAAAACTACTGATGAAGATCAATTAGCTTATGCTAAATGGCAAGTTTCTTCTATGACCACTTTAAGATTTAATATTTTTAATTTGTCCCCAGCGGTTTGTAATTCTTATTCAAGTACTTGTACTTTATATTCACAAAGTGATCCTAATTGGTCTAATATTAAATTAGGTAATTCTAGTAGCACCATGGGAGCAGCGGGGTGCGCCGTAACATCTTTAGCTATTGCAATTTCATGCTTAGAATTAGAAACAACTTTGGAAAATTTTAATGCTGGTACTTTTGTAGAAGCTTTAAATGATGGATACTGCTTTAATGATGGAGGAAATATTAATTGGTCATGTTCCAAATTGAGTGAAATAGTTCCATCATTACAATTTGTTTCTAATGTAAGTTTGACCGGTAATGATGCATCGAAAATTGAAACAGTTAGTTCGTATGCCCAAAATAATGAAATTATATTAATTCATTTTGTAAATTCAAAACATGCAGCTGGGCATTTTGTAGTATATTCAGGTGTTTCTGGTAATAGTTTTATAACTAGGGATCCTGCTGGTGGAAAAATATCAAATGTAAATGTCTCTGATGTTGATGGTATAAGAGTATTTAAAGTGGAGGGGTAAAATGACTAAAAAGGGTATAACTATATTAATTATTATATTGTTATTAATATATGCTTTAATAGTTGGTGTTTTGTTTATTTTTAAGAATGACAATGAAGAATTAAATGATAATCCTAATAATATAATAGACAATAATGAAGATGAAGAAAAACAATATGATTATTTAGAAATTGATAATACTATTCAATTAAAATATTTTAATGGTACTTGGTCTTTAGCTAATGATAATGATTTTAACGATGTTTTGTTTGATATTTATGTTAATCAAGAATATTTTGGATATTATTATTTAAAAAAAGGAGTTAATTGGAATATATTTGATAAAAATAACAATTATATTGATTATAATGGTAGTTTAATAGCGGGAACGACTGGATTGCAAATGAAAGTTAGAAATAGTTCAATAACTATAGTAGATTCCAATGATTTGCAAGAAGCTTCTTCTATATTAGGAGTTAATATTGATATGTTATCGTTATCAACAAATCAAAAAATTATCATTGATTTAGATAATAATGGAATTATGGATAAAGTTATTTCGTTATCTAATCTATATGCTGAAATAGAACAACCAGCATATTATAATTTAGTGTATGTGAATTTAAATGGTAAAATAATAATTTTAGTAGATGAATTAATTGATATTAAAGATATTTTAATTTCCCCATCTTATAAAATAAGCTATTTTATTAATATGTTTAATAATATATATGATAGTATATTTATTCAAAAAGGGTATTTTAGTAATGTTGGGGAAACAACTTATTTAATATATGATTATAAAAATAATACGTATAGTTTAAGCTTTGATGATAATTAATAATTTTAATAATTCTTAAAATGTTGTATAATATTTGTAGAGAAAGGAAGTATATCAATGAAATTTAAAATTGAACCAAAAGATTTTTTGCTTTTCTGTATATATTGTATATTATTATTATATCTTTGTGCTATAGCAGTATTAAATGTTTCTTCTTTAGCAAATGATGGATCTTTTTATGGATTACTTCCTTTTAAAGCATTTACTGGTATATACTTACCTGTAACTTTACTTTTATTTTTTGCTTCTTTAATAGCAATTTTTTCAAGTGTTTCTTCATATATCTTTAAAAAAGATAAGGGAAGTTTTGGAATTGGATTAAAATTTAAACAAAAATCAAGTGATGGATATTCTAAGTGGGCAAGTGAAAAAGACATAAAAAATCAAGAAAATATTGTAAGAGTTTTACCTCAAAGTGATACTTTAGATGCTGCAGGAATTCCAATAATTAATAATGGTAAAGAAATTTGGGTAGATAATGGTGAATATCATAATTTAGTAATTGGTTCTACTGGTAGTGGTAAAACTCAAACGGTAGTTAAACCAATGGTTAATTTATTGGCCAAAAAAGGCGAAAGTATGATAATTACTGACCCTAAAGGGGAAATTTATAAATATAGTGCATCATATTTAAAGGAAAAAGGATATAAAATTATAGTATTAAATTTTCGGGATCCGTTACGAGGAAATTCTTGGAATCCCTTAACTTTACCTTTAAAATATTATCGTAGTGGTAATCAAGATAAAGCAATAGAACTATTAGATGATGTTGCATTAAACATTTTATTTGACCAAAATAATAAATCAGAATCTGATTTTTGGGAAAAATCTTCAGCTGACTATTTTTCTGGCTTAGCTTTAGGATTATTTAAAGATGCTAAAGAAAAAGAAGTAAATTTAAATAGTATTAATGTAATGAGTACAGTTGGAGAAGAAAGATATGCTACTAGTAATTATATAAAAGAATATTTTGGAATGAAAGGTGAAAAATCTAACGAATATATTTTTGCCTCTGCTGTAATTAATGCTCCAAGTGAAACCAAAGGTGGTCAATTATCAACTTTTAGACAAAAAATTAGAAAATTTGCTACTGGGGAAGCTTTAAGTGAAATGCTTTCATATAGTGATTTTGATATGAAGGATATAGGTAATGGCAAAACCGCGGTTTTTATGATTATTCATGATGAAAAGAAAACATATCATAGTTTAATGACTATTTTTATTAAACAATGTTATGAAACATTGATTGATGTTGCTCAAGAAAATGGTGGTAAATTACCATTTAGAACTAATTTTATTCTTGATGAATTTGCTAATATGCCTCCGCTTAAAGATGTTGATGCTATGGTATCAGCAGCAAGAAGTAGGGATATACGTTTTACTTTTATTATTCAAAACTTTGCACAGCTTAATGATGTATATGGTGATAATGTAGCTGAAATTATTAAAGGTAATTGTGGAAACTGGGTTTATTTGATAAGCACGGAAATGAAGGCCTTAGAAGAAATAAGTAAAATGTGTGGTGAAGTTAAAGTTACCGATGAAAAAGACAAAAGTGCTACCAGACCACTGGTTACAGTGACTGATTTGCAAAAGATGAAATTATTTGAAGCCATAATAATTAGACTTAGAACAAATCCATTTAAAACTAAATTAGAACCAGATTTTAAAATGAACTGGGGAATAGAAAGAAAGGAAGAAGCTTATCCTACTAGAATCAAGCAAGAAGTTGAAATATTTGATTTAAAGAAATTTGTAGCTGATGAAAAAAGTAAAAAAATGGCTAGTTTAGGGGATAATCCCTTCAGAAGTCCAAATCCATTTAGACCGGCATCACCATTTATGGGATTTGATAATATGAATACTTATAATAATACAAATAATACCATTAATTCATTAGACATTGATAAAATGTTAAAAGATTTGGATGAAAAATTTAAAGAATTGGATAAGCAAGAACAAGAAAATAATAAATCAAAATTAGATACTAAGGAACAAACATTATTTAGTATTGAAGATATGAATTTGCCCAAAGAAAAAGAAACAAATGATTTAGCTAATTTATTGCCTAAAGAAAACGTTAGTATGAACAATGAAAAAAATATTATTAATAAAACAGAAAAGCCAAAAATTAATGTCGATTCAGATAGTAAAGTTATAGATGATAATATTATATCGGATGACGAATTTTTTGATGATTTTTTTGGGGATGATGAGTAATATATCATCTCTTTTTTTATTTGAAAGTCATAAAATAAAATGTGATATTATGAAAAGAATTAAATTATGTGATTATAATCCATTAATGGGGCCTTTGATTGATGTTCAGCACCCTTTAGATTACAAAAAAAATCCAACACCAAATAGTATTAATATTTATGCCGATAAATTATTAATGACTTATAAAACTTGTTTAGATTATTCGAAAAATTATTACATTGTATGTAATAAAGGCCATTTGAGTCAAAAAGTTGTAGCAATGTTAGAATATTTAGGATATAATGTTACTCAAGTGATTCGTTAATTATTATATTTAAAATAAATAGTAATTTTAATATTTTTGTACTATAATAAGAATAGTGATTTTTTATGGAAGTAGTATTTAATAATTTTTATGATTTTATTATGAGTACAATTGATTCTTTGGGGATTTATGGCCCTTTTTTAGGATGCATATTTATCATATTAGAATCAATTATACCACCTCTTCCATTATTTGTTTTTATAACAATTAATTATATTGGATTTGGTCATTTTTGGGGCTTTGTAATTTCTTGGGTATGTACAATTATCGGTTGTTATATTTCCTTTTATCTTGTAAAAAAATTTTTGAGAAATTGGGTAATAAAAAAAATTAGAAATATAGAGTTATTAACTAAATGTATGAAATATATAGAAAATTTATCATTAACCAAAATAACTGTAATTTTAGCAATACCTTTTACACCTGCATTCATGATGAATATTGCTGCAGGTTTAGTTAATATGGATAACAAAAAATTTTTTATCTCTATTTTGATTAGTAAAATATTTTTAGTGTATTTTTGGGGAGAAATAGGCACTGGTATTGTGGAAAGTTTTAAAAATCCAAGCAGTATAATTACAGTTGTTTTAATGGTTATAATTGCTTATTTTGTTAGTTTATTAATAAAAAAAATATTTAAGATTGACTAAAATTATTTATTAAATAATTTGCGCGTTAATAATTTTTGAATACTTTCATTTTCTTTATTATATTCATATTCTATGCTTAATTTATTAGCCAATGAATTTAGTATTTCAGATAGCTGATTATCAATAATTGGTAAATATGTATAATTTGAAAATAATTGCATTATTTTGGATATGTCTTGATTGTATTTAGGATCAGGAATAAATTCTTTTGTATCATTTATTTTTATTTCGTAATCGATAAAATATGGATGATATATATCAAAAGGAGCAATTTCAATTTCGGCTTTTTGATAATATTGAATACAATTTACATTAAACAAAATGAGTGTGTCGACAGCAAATTTTTTTAGTTGTTGATAAAATTTGGAATTGTGTAATTGTCTAATAGAAATAAATATACCATCATAGTCTTTACTTAATGCTTCAAAATCAATCCAAGCATTTCCGTCATCATAATCTTTTAATAAAAATTCCAATTCAATTTCATTAGCAACAGTAAATATTTTGGCATTATTTTTAAGAGTTATAAAAGTTGCTGGTATATTAAAGGGATTTTTATATTGTCTTTTGTATAGTAATATATAGGCATTAATACTTAAATAATCTATCCATTCGTTAAAATAAATATTTTCAATATTGTGTCTTGTGGCCCACAATCCACCTATTGGTTTTACATTATTGTTTTGTATGGGAGAAAAAAGTTCAGGTATTATTTGATTTGTTCCTACATTTAAAAAAGTTGTCAAATTACAGCTCCTTTCTGTGTAAATTGTCTATATTATACGAATAATTATTTGTCATGTCAAAGGATAATTGTTATAATTATTATAGGTGATAAAAATGCAAGTGTTTTTAGAAAATTATTTAGATAAAGTAATATCGGTAATTTTAATTATAATAATAGCTTTTATTCTAAATAAAATAATGGATAATATTATTAATAAAACTATTAGGCATAAAAGAAAGAAAAATTTAACAACATTATTAATGTTTATTAAACGAATAAAAAAAGTGGTTATTTGTTCATTAGCCATATTGATATGTTTGATGCAGTTTGATGTATTTAATTCTTTTTCAGTCACATTATTATCAGGATTAGGGATTGGATCTGTAGTCATTGGTTTAGCTGCTCAAGAAAGCTTAAAGAACTTTTTTGGTAGCATTGCTATAGTTGTTGGAAATCCTTATGAAGTTGGAGATTTTATTGAGTGTGTAGATAAAGGTGTTAGTGGAACTGTAGAAGATATTACGATGCGACATACAATAATTAGAACTATTAATAATAGAAGGGTAATAATTCCCAATTGCGAAATGAATACCTATACAATTGAAAATTTTAATTATAGTGAAAATGAGAATGTTAAATTAGTTAATTTTGAAATTGCTTATGAATCAGATATAGATAAAGCTATAAATATATTAAAGGATGAAATGGAAAAATTGTACCACCCAAATCCCAAAGGACGTAATAAAGAAGTAGAATTTCCCAAAGTTAGAGTTTTGGAATTAGGAGATAGTGGTGTAAAACTTAGAGCTTGGGTTTGGGGAAATGATAATAGTGATGTTTTTGAAAATATGTATCAATTAAACTATGCTATTAAAAAAAGATTTCCTAAAGAAGGAATTGAAATACCATATCCTCACGTTGAATTAGTTGAAAAAAGTAAAAAGTCTCGCTGATAAGTGAGGCTTTTGTTTTTTGTGACAAAAGTTGTAAATAAGTTTTTTCATATGTCTATTTTAAATTGCTTTTTATGATATAATAATTATAAAGATAAGGAGGTAGCTATGAAAGCTGTAGCAATAAAAGATGTAAAACAATTTGAAATAAAAGATATTCCAGAACCCATTGGGGATGGAAAAAAAGTAATTATTAATATTACTAAAACGGGAATTTGTGGTTCAGATATTCATTATTGGGTTAATGGGGAACCTAAAGGGTTAGTAATGGGGCATGAATTTGCTGGTATAGTAGAAGATCCTGGTGATAGATTAGATTTGATTAAGGGTGATCGTGTTACTGCATTACCAATTTCTCCATGTGGTGAATGTGAAGCATGTCGCAATGGTGATGTGCAATTTTGTCCAGAAACATGGAATCATGCAGTTGGATTGTCTATAGATAATCCTGGAGGATTAACGGGTAAAATTGCAGTTCGCAGTGATATGGTTATAAAAGTACCTGATAGTATTAAAGATGAAGAAGTAGCAATGGTAGAGCCTCTTGCAGTAGGACTTCATGCTGCACATTTAGGAAGAATAGCTGTAGGTGATGATGTTTTAGTAATTGGTGCAGGTATTATAGGACTTGCTTCAGCAGAATTTGCTAAAAAAGAAGGAGCAAGTTATGTTGCTATAACTGAAACTAATAAAGCTCGAGGTCAAAAAGCAGTAGATTTAAAAGTAGCTGATGAATATTATGATGCAAGTGATCCAGATTTAGTACAAAAATTATTGACCAAAACAAATGGAGGATTTGACGTAGTTATTGAATGTGTTGGTAATGGTGCAGCTGTTAATAGTGCAATATCAATGGTAAAACCTGGTGGTATTGTGGTGTTAGTGGGAGTTGCTACTGATGCTGTTCCTACATACACAGTAATGGCAGTAATGAAAGAACTAGTTGTTCAAGGAGCGATAGCTTATACATATAATGAATTTAAAGCTTGTATTGATTTAATATCCAGAAAACAAATAGATGTATTAAAATTTGTTGATGATATAGTACCACTTGAAAAAGTGCAAGAGGCTTATGAAAGACTTACCAGCGGAACAGATGCTGCTGTTAAGATTTTAGTTGATCCGAAGAAGTAAGAGATGTGTTTTAAAAACATGTCTTTTTTTATTAAAGTTTCTGTATGAAATTAGGAAAAGGTTTATTATTTTATGTAGTGTATACTTATATATATTATAGGGATAATTGCAATGTCATTATTAAAAACATTAATCTAGAGAAGAATATTACTATGAAAATTGTGGATGATTCTTTTACAAATACTGAAGTAACGATTGTTGCCACTTATTTATCAAATGAAGAAAATTTATGATGAAAGTTACAGAATTATAAATATGAATTTGAAACTATTGGTTATGGAGATGTTACTGATTAAAAAAACAATGAAAAAAAATAATATAAGACATGTGGTAGCAGAATTTATAATAGAATAAATTAACTATTTTGTGATATACTTATTATGGTGAAAAAAGATGATTGAAGAATTAGAAAATAAGTATGTTGATTTACTAATTGATAGATGTTTAAACTTTAAGAAAAGTAAGGCATTATTTATTAATTATTATAGCGATAATGAATCTTTTGTTAAAAAGCTAGTTAATAAAGCCAAATCTAAAGGAATAGAAGATATATATTTGGATAGAAATAATAAAGAAGAAAGGCATGCCAAATTATTGCAAAATGTTAAAGATATAGAAGATGACGAATATTTTAATGATTCTATTTGGGATGAATATGCTAAAAAGGATGCGGCATTCTTGATATTGTCGACGGAATTTCCAGGTTATTTTGCAGATATTCCATCAGAAAATATGACGGTAGCATCACTTAAGACGAGAACTAGTAAGCCTATTTATAAGTTAAAACAATTAACAAATGAAATACCTTGGTGTATAGCTGTTATTCCTAATAAATTGTGGGCGAAGGAAAAGTTTCCAGATTTAAGTGATGAAGAGGCGTACAATGAATATTTTAAATTAATGTGCCATTGTACAATGGTTGATAGGGATTACCCGATAGAAGAGTGGAATAATTTTTTGAATAGACAAAGAAAATTAGTTAAAAAGCTAAATGAATTGCAAATTACTAAGATGCATTATACAAATTCTTTGGGAACAGATTTAATAATTGGACTTTCATCGGATGCCTTATGGCAATGTGCTGGATATGAAAGAGAAGATGTAATAGTCAATATGCCAACATATGAAATATTTACTTCTCCAGATTATAGATTGACGGAAGGAATTGTCTATGCATCTAAACCACTTATGTATGGAGGAGCACTTGTTGATAAATTTTGGCTTAAATTTAAAAATGGTAAAGTAATAGATTATGATGCTGAAGTAGGTAAAGAAATATTAAAAGGGATAATTGAAAGTGATGAATATTCATGTTTCTTAGGAGAATGTGCCCTAGTTGATAAGAATACTGCCATAGCACAGACTAATTTTGTTTATGGTGAAACTTGCTTAGATGAAAATGCTTCTTGCCATATCGCTTTAGGTGATGCATTTCCAGAATGTCTTAGAGGTGCTGAAGATGAAAGTGTTGATGAAAGACGAAATAGAGGACTTAATCATTCCGATAATCATGTAGATTTTATGATAGGTACGAATGATTTAAATATTATTGCGGAAACAAAAGAAGGACTAAAATTAATTTTTGAAGATGGAGAATTTAATTTATGAATTATGATGACTACGAAATATTGGTAAATAAAGAACATTTATTGCCAAAAGACTATTGTCCAAATGACTTAATTGTAACTGATAATAATGAAAATAATTTTCATCAATTTAAAGATCCAAAACTAAAACCAATGGTAAGAAAAATAATATATCCATATTTAGAAAAAATGATGCAAGATGCCAAAATAAATAATATTGAGTTTATTGTTGATAGCGGATATAGATCGTATGATTATCAAAAGGTCCTTTTAGAAGCTTTAATTCATGAAAAAGGAACAGAAGCATATTCGCTGGTTGCTTTACCAGGTGCTAGTGAACATCAAACTGGATTAGCGATTGATATAGCTTATTATAAAGATGGCATTTATTTCGATGATGTTAAAGAAAGCGATCCAGCAGCGATTTGGTTAGCTCAAAATAGTTATAAATATGGTTTTATTTTAAGATATCCTAAAGGAAAAGAGTGTGCTACGGGATTTCAATATGAACCATGGCATTTTAGATTTGTTGGTTTGAATTTAGCTCAAAAATTATTTAATGAAGGTGTAACTTTGGACGAATATTATGCCAGAAAAGATAATACAATTCTAAAAAGATAAGATACTAAAGTTAAATATTACTGATTGAATTAGAGATAATTTTTTATTATAGAATATTCTTTTATTAAATCATTTATTTTAAATGTTGCATTAGCACTTGATGTACTAGGTAAACAGAAAATAGGTAAAGATGTTTTAAAATTTTTGATTAAATTATTGTATGCAGTTTTGCCTGTACAAAAAATAGCTTTTATTTGACTTTTGTTTATTATTTCTGTAATGTCATTTAGTTCGTATTTTTTTATCGATTGATCACTTGAGCCTTTAATTTCGCATGATTTGAATACATCCCATAATGCTATGTGATGATCTAATAAGAACTGTTTTTTTTGATTATTGTTGGATAAGTTAACTTGGAATAAAATTTCAAAAATTTTCCAAAATCTATTATTTTTATTGGCATAATAAAATTTTTCTTGGCGAGAAATAACGCTGGGCATGCTGCCTAAAATCAAAATTTGTGATTGGGAATTAAATATTGGCTTAAGTTCATGAATTACTAACATTTTATCACCAAAATTATTATAAAATGTCAATTTATTTATTGCAATACAATATTTAGATGTATTTTTTATATCTACTTTGATATAATTGAATTGGGAGAGATGATTTGTGTTATTTTTTTTAAAAATTACTTTTATCATACTAATTATTGCATTTTTTTTAATATTAATTTTTAATGTAAAACGATTTAAAGCCAAAAAAATTTATGAAAGTTGTTTAAATAAATAACTTTATAATTTTTAGAGAGAATATTATGAAAATAGATGAAATGCCAAAGATAGTTTTACATTTGCATTTAGATGGCTCTTTAGATTTAGATACTGCTTTTAAATGGTGCATGGAAGATGGAATAAAAATTTCTAAAAAAGAATTAATAAGAGAAATGCAAGTAAATGGAGAGTGTCATAGCTTAAATGATTATTTAAAAAAGTTTATATTACCTTGTAAATTATTACAAACTAGTGAAAGGTTAACCGAGGCTACTTATAAAATTTTTGTTAAATTAGCTAAATTAAATGTTGTTTATGCAGAAGTACGATTTGCTCCGAATAAGCATTTGGAAAAAGGCATGGATTTAGAATCTGCTGTAGAATCGGTTATTTTGGGAATGAATCGTGCTATGAAAGAAGTAAGTATAGATGGTGGAATCATTCTTTGTTTAATGCGCGGAGATTCAAATGAGGATAATTTAAAAATAATAGATGTCGCCAAAAAATATTTAGAAAAAGGTGTGTTAGGAATTGATTTAGCTGGAGCTGAAGCTTTATTTCCAACTGAAGATTATGCAGATTTATTTGTATATGCTAAAAGTTTAAATATACCATTTACTATTCATGCTGGTGAAGCCGGTAAAATAAATGATATAGATAGTGCACTTAACTTTGGAACCAAAAGAATAGGTCATGGTATAAAATCGGCAGAAGATGAATTAATCCAAAATAGGTTAATTTCTAATAATGTTTTGTTAGAAATTTGTGTGACTAGTAATTATCAAACGAAAGCCGTTAATGGTATACATCCATTGGAAAAATTATATAATAAAGGAATAAAAATTTCGATAAACACAGATAATGATACTGTTTCTAATATAAATATTAATAAAGAATATGAAAAAATACTTAATGAAACAAAATTAGGATATGACGATTTACTTAAATGCAATATGGAATCTATACCATTTATTTTTGCAAATAAAGATATTAAAAAGAAATTACAAAAAATTTTGTTAGACTTTAAAAATTCTAAAAAATGATTAGAATTTTTTTGTTTTATAATCTATAAAAAGGTAATTGAAAATTATAGTTATTTATGGTAAACTAAATCATAGGTAGGTGGCAAAATGCGAAGATTTAAATATATTGCTTTTTCACTAATAATTTTTGGCTTATTTTGTAATACTTCGAAAGCTGTTGGCACTTGTGATTATACAGATAGAGCCGTATTAAATAATGAAGCGAGTGAAGTAAGAGCAAATTATGAAATAAAAGAAAAAGAATTGGATCCAAATGTTTATGGGCCACCAGATTCCATTATAGGAACTGAAGAAGAAGATAGTTGGGTTCCAAAGACAGAGTACTTACAAATAAACATTTTAAATATAACTGAAAATTTATATGTTGAAGTAAGCAGTGATTTATCAAAAGATGTAATTAGATATAATTATTCGGATACAAATAATGGAACTTTAGCAATTGAATGGAATGATGTATCACAAGTTGCAAGATTGAAAATAAATGTTAATTCTTCAGGAAACAATGGCTGTCAAGATGAAACTATTAGAACAATGTCAATTACTTTACCAAGATATAATAGTTATTCTAATTATGGTATGTGTGAAATAGCTTCAGAATATTACTTGTGTCAAAAATATGTTACATTTAATGAAGTAGATTTTGCTGATTTTATTGATGGAGTTACTGCTGAAGTAGAGAAAATTCAAAATGGCGATAATGATTCTGATAATGAAGATTTAACTTGGTACCAAGCAGTAGGAAAATTTATTGCTGAACATAAAGCTTATTTTATAATTGGAAGTATCAGTTTAGTATTAATAGCGGGGATAGTAGTGGTTGTAATTATAAAAAAACGTAGGAGTAGTGAAATATGAAAAAAATAAAGAATTTGTTATTATTATGTTTAGTATTTATGAGCTTTTCTTCGGTAAAAGCTATTGAGTTTACTGAAGGTGCTAATTTTTCTGTTGTTAAAGATGGAACCGTTACAACGGATGGTTTAAAGTATGGAAATTATACTTATAATGGAGAAATAAAATATCATAGTAGTGTAGATGGTAAAAGCTATATTACGTATTGCGAAGACCCTCATCTTCAAGGTGGAGGATCTTATAAAGTTGATCGTATTTTAGGTGTTGATTCTCAACATGATGAAGTTAATTCGTATGATCATGGAATTATTGCCATTTTAGCAAATGGTTATAATCAATTTAATTCAAGTTTAACACTAGATAATGGAACAGTTGTTAGTGGTAATGACCTTTATTTAGCAACAAGTATTGCGCAACGTGCTTTTACAATGGGGCTTTATGGTTGGGGAGGTAATGCAACATTATCTGCTGCGTATCAAGCCAAAGGTTCTTCATTAATAAATTTGGGAGTTCATTGGGCAACTATCTATAGTGGCTTAGGAGCAACCGAAATAGTGCCTGGGTTAAATAGTTGTGCGATGAATAATCAATCTTGTATTCAAAAATATATTGCTGGTAAGTATGGAAGCTGGTATGATCCTAATATAGTAATGATTTATGGGGCTGAGGGAAGTACATCTTATAACGTTATATATGCTGCTCAAAAATTATTTAGATTAGGTGTTGAAGCTGCAGTTGATTACTATCGAAACAAAAATTTAGCATTTTCAATTGATGCTAGAGTTGGAGATACAGAATCTGTTGAAAAAAATGAAACTACAGCAAAAGAATATGTGTATATTAATATGGACGTAAACAATATTGCTGCGGAAGAAGGTTATATTAATAATGTTCAAATCGATTGCCCTACTTGCTCAGAAAATGGCATTTCTATAGATTCAATAGAATATTCTACCGAAAATATAGATTGGACAACTTTAGATGCTAGTACAGATATATCTAAAGCGCTACCTACAGGATCTTTAACAGATTTGCAAGATAAAAGAAGTGGAACAATAAGAATACGAGTTTTGGTTTCTAAAGATTTAACAATTGAAGAATGTACAGCAGCAGATTTTACATTGAGTTATGATTATCATGATACAAGTGTCGAATACTATGGTGCTTTATTAAGACCTAGTACAACTAATACACAAAGATTTTTTGTAGTAGCTAAAGCCGATGAAGAAGGTGGAGCTCAAACTGGTGAAGTTAGTGGTAGAATAACATGCGCAGAACAAAGTGAAATTTGTGAAACTGTAATTGAAGTTCCAGTTTGTAGTGATGATGAAGAAGATGCTGTTGCCAATGTTTATACTTCAGAAGAAATTAAAAAATGTATATTAAACAATACAGATGAAGCACAAAATAGTTATTTGCTTGCCGAAGATAATGGTGGAGTAAATTCTGATAATGAATTTTGTTCAGTATTTTGTAAGGAAGATTATGTTACTTGGACAGATAATGAAGAAGCTCTAGGTGGTATTACTTTTGATCCTATAATTGCTGATGTAAATTGTGGTACTAACTTTAAATTAACTGCTAGAGTTGAAGGTAAAAAGGACTGCTATACTGCTGGTACAGTAGACGATATGGGAATAGATATAGAAAAATATCTAGATGAAATTGAAAGCACTCAAAGCAGAATGGTCGATGCCATGAATAGATGGTATATGTATACAGAAATGTTAGCTCATGATTATGAAGATGAAGAAAATGACTTTTCTTGTGACGGAGATAAATGCGGTACTAAACTTACAATTAGTGTAGAATGGGGAGAATACGACGAAGTAACTTTTGAGTGGGATGAAGATTCAGGTAATGGTAGTTATGAATATGGAACTCATGAAGGCAATAACGATGGCTGGTCTGATTATTGTACATGTGAACCATGTGGACCAGATGGAAAAAATCGATGCTGTGGTGGGTGTAATAACGCAGCAACAAAAGGATATAATGAATGGGTCGCTGATTTAGAAGAAGGATTAGAAGAAGCTAAAGCTGATTTAGAAGAAGCTTATGAAGATTATCAAAAATTGATTACAGATTTAAATGCTTGTACTGGTATGTGGGAAAATGTTTATCAATTTAATCAAAAGATAAAATATTTCTACAATGAATTCCGTGGCGAAGATGAACCAATGTTTACTACATATTATGATTTATTAAAACAATCATCTATTCAAGATGCTGATTACTTAGAAGCTATTGAAGATGAATTTGAATATGAAAGTGAAATTGAAGTTTGTTATGAAACTGCGGATGATAAATATGTTTGTGAAGGCGCAAGTGATGTGTTTGATATGACTGGTGAAACTGATAGTGATGATCCAACGGAAGCAGGAAATATCACTGAAGAAGTTCAAGATATTGATGAATGGAATTATGCTTCTAATGTTTCTGGAGCTTATGAAACTCGTAATTATGTAACTTGTTTTGCTGGTGAAGGATGTTCAGATGATAAACGAGATATATCTCAAGCAAGATTTATTAGAAAAACTGTTAAGAAAGCTCAAAGTTATGAAACACCAACAGTATTTTATCAAATAGCAGCTAATGGAAAAATAACTATTGTTAATGATTATGCTGGCGATAAATTACAATTGGAAGCACTTGAACATGTACTACCTGTTTCAACTAGCGTTGTTGGTGGAGGAATATATCAATTATTAATTGAAGACCTTGGTGAATTTTATGATGATGGTGAACTCGGTAGATTAATAGATGTTGTAAGATTAGATGTTAATCCAGATGGAACTACTGAAATCGAAATAAATGACGAAAGTGTTGCATATGCTAAAGGTATTGACGAAGAAACTTTTGATGGTAATTATTTATGTTATTATGAAAGTGATTGTCGTTCCCCTGAATGTCCAAATTGTGATTTTGAATGTGATGAAGATGGCTGTGAATGGGTTGAATGTCCAACATGTGATTTTGAATGTATTAATTGTATATTTAATTTAGATGAACTTGACATTAATTTTAAACCAATAATATCAACAGATGTAAACTCAGTTGACAGACAACCAGGATATAATTGGACGACAACTGAAGATTGGACTAATTGGAATATTACTACTAGTATGGAACCACTTAAATTGTTAGTCGATAAAGCAGAAACTACAATAGATGAAATTGAATCTGAAAATGAAATGATATATGATAAAACTGGTGAAGATTCTTCATTAGCATTTAGTGTAAAACTTACAACTGATCTGATTAATGAATTAAAAAGCATTAATTCAGCAGCTGAAGGTTCTGGAGGATATGCTAACGATACATTAACATGTTATGATGCTACATTAGATGATGGCACTGTAGTACCAGATATTTATTGTTATAGTGATGTAATTGATGATTTAATTACTAAATATGGAGACGATATAGTTGTTTACAATAGAACTCCAAAGGATAATAGATCTGATGATAATGATGCCGCTAATTCAGATGGCTATTGGACATTATGGAGCTCTTGGGAAATGCCTACTTTACAAGAAAACTCCGGAGCTTTAACAGTGATTGGTGGACCATCATGGAAGTAGGGGTGAATAAAAAATGAAAAATGCTTTTTGGGGATACTGGCTAATATTATTGGGAATATTTGTAGTCGTTATAATGATGCTTGTGCAAAATTTAACGACTTCAAGTACTCAAGATTATTATTTAATAAAAGAAATAACTGAATCAGCTTTAGTAGATGCAGTTGATTATTCTTATTATCGTAGTTATGGTGAGATTAAAATTAATAAAGAAAAATTTTATGAAAGCTTTTTGCGAAGATTTGCGGAAACAGCATCTTTATCAACTACATATACAGTAAGTTTTTATGGGGTTTATGAAGCTCCACCAAAAGTAAGTGTTGAAGTTAAAAGTAAATCTAACACTTTCAATGTTGTTGGAGATCCAGAATCATTTGATATGGTTGAAAGAATAGATGCTATAATTGAAGGAAATGCACTTTAATAAAAATGGAGGAATAAAATGGGTGGTCTGATAACAACTTTTAAAAGATTTTTTACTAACAAGACTACTGTTACAATAGTTGGGATTATTGTAGGAATAGCAGTATTAGTTGGTTTTTATACATATCGTGTAAACAATGCTGTTAATCCGAAAAAAGTGCCTGTAGCAACTAAAGATATCTCGGCAACTGAGGAAATTACCCAAGATGATATTGAAATGGTAGAAATAAGTAATAGTTTTTTAAAAAATGCTGATGTAATAACTAATGTTAATGATTTAGTAGGAAAATATGTTTCTACTGGAACATCAATTCCCAAAGGTGGAATGTTTTATACTACACAAATAGTGGAAAAAGAAGAATTACCTAACTCTATATTTGATGAAATACCAGATGGATACACTATATATCAATTAAAAGTAAATAATGTAAGTACATTTGCTAATTCAATTTATCCTGGAGATAAAATAGATTTATATATGGATACAAAACAAAATGGTTTAGTTGTATTTAATAAATTTATTTCAGGTATAGAAGTATTAGCTGTTAGAGATTCATCTGGGCAAAATGTATTTGATGTTACTAGTGGTAGAACTCCAGCATGGTTACTATTTGCTGTACCTACAGATATGTATAGATATTTAAAAATTGCAGAATTTATATCTGGTATAAATATAACTCCAGTACCAAGAAATAAATTGTATAATACTGAAAGTGGATCAACAGAAATATCTAATGACCAATTATTACAAATAATTACTGATAAAACAATGGATATGGGTGCTGATTATTCGAATGGAGGAAATAATGAATAGCATAGTAAATAACATTCGAAAGATATTATTAAATCGCAATACAGTAACTATTTTAGCTGTTATGGCTGGAGTAATAGTGTTATGGTTTTTTTACAATAGAACTGTTAGTAATGCTGTAAATCCGCAAAGAGTACCAGTAGCAACTAGGGATATAACGGCAACAGAAGAAATTACATCTGAAGATTTTGAATATGTGGAAGTCAATAATGATTTTTTAAAAAATGTTAATGTAATAACATCGAGTTCTCAACTAGTTGGTAGATATGTAAAAAATGAAACCTCAATTAAAGAAGGTGCAATGTTTTATACTAGTCAAGTGGTCGATAGAGAAGATTTAAAGGAAAGAGAACAAGAAGATATTCCGAAAGATTATACCTTATATTGGTTAAAGGTAGATAATACTAGTACATATGCTAACTCAATTTATCCTGGAGATAAAATAGATTTATGGTTAAGAGCAAGTATTAATGGCCAAATTATTTATGATGAATTTATTACTAGTATTGATGTTGTTTCAGTAAAAGACTCTAATGGTCAAAACGTGTTTGATGGTAATGATATTAGAACACCTGCATGGTTATCTTTTGCTGTACCTACAGAAATGTTTGAATATTTGAATTGGATTGAATTTTTAAATTGGGATTTATATCCAGTACCAAGAAATAAGTTATATACTATTGAAGGGGCAACTACTGAATATTCTAATTTATCTTTAAAGAGTTTAATTGATGGAATGGTATTAGATTTAAGTAATGATTAAAAAGAGGTGACAAGTGTGAATGATGCTATATTTTCACAAATAGATTTTGGGCCTTTAAAAGAGTTTTTAGAGGAAGATAACATAACTGACGTATCCTATTCTAATGGAGGTCAAGTATGGCTAAAAACTCTTGATAAAGGTGTTTATCGAGTAGAGAGACCAGAAATAAATAATGCATTGATGGAAAAATTAGCTTTTCAATGCTCAAATGTAATGGGTAAGACTTTTAATATGGCCCATCCTTTTTTGGATGCTGAATCTGCGGAATTACGTCTTAATTTTGTTCATGATTCAATTGCTACAAATGGGATAGCTTGTTTAATAAGAAAGACGCCTGCCAAAATCCGTCTTAATAAAGAAAAATTGCTTAATGAACAATATGTTACTGAAAATTTACATGATTTTTTAATGACTTGCGTAGAAGGTCATTGTAATATTATTGTTAGTGGAGAAACTGGTAGTGGTAAAACCGAATTGGTTAAATATTTAGCTAGTCATACTAAAGATAATGAAAAAATAATAACTATTGAAGATACTTTGGAACTACACTTAGATAAAATATTTCCACATCGGGATATAGTTGCAATGAAAACCAATAATATAGCTTCATACTCTGATGTATTAGTTACTTGTATGAGACAAAATCCAAGATGGATTTTATTATCCGAAGTTCGTTCTGCGGAAGCTGTTACTGCAGTTCGAAATTCTATATCTTCAGGTCATAATATTATTTCAACAATTCATTCAGATAGAGCTTTTAATATTCCAATGCGTATGTATAGTTTGTTAGAAAATAGTCAAGATATAGATCAGTTTTTAAAATCTATACATAGATATGTTCAAATAGGTATTCATGTAAAGGGATATATGAGTAAAGAATTAGGAAGATTTCAAAGAGAAATTATTGAAGTAGTAGAATTTTATGTTGATGATAATAACGAAGCAAAAACAAATATTTTATTTAAAAAGAGTTTAGATGGCAAGTTCTCTTTTAATAATCCAAGTAAGTATTTAATAGCATATTTGGGTGTTCAAGGTGTAGAAATGGATGCTAATTATTTTATTAAGGATGATAACTCTAATGGAGATTTGAATAATGCTATTGATTCAAATATAGAAAGTTTATAAGAGAGGGGATTATATATGGGGACACTTTTAGAATTGGTAATATTGTTGCTTATAGCTGCTTTTGTCCTAATTTATAGACGTAATCCTGGAGAAAATGTTTATAAGTTTGTAGCTGGTAATGCAACCATGCTATACGATAAATATGCACCTTATTCATTTAAAACAGTAAGAGCAAAAGCCGTTGAATTAGGGCAAGAATATACAACTAGACAATATATAACACAAGTTATATTATTTGGTGGTTTTGCAGTACTAGTTGGATACTTTTATTTTTATAGCATTATAATTGCTGCTATATATGCAATTATTGCAATCTCATTTATACCTTATTTAGCATATTTAAGATGTCAAAGAGTTTATAGCGAATTTTTATTTGAACAAATTCAAACTTATACAACTAATGTTATAATGGAATTTAATACAACTCAAAGCTTTGTTAAAGCTCTTGAAGGTGTTAGAGATTCTGGAATTTTAGAAAATCCCATTTTAAATGATGTTAAAAAAATGATTGATATGTCATATCAAAATGGGACAATTGATGAATCTATACAATATTTTAATAATAAATATCCGTATTATATGGTGAAAAATATGCATCAATTATTTTTACAAATAACAAAAGAGGGTGCTCGTGATTCAGGTCAAGCATTAGAAAATATGTCTATGGATATAGATGCACTAGTTGAAGGTGTTTATCGTGATCAAATGGACCGAAAAAATTTTCATGGAAGATTTATTAAATTTGGATTAACATTGTATTTATTAGTAGTTGTTCTAAGGTATATGTTAGGAGAGGAAAATTATATTGAACTAATTGAAATATGGTATGTACAATTAATTTTGCATGCTGTTGTTCTTATCAATTCATTTTTCTTACTTTCTGGTGAAAAGTACTACAATGAAGATGTAGGGGTGGAATAATGCAAATTGAAATTATAATTATAGCCATAATTGTTTTTCTCATTATGACAGTATCAGGGCAAATTAATATTAATCAAATGATTAGCGATAATCAAATGCTTTTTTTAAGACTTAAGGAAAGTGATTGGGATTTTTTTGTAAGAGCTAAATACGGTGTTACAATGAATCCAGATGTTTTATTTAATAAGAGAATAAAAAATGCTTTAATAGTAATGGTTTTGTTATTTTTCTATATGCTTCAAGACTTAAATGCAGTCAAATTATTGATTATAATTGTTGTGGGAATTTTTATATTTAAACAACCTTATAGTGATATAAAAAAGTTTTATAGTCGACATATGCATGAAATTGATGCCATGTTACCACATTATTTAAAAAACTTAGAAATATTAATTCAACACTATACAGTACCTGTTGCAATTGGTAAATCAATGGCTGAAGCTCCAGAAATCTTTAAAGATGGATTACAAGAAATGATCGATGCTATAAATGCTGGGGATGATACAATTGATCCATACATGGAATTTGCTCGTAAATATCCAGTAAGAGATTCTATGCGAATGATGCGTCTTTTATATCGTTTAAGTTTAGGTAGACAAGAACGAAAACAAGAGCAAATATTGATGTTTTCAAGGTCTATTTCAAGTTTACAACAAAAAGCTAGAGAAACACGTTATAAAAATAGATTGGAAAAAATGGAAGGTAAAACTATGAGTATGTTAATAGCTACTGGAGCTGGACTTATGGTTTTATTGATATTAGCTGTTGTTCAAATGATGAACGTATAGTTTACATTTAAAATAAAAAAAATTGATATTTAAAAAAAAATAAGTTATAATAAAGGTATAGTCCTGACTTAAACACTTTTTAAGAAGTAAAAACTCCCTATGTCCCTATTTATGGGGTTTTAGAGAGTTTTTGCTTTT
>CALVVG010000010.1 GCA_944363795.1 uncultured Bacilli bacterium | reverse complement strand
TTTGGCTTATTTTAACGTCTTCATTGACGGTTTTTATCATGGGCAAAATTTATATTTTTATTTTCAACCTTTCTCTTCCTTTCTTCCATTTCTATTAAATTATCAATTATCATAGCTACTGTCATTGGCCCAATTCCTCCAGGATTTGGAGTTATAAATGAGGCTATATCTACAATTTCTCGGAAATCTATATCTCCAACAATTTTACCATTTACTCTACTAACACCAACATCTATTACAACAGCATCCTTTTTTACATAATCTTTTTGTATAAGATGTGGCTTACCTGTAGCACTTATTAAAATGTCTGCATTTCTAGTAATATTTTTTAAATTTTTAGTTTTAGAATGGGCAACAGTAACTGTGGCATTTTTATTTAATAAAGCTAAACTTAATGGATGCCCCACAATATTACCCCTTCCAACAATAACGGCATTAGATCCTTCTATAGGAATATTATAAATTTCCAATAATTTTATAATTCCTTTTACGGTACATGGCAAAATAGTTTTTTTACCCAAATATAATTTATATATATTTTCTTTAGTAAATCCATCAACATCTTTAGATGCTTGAATATAATTACTACACTTATCAAAATCCAAATGACTTGGTATTGGGCTTTGCAAAATGATCCCGGTTGTATTTGTATCATTATTTAATTTATCAATTAATTTTAATAAATCGTTTTCAGTAATATTTTCTTCTAATAAATATTTTTCAACTTTTATTCCAACATAATCGCAAGCCTTTTCTTTATTTTTTATGTATATTTTACTAGCTTCATTATTTCCAACTAATATTATTGCTAATTTGATATATAATTTTTCCGTTTTTATTTTCTCTTTAAAATTTTCTAAAAGATCATTTTTTATTTTTTTACCATCTAAAATCAAAATAATCCACCACCTTCAAATAATGAACGATTATGATCAATTCCCAAATGTTCATATGATTTTTCTGTTGCAACTCGTCCACTTCTCGTTCTTTTAATAAAACCTTCTTGTAGTAAAAAAGGTTCAACTACATCTTCTATTGTCGATATTTCTTCTCCTATTGCTGTAGATATTGTTTCAACTCCTACAGGTCCACCATTAAATTTGTTTATTAACGCTTCTAAATACTCAATATCAATATTATCTAAACCATATTTGTCAACATTAAGTCGATCTAATGAAGATAAAGTTATTGTTAAATCAATTTTTCCTTCGCCCTCTACTAATGCAAAATCTCGAACTCTTTTAAATAATCTATTTGCTATTCGAGGAGTTTTTCGACTTCTTTTTGCTAATTCTACTGCTGCATCATCATCAATATCCATATCTAAAACATTACTTGTTCTTTTAATGATATTAGCTAATTCCGTATCAGTATAAAATTCTAATTTATTGACAATCCCAAATCTATCACGAAGAGGACTTGACAAATCACCAGCTCTAGTTGTAGCACCTACTAAAGTAAATGGTGGCAAATCAATTTTAACACTTCGGCTTTTTCCTTCAGTACCTATTACTATATTAATAGTAAAATCTTCCATTGCTGAATAAAGTATTTCTTCAATAAAAGAAGGTATACGATGAATTTCGTCAATAAATAAAACATCGCCTGGATCTAGCCCCGATAATATAGCCGCAAGATCGCCACTTTTTTCAATTGATGGACCTGTGGCCGTTTTAATATTACTTCCCATTTCATTGGCTATAATATGAGCTAAAGTTGTTTTACCTAAACCAGGTGGCCCGTATAATAAAACATGATCTAAAGGCTCATTACGCATTTTAGCAGCTTCGATAAATACTCGCAAATTTTTTTTTATTTTTTCTTGCCCAACGTATTCATTTAAACTTTCTGGTCTTATATTTTTTTCAAATAAATCTTCGGGCTTTATTTTACTCTCGATTATTCTATCATCCATTTTAATTCCTCCGCTTTATTTTAAATAATTATATAACGCGAAATAATGTTCGTCAAGTTCTAAAAATTAAAATTATCTTGAATATATTGTTTTATTTCAAGCCAATTATTTACTGTTATATATTTGCTATTTTCTTGGTTATTATTCATTTTAAGTACCTTTATACCATATTTATTAATATCATCTAAAACTTCTTCTTTATCATCTATAAATAAATCTACATTATACTTTTTACAAGTTTTTCCCTTTACTGTTTGCCTATATATAATATCATCGTAAGGAACTTTATTATTTTTTAAATATATATCAGTAATAGGAATCAAAAAATCAAAATTTTTCGAACCTCTGGCAGTTATAATTACAATATTAACATTATTTTCTTTTAACCAATTAAGAACTTTTAATGCATTTTCCTTTAAATTGGCATTTTCTTGGATACTTTTAATATGTTTTTTTAAAAAAATATTATATTCCTTTTTATTTAACATATGAAAATCTTTTATATTTTTATATTTTTCATTTTCCCACATTTTTTTATTAGCCTCTTTGGTGGTTTCAACTAGTGTATCATCTAAATCTATACCAATTACCAATATATCACCAGCTTTCATTTCTAACCTAATTATACACTATATATCATTTTTTAAAAAGTATAATTTTACAGTTGTAGAATAAAAGCATTTGGTGTATAATTAATTTAAGAATAAAGGTATGTGTGATACATTATGTTTAGAGATTTTGATTATGAAAATAAACCTGTAGTAGATATTGTCAATGAAATGATAATAGATGCTATCAATAAAAACGCATCAGATATTCATTTTGATCCCACCGAAAATGAACTTAATGTGCGCATTAGAATAGATGGAGAACTTTTAGAATACGCTAAAGTTCCTAATTTTGTAAAAAAAAATCTTTTAACTAGAATCAAAATTATATCTGGCATGAACATTACTGAAACAAGATTACCACAAGATGGTGCAATAAAAAATTTAACCAATCAATTAGACCTCGATCTTCGTGTTTCTAGTTTACCAATTGTTGATGGGGAAAAAATTGTTATTCGTATTTTAAATTATACAATGAGTACAGCCGGATTAAATAATCTTGGTTTGTCTGATAAAAACTTAGACAAAATCAATAAACTTATTAAAATGCCTAACGGAATCATCTTAGTTGCTGGGGCTACAGGATCTGGTAAATCAACTACCGTATATGCTATGCTTCAAATTTTAAATACTGTTTCTAGAAATATTATAACTGTTGAAGATCCAGTAGAAATGAAAATAACTGGTATTAATCAAGTTCAAGTAATGAGTGATATTGGGCTTACATTTGGTAATACTTTAAGAAGTATCCTTCGTCAAGACCCTGATGTTATAATGATTGGAGAAATCCGAGATGATGAAACGGCACGTATAGCTGTTCGAGCATCAATTACAGGACACCTAGTACTTTCAACAATTCACACTAACAATTCTTTAAATACTATTGAAAGACTACTCGATATGGAAGTTGAAAGATACTTACTTGGTAGTGCTCTTACAGGTATAATTTCTCAAAGACTTGTTAAACGATTATGCCCAAAATGTCGAACAAGCAGACCTACTACTGATTTTGAAAAAAATTTATTTGAAAAAGTACTTCATCAAAATGTTGAAGCAATATATACACCTCATGGTTGTAGTGAATGCATCAATGGCTATACTGGTCGAATTGCTCTTCATGAAGTATTAATCATCACTCAAGAAATAAGAGATGCTATTACAAACAATGTTCGTAAAAATGAATTGAGACATTTAGTTTACAATCAAAGTGATGTTACTAGTCTTTTACAAGATGGTTTAGAAAAAGTTGTAGAAGGTTATACTAGCATTGATGAAATATTAAGAGTAATCGATGTTGAAGATGACATCGGTGAAGATGAAGAAGATATAAAAGCAGCATTTATGGGTAAGCCAAATAATCATGAAAATGCAACTATTGAATCACTAGATAATAATATTGAAACACTTTAAAACGTCCACTTTTAGGACGTTTTTTCTTCTTTAAAAATAATATGTTTAAAAGTATTATCAAAAACTATTTCTTTGATAAGATCCGGTTTAATATTTAGTTTTAAAAAATCCTCTTTTTTATACCATAACATATGCATATTAGGATTTTCTAAATTTATAAAATTACCCCGCAAAAATATTTCTTTTGCTCCTTCAATTTCATAGATAAATAAATATTCATGACATTGAGTATTATCTTTAAAATAGAAAAAATTTTCTATTATTCTAACTAATTTTATATTATCTAAGGATACATCAAAATTCAATTCTTCTTTTAATTCTCTTATAACTGCCCTTTTACTATCCTCGCCAAAATTTATTCTCCCTCCAGGAATGCTATAGTAATCTTTATCATCTCTTTTACCTATTAAATAATAATCATTATATTTTATTACTGCAGCACTACGGACATTAAATTTTTCTTCTTCATTTATTTGAAAAGTTAGATCCATTATATATGAAACCTTCTTTCTAATTCATTTTTCATTTGTTTTTTATTAAACACTAATAAAAATGCTAAGATTACCAAACTAATAATTACAGATATAAAACTTGGCCATAAAACATCTACTTTATTAAAAATTATAAGTATTCCTGGAACTAGGCCAATTAAGGAATTAATAGTTGCATAAAAGATAAATTCTTTAGCTAGTCTTTTCCGAAATAAGCGCATTATTAAAATAGCAATGGTATAAATACTACAAATAAATGGTAAACAATAATTAATACTCCATTTATTAAAGCCTGTAAAATAATCCCACATAAATGATATTAAAATAATTAAAATCATTTCTGCAAATAGCATTCTTATAAAGTGCTTTCTACCCTTTATTGCTGTTATAAGTGTCAACCAAAAAGATATAATACCAGCTACTACAAAAAGTGACCAAGAAAGAGTTCTACTGACAATAAAGTTAAAAAAAATACAAACAAATATTGCAACAATAGATAAAAATTTCAATAAATTATATAGAAATTTATGGTTTTTATAATTATATTCAATTATAGGAAATACATCATTAACGTTTTCAACTTTAATGGGATTATTACATAAAGGACAAATATTAGTACTACTAGCTATATTGACATTACATTTTAAACATTTACTCATTTGTCTCCTCCTATTTTGTTAGTGTTAATTGTCACATTTATACCTTCAGCTGTTAAATAACGGAAAAAATTTTTTTCTATTTCACTATTTACAAATTGTGATGTAAATGTAAGCAGCATTTTATTTAAATATGAACACATACATAACTGAATTTTAGAAGTACTAATAAATACATCAAAATAATCTATATATTTTTGATATACTTCAGGAATATCAATAATGCCAATATTTGATAATGTCATAGTAGCATAATTTTCAGTAAATTTATAAGCATATCTTAAAACTAAGTCTTTAATAAATATGGGTATTAGTCTAAGTATGAAAATATCTTCTAATTTAGCCATATTATTCATTTTATTTTCTACATTTTCTTTAGTTAAATTTCGTTTGAATTCTTCATTTACGACTTTTATAATATCAGCAATGTCTTCACCATTATATTTAAAACTTATATTAACTGCATTAAAAAAATTACGAACTGTATAAGACGGATAATAATTACGTAAATTAACAGGTACAGTAACAACAATTGGCTTCTTACGAGCTTTTAATTCCATCGATTCACCAATACATTTTATAAGTAAACTAACTAAATAAACTGTCAAAGTAACATTGTATTTTTTAGCTAATTTTAATAAACTATTGACATCTACTATTCCTTCAATTATTTTAAGTCTATTTTCTACATATTTTTCGTCTTTAATTTTATAGGCTATTTTGCTGCTCGTTATCGATTTTTTTATTTTCCCTGTATAATACTTTCTAAATGAATCATTACTACTTTCCTTAATACTAGCTTTATTAATTGCCTCTTTACTATTAATTTTGTATTTTTCTTCCAAGTAGTTAACAACCAAAGTTTTTAAAAACATCAATGTTCCTGTCCCATCAGTTAAAGCATGATTTACTTCCAAATTAATTCTTTTTTTATAATATGTTACTTGAAATAATAATCCCGTATCAAACTCACTACATGGTCGCAAGTGTTCTTCAACTACTACAGGCTTAATATTTGATTCTTCAAGATAATACCAAAATAATCCTCTTTTGAGTACAGATCTAAAAATAGGATATTCTTGTAAAGTTTTTGTTAGTGCAACATTTAAAATATCTTTATCGACATTTTCCACTAAACTAACTGTAAAACGAAATATTTTGGAATCATATTTATTCTTTGATGGTGGAAATATCTTGGCGGCATTATCTAATCTATACCATTTACTCACTTTTATCACCTATAAATCCTTTTATTAATTCTATGGTTAATGTAGTATATTTTTTATCAAAAATATTAGTAAAATAACCATGATAAGCATCTTTTAAATCATAATGAACTACACTAACTAAATGTCGTTTTAACTTTTTTACAAGGCATACTCCTTCATCATGTAAGGGATCATTAGTTCCTGTAACAATCATGGTTTTTGGTAATCCAAACATTTTTTTTGCTTGTAATAAATTAACATATTGATCCATTTTATACTCATCAGGTAAATACATATTAATATAATCTTCTAATATTTTTCTCGTTAAAAAGCCTTTTTTGCTATTAGTATTCAAAGACACATATTTGGAATTTAAAGTATAATCTGTTTGAGTCGCAGGATAAATCAATATCAACTTTTTACATCTAAAATCCTTTTGGTGCAATGCTTTTAAACTTATCCCCATAGCTAAATTACCTCCAGCAGAGTCTCCCATTAATAAAACATTATTCCAATTGGTGTTATCCATTATATTTTTAATTACAAAGTAACAATCGTTAAATCCAGTTGGATATGGATATTCCGGAGCTAATCTATAACCAATAGATATGACTTTTCTTTTTAATTCATCAGCTAACTTATAACAAATATTACTATGAGTATCCAATGTTCCTGAAACCCATCCTCCTCCATGAATATATATAATTATTTTGTCACTTTGATGGGGATCAAATATTCTGATTGGTATGTTTTCCAATAATACATCCTCATATTTTTTATTTTTAACAATATTGGGATTTACTATTTTTTGAATTGTTCGATACAATTTTATATTTTTTTTAATTGGAAATCGATCTATCATGCGCAAGTTAATCACCCCTTATAATATAGCATGAAAATAATTATTTTGAAAGTTATTTAGAGTATAAAACCAATTACTATTATTAATAATAATTTATGAAGGGCAATGTTAATTTTGAGCAAAACTATTAACTTTTTTAAGGAAATTACTAAAATTCCCAGGAAATCTGGTTATGAAGAAAAAATAGTTAAATTTTTAATCGACTATGCCAAAATGAGAAATCTTTATTGGGAAATTGATAAATTTAATAATGTATTAATAAAGAAAAAAATACTTCAAAAACTTAGCAATTATTGCAAAAAATTTTGTTTTATTTTAAACATATTAGATTATCACCCTCCTTTTCATTCATATTTAAATTCTAAATTAATAAAAGCCTTAATTAAAAGTTCTCCTTATAATACTTTACCTCAAGTTAAGAATTTACATATTACTTTAGAGGTTGAATATTTTCAAGAAAAAATCCCTAATTTAGAAATCGCTGTTATATCACCAAATATTAAAAATGCTCATTCCACAAGTGAAAATATAGATATTAAATCTATTGCAATGGTCGATAAATGGTTAGAAAACTTTTTAAATGATTTTTAATACCAATTATTGGTTTAGTAATATGATTGTTTTAATCCATAATAATGTTAGATGGTGATAGATGTGAAAAAATTAAAAATATTATTAATTTCCTTTATTTTATTGCCATTAAATGTATTAGCCTATTCAGATTACATAATTCCGGGTGGTGAAACTTTAGGCATTGAAATTAATAGTGATGGAATTATGGTAATAGGATTTTATCAAATAAATGGGAAATTCAATAAAGGAAATCCAGTTATAAAATCAGGAGATTATATAACAAAAGTAAATGGAACAGAAGTAACAACAGTTAATGAATTAACAGCAGTAATTGAGGATAATGTCGATGATGGTTTTGTAGAAGTTACTTATAATAGAAACGGGAAAGAAAAAACTAGTAAATTAGAACTAATAAAAGATGATGATGTCTATAAAACAGGTTTATATGTAAAGGATTCAATAACTGGTATTGGTACATTATCTTATATAGATCCCGAAACAAAAATATTTGGTGCTCTCGGACACGAAATAGTTGAATCAAATACTAATACTGTCGTAGAAATTAAAAGTGGTATCATATTTAGAAATTATATTACTGGAATTGATAAAAGTTCTAATGGTATACCCGGAAGTAAAAATGCTAAATTCTATTATGATACAACATACGGGAAAATTTTAAAAAATACTAATGTAGGTATATATGGTATTTATGAAAATGATTTACCAAACAAAGAATTATATGAAGTTGCAACACCAGATGAAATAAAGATTGGAAAAGCAACAATTTATACCGTATTAGAAGGAGAAAAAATAAAAGATTATAGTATTGAAATAACAGCGATAAATGAAACATCATCTATAAAAAATATTTCATTTGTTATAGATGATGAAGAATTATTGGATAAAACCGGCGGAGTTGTTCAAGGAATGAGTGGATCGCCAATAATTCAAAATGATAAAATAATTGGTGCTGTTACACATGTAGTTATCGATAATCCAACAACAGGTTATGGTATATTTATTACAACAATGTTAGAAGAAGGAGAAAAAAATTAAGAGTTATCAAGCAAGATAGCTCTTTTAAATTGCCAAACGATATGGATCACTCGAATTTCCAGATCCGCTGCTAATACTCACATTAGATTTTAGATAGAAGACTGGTCTAATGGCAAAACCATCGCCTGCACTGTAGCTGCTCAAATTGCCAGAGGCTAAAAGAAATGCGATGTAAATGTTTGACGAATGCGATGTTAATGTCCATTCATGTAATCCCATATAGATCCAATTATTAGCATTAGCACTACTATAACTGCCTAAGATAGTTGCCCAATTATCAGGACTTGCTGCATAGCCATAATCACTTGGATACATTAAGCCTATTTCATCACGATATGTTGTTGGATTATCATCATATCCCGCATTGTTTCTTTCTCCTTCATAGAATAATTTAACAGTATGGGCAGGACCTTTCATGCTCCCTAAATGCCAAGTTGTTGTTGCTATCACATTTACCCATTTACTATCTAAATTATTTAAATAATTTAGATAATTTGTATTTAAATTTATTTGATTTAATTCACTTGTTGTCCAATTATTTGATCCATACTCACTTATACTTGCATCATAATTCCATCTATATGCTGCTATGGTACTTGTATTCATATTTCCTTTGTAATTAGTAGTAGTAAATCGATAATTTCCATAATATTCACCATCTCTTCCTAACATTTGAGTAGTGACAAAATCTGCTTTTATCAATTTTAGATTATAAGCACCATCCACATCATCATCAAATAAGCCGATTATGCGATATAAATTATCATTTGGACATGTTGCTGCATCCGAACCAAAGCAAACGAAATTATTCATAACTTCTTCTATATATCCATCTGCTAGAGCTTTTTTAAGTGCACCATTCATAGTTGCATAATGGACATTTGAATCATATGCCACATAATAGTATGATAAATCACAACTAATTTCATGATCGCATCCAATATAATTACATGAGTAATCAGATGTTTCACAATAAAATTTAATCAATCCATTATCATTAGTACTAGCATCATATACTTTAGAATATGAACTTGCTTTACTGGTTAAAGCATAATCTGCTCCACTATATCTATATGAGTTATCTCCGGCTTCTTGATCGGCATTTGTATATGTTCCTACTCCATCATGATAATATAACCCATTTGCTCCATCAGATGTATATACTGTATTTATTATATATTCTGCAAATGTTGGTGATTCTAAATCAAAATACACATAGCACTTATCAGAACTGTTAGACTTCATTATTACTTTTTTAGCATCATCATCCCAGGAAAGTGTTCCGCCATTTTCACATCTACTTAATGATTCATTAAAAATATAACCATCTTGTGGCCACTCACTTTGAGTTACTTCTTCATAATTACCAGTTCCTGCTTCTGTTTCTAACATCATTGTTAACATATTGGTATTAGTTATTTGTTTCTCTATTTCTTTTATAGCATTTTCTTTTTTATTCGCTATATTTAATATCACTAATCCAGTTACTATTGATAATATGGTTATTACCATTATTTTTTTGTTCATCACTACACCTCTATTTTTCCCCATACTATAAAAAAAAAAAAAAAAAAGTCAAGATTTTTGACTAAATTAGTTCTAATTTCATTTTTAATTTTAATATTTTTTTTACTGATTCATTTATTTGTTTTTCGGCAATTGTTCCATCTTGTACAGCTTTTATTACTGCTGGTATTTGACTCTCAAATTCAGTTGTGCAAATTAAATCATTCCCAGCCAGAACAGCTTTTACTGCTGCTTCTGCATTTTCTAAATATTTACTTATTGCATCCATATATAAATCATCTGTAATTATTACACCATCAAAATTTAAATCATTACGTAAAATGTCATGTATATCTTTAGAAAGTGATGCTGGATTATTAGAATCAACTGCAGTAATTATATTATGAGAAACAAGCACTATATCTGCACCGGCTCTTATGCCAGCTTCAAATGGTAAAAAATCGCTTTCTTTAAAATTATCTAAACTTCTATTATCAATTGATATACCTGTATGAGTATCAACGTTATTTCCATATCCAGGAAAGTGCTTTAAAACAGAACCAATTTTAGCATCATTCATTGCATTTACTACAACACTTACATACTGCGAGGTTTTTTGAGCATCTTGACCAAAACTTCTTTTATAAATATAATCATTTGCATTAATAGAAACATCAGCAACTGGAGCAAAATTGACATTTATCCCAAAATCTTTTAAAAATCTTGCTTTATCTAAAGTATCATTTTTAATTCCTTCAAAACCATTAGATTCATAAATTTCTTGAGAAGATGCAAAAGGAGTATCTCTAAGTTTTTTAAATTTTGATACTCTTACAACACTTCCACCTTCTTCATCAACTCCAATTAACATAGGAATACTTGATACATCTTGATAAGATCTAATAGTATTAATCACTTCTTCCTTAGTTTTACCTTCAAAATCTCTAGCAAAAAGAATATAACCCCCTAAATGATATTTGGATACCATTTCTTGAGCATTTTCTAAAGGTACTCTTACCATAAACATTTGACCAACTTTTTCTTCCAATGTCATGCCTTCAATCATTACTTTAAGCTCATCTATTTTCTCTTCATTCTTATCTAGATTTTCTTTCTTTTCAGCATTACTTTTTTCTAAAAAAAACCTTTCATAATTAAATCCTAAATATACAACTATTCCTACAAACAATAAAACAAATAAAAGTAAAAAAATCTTTTTCAAAAAATATCACCTAATAATATTATAAACTATTATTAGGTAATTATTTAATTAATATTGTTTACCAACGTAAAGTCTTGTATTAGCCTTCTTACCACATACTGTACAAGGACCTGTTACATTTTCATCTTCAATTAAACATCTACTTTTCATGGCAGTATCTTCTTTTATTTTATTTTCGCATTCTTCGCTACCACACCAATTAATTTTTACAAAACCCTGTTTTGTTTTTGCAATATCTAATAGTTCATCATAAGTTTTAGCATCATATATCATACTATCACGACGAATCTTGGCTTTATTAAACATATCTTTTTGCATCATTTCTAGTAACTTATTTACTTCACTAGCGATACTATCAAAGGAAACAATTGTTTTTTCTAACGTATCTCTTCTTACCAATGTAACCTTATCTTGTTCTAAATCTCTTTTACCAAGCTCTATTCTAATTGGATATCCTTTTACTTCTGCTTCTGCAAATTTAAAGCCTGGGGTTTTATTAGAATCATCTACTTTATAAGTTATATCAGCATTTTTTAAAGATAATTTTAATTCTTCTAGTTTTTCTGATACATCCCCGATTGGAATAATTATAACTTTAAATGGAGCAATCTTCGGCGGAAGAACTAATCCTCGATCATCGCCATGAACCATGATTAAGGCACCAATCATTCTGGTAGAAACTCCCCAACTAGTTTGATATGGAGTTTTTAAAGTATTATCAGCGTCAGTAAATTTTATACCAAATGCTTTGGCAAAATTATCGCCAAAATAATGACTAGTCCCATTTTGTAAAGCATTTCCATCATACATCATGGCTTCCAAAGTATATGTTGCTTCTGCTCCGGCAAATTTTTCTTTTTCAGTTTTCCTACCAGTAATAACTGGTATAGCTAAGTAATCTTCTTGAAATGTTTTATAAACATTAAACATCCGTAATGTTTCTTCAATTGCTTCTTCGGCAGTTCTGTGCATAGTATGTCCTTCTTGCCAAAGTATTTCTCTACTTCTAAGAAATGGCCTAGTAGTCTTTTCCCATCTTACTATGGTACACCATTGATTATAAAGTTTTGGTAAATCTCTATAGGTTTTAATTATTTTTTTGTAGTGATCACAAAATAATACTTCACTAGTTGGACGCACACACATTCTTTCTTCTAGTTTTTCACTACCACCATAAGTAACCCATGCTGCTTCGGGAGCAAATCCTTTAACATGTTCTTTTTCAACATTTAATAAAGACTCTGGAATAAACATGGGCATTTGCACATTTTCATGTCCAGTTTCTTTAAACATTCTATCTAGAGTTTTTTGCATTTCTTCCCAAATTGCATAACCAAGTGGTCTAATTATCATACTTCCCTTGACACTAGAGTAATCTACTAAGTCAGCTTTTTTACAAACATCAGTATACCACTGAGCAAAATCGACATCACGATTAGTTATTTCTTTGACTTCCATGATTATCCTCCTTATTCAGCATTAAATTTTTCGAGTTTATTATCTTCAGTTAAAATTTTATTAACCTTTGTAGTTGCATCATTTAACTTTTCACTACAAAATTTAGCTAATTTCATAGCTTCAGTATACTTATTTATAGCATTATCTAAATCAACGTTACCACTTTCTAATTCCTTCACAATAGTTTCCAATTCTTGTAATGCATTTTCAAAAGTTTTTTCTAATTCCATTATTTTACCTCCAATATTTTATTATCTTCCATATATTTATAATTTAAATTATTATCTTTTGTTACAACACTTTCACCTAGATTTTCTTCTAAGTTATCTCTAGCTGCCTTAGCAACATTGCCACCAATTTTAGCAACCTTTATGTTTTCTTCTAAACCAATAGGTCTTTTCTTTGCTGCTAATCTCTTAGTTGCTTCTTCTGATAAATCAGTTAATATAAGCTCAATACTATCCATATTATCTCTTAATGACTCTTTTCTAAGCCCTTTATATTCTTTATATTCTTTGGCAGTCATTCCTGACCAACTTTTATATATTTCATTAGTTAGTATAGCATATTCAAAATTCTCATTTATTCCATTTTCTTTTCCAATATCTGTAAGTTGTTTTCTTTCTTGTAATGTTTTAATTCTTTTAGCAATCCATGTTTCATCATATCCTTAGTTTTATAGGTTCAGCATTTTTTGATGGAATCGATTCAATTATTCTGAACATTCCTTTAATATCAACAACATCAGTCAACCGATATTTACCATCTTCTGACTTTAATTTTAACTGTCCGATTTTTTCGGGCACTTCACTTCCCTCATCATAAATTTTCTTTTTTAGATCACTCCAATATTTACGAGGCCTAGAGCTTTCTGACAAAACCCCAACCACATCAACAACACTAACATAATATTTTTCATCATCTTTAGACCAAACAGTTCTAATATTTTTTCCTTCAAATAATTTGTTGATTAAGTGCATTTTTTCTCCATTCATAAAAATACCCCCTTATAACACTTTAATTAACAATATTATAACTGGCAAACATATGTTTGTCAACGATTAATTTATTTTTTTTACTTCAGCTTTAATGTTTCCTTCATGCAATCTTATATCTAAGATATCATTTATTTGGACATCTTTACTCGACTTAATAATTTTATTATTCAATTCAACTAGTGAGTAACCTTTATCAAGTATACCTAGGGGATTAACTAATTTTAAGGTATTCACTAATAAATCAAATTTTACTTTTTTATCTTTTATTAAATTATGAGGATTTTGAATTACGACTGACATCATAATTTTACTTAATTTATTTTCTTTATCAGCTAAAATATTTTTTATATCTTTATTTAAAGTATCTATTAAAGAATCTAACTTTTGCTCTTTTACTTCATACATACTCATTGGGTTTTTAAGTATAAAACTTTGTTTTAAACTTCTTAATTTAATAAATTTAGTATTAATCATATTTTTAATATTTTTATTAAGTCTAATTTTATAATTATCTATTAAAGTTTTTATATCTAAGACAGTTGGCACAGCCATTTCGGCTGCTCCAGTTGGTGTTGGCGCTCGTAAATCTGCAACGAAATCAGCAATTGTCCAATCAATTTCATGACCTACAGCACTAATTATTGGGGTCTTACATTCATATATGGCATGAGCAACTATTTCTTCATTAAATGCCCATAAATCTTCGATTGATCCTCCACCACGACCAACAATTATTGTATCAACTCCATATTCATCAGCTCTTTTTATTTGCCTTACAATATCTGCTGCTGCATCTTTTCCTTGAACTAGGCAAGGAAACAAAATGGCCTCACAAAGAGGATAACGTCTTTTAATGGTACTCATAATATCTCTAACCGCTGCTCCAGTTGATGCGGTAATAACTCCAATACGATTCGGAAATTTTGGAATTGGCACTTTATGATCTTGAGCAAATAATCCTTGAGCAGCTAATTTTTTCTTTAATTTTTCATATTCAATATATAAAGCACCTAAACCATCTGGTTCCATTGTATCAATATATATTTGATAAGATCCTTGAGTAGGATATGCGGAAATTCTACCACTTACTAATACATTCATTCCATCTTCAGGAACAAAAGTAAGTTTTGATGCACTACTTTGAAACATTACTGCACTAATTCTCGATGTATCATCTTTTAATGTAAAATATAAATGCCCCCTAGTGTGATTTTTAAAATTACTTATTTCTCCCTTTAAATACACCTTATTTAAAAATACATCTCTATCTAATATACTTTTTATATAATTATTTAACTCACTTATTTTAATATATTCTTTATCCATCATTACCTCAATTATTTATATATTTATCTAAAACCGCATTAATTATTTTTCTAACCGATTCATCACTATATTTTTTAGCTAATTCTATCGCTTCATTAATTACTACAACTTCCGGAGTATCTTCATACTTAAGTTCATATAAAGCCAATCTAAGAATCGCTGCTCCCGATTTATCTATACGATCAATTGTCCATTCCTTCATTAAACTATTGGCTATGTTATCTAATTCATCCTTATAAGTTATAACACCGTAAACCATATTTTTGACAAATTCATTTTCAACTTCAATATTTTCTTTGATAATTTTATCAACATCATACTTAATATTACGATCTTTATAGATGTCTATTTGATATAAAATAATCATTATTTTTTCTCGAAGTTCACTTCTTGTTTTTCCCATGTTAATCTTACTCCTAACTCATAAATTATATCAAATATTATTAAAAAATAATAGTATTTTTACCTATCTTAAATAAAAACTAAAATATTATTCATAATTGTAACTTAATATACAAACAATTAATTAATTAAACTACCTTCAACTACTAATTGATAGCCTTTAATTAATTGATCACATGTAGTTAAATATATTTTGTGTTTTTCTTTACTAATAGATATTTCACCAGTTTTAGGTATTTTATAAATTTTATTTATAATATAATGCTTTTTTTCATCTTTAAATTGTAAATATATATCATCACCTTCTTCTAATAAATATAAATCATTAAAATAAGCTTTTTGGCCAATGCCTGAATGAGCAGCTATTAAATATGTATCATTTATAGAGGTATTTATCATTTCAATATTTTTAGAAACATCATTTAAAGGGCTATCATATTTATAAAATTTTAATTTTATATTAATTTTTGGTATAATTAATATTCCCCAATAGTTTTGACTATTATATTTATAATCTATATTATTATCGAATACTTGTATAGAATTTTGTTTACTAAACAAAAAAATTAACAAAACTATCACTAATATAAAACATATTTTTTTTCTTAACATATATATATTCCTTATTTATCTGATATTCTAAATTAGTATCAGGTACTTTTATTATTATTGAATCATCACTACTAGTTTCATTTTTATTTATTATGTTATCATTTTCTTCTAAATTTTCTAATTGATAAAAATAAACTAATCCATAGTCATTTAAATAAATATAATTATTATTATCAGATAAATTTAATACATATTTTTTACCATTAATAATAATAGTATATTTTTCAGGAAGAACAAAATCAATAAAATTAATAAAGTTTTCATTTTGTTCAAAAGCAATATTATCATTGCCTTTATATATATTTTCTACTTTTTCAAAAGTTAAAATACTATTTATGTAATACCTCTGTAAAAATATTTCACTATCGGCAGTTAAATCTACAAACAATTTATATTTTGATATATTATCTTCAAAAATATAGCTGTCAGCTTCTAAATTAAATTTGCAATATTCTATACACTTTGTATTTTGAATTAACTGCATATTTTTATTATATATAGAAACATCTGTATAAGTTTTTTCAAAACTTTCTTTATCTCCGTAATTAAATAATAATGTATTTATTGTTATATTGAACATTTTCTTTTTTTTATAAATATCGATACTATATTCTTGATCCTTATTTTGTAGTAAAATATTTTCGCTTAATTCGTATATTGAATCTTCAGTTAATTCTTTTAAATAAACATCAGAGCCCTTTTTAAAATATATCTTATTATTATGATTATTTATGTCAAACACTTTTAATAA
Source organism: uncultured Bacilli bacterium (assembly GCA_944363795.1). Classification (GTDB taxonomy): domain Bacteria; phylum Bacillota_I; class Bacilli_A; order RF39; family UBA660; genus Onthocola_B. The sequence goes on along the minus strand of CALVVG010000010.1, from coordinate 14,936 downwards.
ATTGCCATTTTGATCAAATATTCCATATTTAAAATTATACTTTTCCTCATCCATTATAAAATTTAAATTGACAATATTTGCTTTAACATCAACCATAATTGTAAATGGTTTATAATAAAATTCATCAGCATAAATATAATTTTCTCGTCTTTTTAACTCTTTTTGTAAAAAATGAATTTTTTTTAATCCTACATGAAATAAGCTTAATTCAGCTGAATTACCTGTAATGCTTGCGGAACAATCTTCTAAATAATAACTAGCTAAATTAACATTTGTAATAATTTTTAATTTTTTCTCATAATCAATTTGATAATATTTATCTTTGATATCTGGATCCTTATCAAAATTAGCAATCATTTCATCAATTTCTTTAATTATATTTTCAACATTAACTTTTCTATTATTATACTCTATATAAAAACTATAATGAGGATATATTTTTTGCCAAATTAACATTTGAATAACAACACTATATAAATCATTGTTTTTTAAATTTGCAATATATGCCAAATTATTAATTATTCTAGATTCTTTAATTTCTATCTCTTCTTCTATAAATAAATTAAATCCTAATCTATTATTGATTATCATATTTTGGTATAAATAATTTTTGCCATTAACATTTATATAATAATCATTTTCGTTTGCACAAACACCTTTCATCACAATTAAAAATACACTACAAATTAAAATAATTTTTTTCATTTTCCCTCCCTTGGTTATGTATCCTAGCATATATTATTTATATTGGGAATAGGGAAATATTTCTACTTTTGTCGATTTATATCATAGTTATTTTATGAACAAAAAAAGTCAAAATTATTGACTTAAACATATTATTCAGAAATAATTATTCCATTTGCATCAAAATGATAATGTGGAATATGAAAATCATTCATTTTTTCTTCATGATGATTGTTTTCATTTGAATTATTTTCTTCATCATGATTTTCTGGTTCAGATAATTCATCCAACTCTATTGGAACTATTTCTTCTGTATTTTGCACTAATGGTTCAACATCAGCAAAAATATCTACTACATCTTCATCTTTATTATTATCTAATAATTGATTTACTTCTTTTTGATTGTTTTCTATATCTAAATTATTACATAAATTATTATTTAGTTCTTTATATTCATCACACTTAAATCCTACAAAATCTAGATTGATAATATCTTCATGATTAAAAGAAATAATATAATCTTTACTGAGAAGCCCTTCTGGATAACTACATCCGACATAATCATAAATTACTATTTTACCTTCATATTTAGGTGAATAATATCCAATAATCATTATTTTTCTTATTTGATTTTTTAATGTAACTACTGTTCCAATAGGTAAATATTTATCTTGCACTAGTATCCCTTCCTTTACTATAAAAATTTTAATATAAAATATTCCAGCTGTCAATTAATTATAATGCTTTTATTTCTCTTTTTGTTTTATTAATTTTATTTTCAATATTTACACGTTGGACAACAAATAACATAATAATTATATTGACAGTAAAACTTCCTCCATAGCTTAAAAGTGGCAATGGTACACCGGTTAATGGTATTAAAGCAAGTATTCCTAAAAGATTAATTAATATATGCAATGTCATAAACCAAAATGTTCCATATGCTAAAACAGAACACCGCAAATTTTCTGCTTCTTTAGCAATCTTTAAAATTCTATATAACATAAATACATAACATAATATTAAAAATATTCCAAATAAAAGGCCTAATTCTTCAACAATAATTGGAAATATAAAATCTGTATGACTTTCTGGTAAATAAAGATATTTTTGAGTAGAATTTCCTAAGCCAACACCAAAAAAGCCACCATTGTTTATAGCTATAAAACCATTACACACTTGATATCCAGTAGTTTCAGTATATCTTGAGCAAGGATTTTGAAAAGTAAGTCTATCCATTTGCATATTATTTAATACGTCTTCTCCTGAATACAAAATAATTACTACAGCAATAATTAACCCAATTGTTAAAATTTTAACAAATCTAATCATATTATTTTGAACCAAAGGTATACTGATAAAAGTCAAAAAAACAATTCCTGCAATTATAGCAGCGCTTCCTAAATCAGGTTGCATAGCAACTAAACCAGCAATTAAAGTGCCAAAAGCTAAGGGCACTAAATATGCGTAAATGTTTTTTATTTTTCGATAATGTAATTTGTTATAATAAATTGCCGAAAACACGATTAAAATGGACTTAGCAAATTCACTTGGCTGTAAACTAAAAAATTTAAGATCATACCAACTTACAGCATGATTAGTAATTTTACCATTAATAAATAAAAATATTAGTGCAATAATTATCATTATTATTGCTGGCCAGGATAAAATGCCATAATTTCTAGTGGGAAGCCTTAATATCAACACAAAACTTATCAATAAAGCCATTATAACAAAAATTGCTTGTCTCACAAAAAAATGGTATGGTTCATAACCATATCTAACAACGCTAGATATGCTTGAAGCACTATAAATCATAACTAATCCAACTACAATAAAAAAAATAGTTAAAATAAATAATGGTATATCCATTTTAGAAAATAACTTACGCATACTTTATCTCCTAACGTAATTTTATCATAAATTAATCCAAAATTACTATTTTTTTAAAAATTTGGGTAATTTTAATGTCAAAAAATGACATTTAATAATACATTATATTAGAGTAAAGGAGGTATAAATATGTATTATTACGGAAATAACGGATATTACGGTGGAGGATATGGCGGATATCAAACTAATCCTTGCTGTGGCGGATATGCTGGATATACTAGTGGTTATGGTATTGGTGCTGCTATATGGATTGTTTTATTTATTCTTTTAGTAATTATTTTAGGAGCAGGTTGGTCATTCAATAATAATAATAACTAATATATTTCTATAAAAAGAAGCTTTTAAAGCTTCTTTTTGCATTTTTTGAAAAATTTTGTTAAAATACTTTTTGGTGATATAAATGAAATTACCTAAAATTAAAATTTTAGATGAAAAAAACAAAATTTTACATCAAATAAGTCAAGAAGTAACATTTCCTCTTAGCAAAGAAGATCGAAAATTAGCAGAAGATACAATAACCTATTTAAAAATGAGTCAAGATGAAAAAATTGCTGAAAAATATAACTTAAGAGCTGGTATGGGAATGGCATTTGTCCAATTAGGAAAATTAAAAAGAATATTTGTCATTGCAAGTGAAAAAGAAGATCACACCTTTGATGAATTTGTTATTATAAATCCTAAAATTACTAGTTTTAGTGAGGAATTAATTTATGTAGGTGAAGGAGAAGGATGTTTAAGTGTTAATCGTGAGGTTGAGGGAATTGTTCCAAGACATGCAAGAATTACCTTAGAATACTATGATTATGATGGCAACAAAAAAAGTATTCGTGTTCGTGAAGATTTAGCCATCGCATTTCAACATGAGATTGATCATTTAAATGGTATACTTTTTACCGATAAAATTGACCCTAAAAATCCTTATAAAGATAAAGATAAAATGCGAGAAATATAAAAAAAATATTGCAAATAAGCAATATTTTTTTAATTTTCTAATTTAGCACTAACTATTTTACTAACACCAGATTCTTGCATTGTAATACCATATAAACAATCAGCATATTCCATCATTCGTTTCTTATGAGTTATTACAATAAATTGACTATTTTGTTTTTCTTGAGCCAAATATTTACCAAACATATCAACGTTCACTTCGTCTAATGCTGCTTCAGCTTCATCCAAAATAACAAATGGTGAAGATTTTACTTTCAACATTGCAAATAATAAACAAATTGCTGTAAGGGCTTTTTCACCACCACTTAAAGACACCGGCGAATTAATTTTTTTGCCTGGTGGTATAGCAATAATATCTATACCAGTATTGAGCAAATCTTCTGGATCACTAAGTTTTAATTCTCCTTTACCACCTTTAAACATTAATTTAAATATTTCCATAAAATGTTTATTAATATCTATAAAAGACTTTTGAAATTTTTCAATCATTATTTCATCCATTTGTTTAATAATATCTTTTAACTCAGCACTAGATTTTTTCAAATCATCTTTTTGACTTTCTAAAAAATCATACCTTTTGCTAAGTCTTTCATATTCATCAATTGACCCCAAATTAACATTTCCTAAATTATATAAATCTTTTTTTAACCTACGAACTTTTTCACGAGCTAAATCTACGTCCATATCCAAATGATATGATACACTAGCATAATCATATGTTAAATTATACTCATCATTTAATTCTTCTAATAAATTATCTAATTTAACTTCCATTTTACTCATCATTATTTCTTTATCTTTTAAATCATTATTAACACTATTATAATTACTGTTAGTATCTCTTTGTTTTTTTTCTAAAATACTTATTTCATCATTTATTGTATTTTTTTCATCAACCAATTTTTTAATATCTTTTTCAGTAAATTCTTTTTCTTCTTGAATTTTTTTTATTTTTTCTAATAAATTTACTAAATAATCATCCAACTTATTAGTTTGTAAGCTACTAATACCATCCAATTCACTTTTTAAATTTTTATGTTCTTCCATCATTCTACTTAAATTAGTTCTTTTATTAAAAAGTTCATCGTTTAATAATATTATATATTTATTTAAAACATTTTCTTTTTCTTCTAAATCTAATATATTTTGTTCATAAGAGTCAAGTTCATTATTTAAAGAATTTAATTTAGCATTTAAATTATTATATTCCTCTTTTAATTTATTTAATTCATTTTTTTCATTTAACATACTATTTTTCTTAGAAGTTCCACCTGTTATAGAACCTCCAGCATGTTGAATTTCTCCATCCAATGAAACAATTCGATATTTATAATTAATAAGCTTGCCTACAATATTTAAAACGTTAGCGTTTTCAACAACAATTACTTGTCCTAATTGATTTTCTACTATATTTCTGTATTCTTCTTTAAAATCAATTAATTCTGATAATATTCCAATATAACCTCGAATATTTTTAATTTCATTAATTACATCATCACTGACCTGGCGAGATTTTATAATATTTAAAGGAAAAAATGTCGCTCTTCCTAATTTTCTTTCTTTTAAATAAGAAATAGCTTGAATAGCCTTTTCATCATCATCTACTACAATATAATTAGTAGCTAGCCCTAAAGCAACATCAGTTGCAATTAAATATTTTTCAGGAATTTCTAAAATTTTTCCAATTGTATTATGAATACCATATAGACGTGGATTATTTAATACATTTCTGACTGCTACCGGTGTATTTTCTGCATTTAATATATTATTTTCTAAAATATTAATTTTATTTTGTAATAAGAATAAAGCTTTATTAGTATCCATAGCATTATTATTCACAGTGCTTTTTTTTACTTTCAAAACCAATAATTTATCTTTAACTTCGTCTACTTTATCTCTTTCACTGCTAATACTTAATTCAATATCATTAACTTCTTTAGTTAATACATCTAACCTCTTTTGTAATTCTAATTCTTGCTCTTTTAATTTTAGCAAATTAGAATCTAATGCTTTATTATTTACTTCATATTTTTGACGTTCAATAGTTATTTGCTTTTCACTATTTAAAGCATTTAAATCTTCACTTATTTTCAATAATTTATCTTTCTTATTATTTATTTCATCTTCTAATTCTAAATTATTTAATTTTAGTTTTTCTAATTGTGAATCTAGTTCTGGATTTTTTAAATTTAATAATTTTTCTTTTAGCGTTTCTACATTTATTTTTAAAGTATTATATTCACTATTTATATCTGTTATATCTTTTATAATTAACGCAATATCAGTGCTTTCTAATTCTTTTTTGATATCCAAATATTTTTTAGCTATAATACTTTGCTCTTTTAATGGCAATACCGTTTTAGATAATTCAGTAGTTACTAAATCTATTCTAGTTAAATTTTCTTCAGTTTTTTCTAATTTTTTTAAGCTTTCTTCTTTTCTGCGTCGATATTTAAGCACTCCTGCTGCACTTTCAAAAATATTTCTTCTATCCTGTGCTTTACTATTAACTATATCTGTTACATTTCCTTGAGAAATTATATTAAAAGCATTACTACCCGCACCAGAATCCATAAATAAATCTGTGATATCTTTTAATCTAACTCGAGAATTATTAATATAATATTCATTTTCCCCACTAGAATAAACAATTCTTTTTATTTCCACTTCATTAAAATCACTTTTTAAATATTTATCTTTATTATCAAAAGTTAAAGCAACCATGGCTCTTTTTTGAGCCTCTCTAGATTCACTGCCACTAAAAATACAATCTGTCATTGAATTTGTTCCTCGTAATGATCTAACAGATTGTTCCCCTAAAACCCAACGCACCGCATCAACAATGTTACTTTTACCACTACCATTTGGGCCAACAATACATGTTATACCAGGAGTAATTTCCAAATCTAATTTATCTGCAAATGATTTAAAACCTTGAGCACGTATACTTTTTAAAAACATAGAATCACCTAGCACTTTTATTATAAGCATCCAAAGCAGCCATTTGTTCAGCTTCTTTTTTACTGCTTCCCTTTCCTTTACCATAAATTATATTATCAATTTTTACAACTACTTCAAAAATTTTTTCGTGGGCTTTACCCGATTCACTTATTACTTCATATTCCAATGATTTTTTATCGGTTTGAACTAATTCTTGTAATTTTGTTTTATAATCAGCGTTAAAATCGATTTCTTTGTTTATATATGGAACTATTATTGTTTCTATATATTTTTTAACTATACTAAATCCTTGATCTAAATATATAGCTCCTACAATCGCTTCAAAAACATCTGCAATTATAGTATCGTTTAAATTATGTATTTGACCATGCCCCAAACGAATTTCTTTATCTATGTTTACTTCTTTAGAATAAGTTGCCAAAGCTTTTTCACATACATAATTAGATCTAAGCTTAGTCATTTGACCTTCCTTAAATGAAGTATTTAAATAAAAATATTCACTAACTACTACTTCTAATACAGCATCTCCTAAAAATTCTAATCTTTCATAATTATGAGCTGCCTTGTGTTCATTAGTAAAACTGCTATGTGTTAAAGCTGTTTTTAACAATTCTTTATTATTTATTTTAATATTAAATTTATCCAAAAAAAACATATTATCAAATCCATTCTTGTTTAATTATAACAAATTTTACTTGTTTTGAAAACATTTACAAATCTTTTTTTTTATAGTAAAATTTTAATGGTGATAAGTTAAATGAAAAAAATATTAATATATCTTATAAGAGCTTATCAAATAACACCATTACATGCACATAGTATGTGCCGATTTACTCCAACTTGTAGTGAATATATGATAATTTCAATCAATGAATTTGGAGTAATTAAAGGACTAAATAATGGAATAAAAAGGATTTTAAAATGTAGACCTCATGGTGATTTTGGTTATGATCCTGTAATTAAGAAAGGAAAATAAATTAATGAATTTTATTAAAAAAATTTTTTTATTAGGTTTATCAATATTTTTGACAACAGGTTGCAGTTTGACTAAAGATAGTTTAGAAAATGCTACTATTTATACAACTATTTATCCTATAAAATATTTGACGGATTTTTTATATAGTGATTATGCAACAATTGAAAGTATTTACCCAAATGGTGCTGATATAAATAATTATGAATTAACAAACAAAAGAATTAAAGAATATGCTAAAGGAGATTTATTTATTTATAATGGTTTAAGTAGTGAAAAAAATATTGCTAAGGATTTAATTAATAAAAATGATAATTTATTAATAATTGATGCTGCTAATAGTCTAAACTATATTAATGGTATTGAAGAATTATGGATGAGTCCAAATAATTACTTAATGCTTGCTAAAAATATAAAAGATTATTTAATTGAATATTTAAATAGTAATACTTTAATAGAATATGTTAATAATAAATATGATGAACTAGAAGAAATATTATCCGTTAAAGATGCTGATTTAAGAGCTATAGGTAAAGAAGCTACACAAAATAACACTAATATTTTGGTAGTTAGCGATAACGTTTTTAAATTTTTGGAAAATTATGGTTTTGAAATAATTTCACTAGATGAAAAGACTATAACAGAAAACACACTTGATGCAATTGACAATAATTTTGATAATGGTAAATATACTAGTATTATTATATTAGATAATAATTATAATGAAACAATTAATAAAATTATAGATAAATATGATCCAGAAATTATTAACGTTAGTTCTATGACTATTTTAAATAATGATAACGATGATTATTTAATTAATATGCAAAATTTTATTGATAAACTTAGAAACTTATGTTTAGCAGATTGACAACTAACTACTTTTATATTAAAATATAGAAGTAGCTTAACGGAGTAGTACTCAAGAGGCTGAAGAGGCGCCCCTGCTAAGGGTGTAGATCGGGAAACTGGTGCGAGAGTTCAAATCTCTCCTACTCCGCCATAATAAAAATAAAGATTGGTTATTTATCCAATCTTTTTTTTTCTAAATTTTCATAAACTATAACGTTAGTATATTTTTGAGCTATTTTAAGTTTTTCTACAGTATCAATTGTATATAAATATAGTGGAATATTATATTTTCTTAGTTTATTAGCAATTTTTAAATTAATATCATCTATGTTATAAACAATAAAATCTGGTTTATAAAAATGAAGATAAAAAAAATTATTAATTAGTTTTTTGAAAATAACAGGAATATTATTATTTACTCTTTTTGCTAAAACTCCGACTTTAGCGCTTTTATTTAGCAATTTGTAACAGAAAGAAATTAAAGGATTAAAAGATTTTATCATATAATCTCCTTTATATTCTTTTAATACTTTTTTAATAACTTTAATAGTTTTTAATAGTTTATTATAATATTTTATTTCAATATCTAACATTACTTTACCTTTTACCAAATTTAAAACATCTTCCAATTTAGGTATCTTTTCCTTGCTACTTTCTACAAATAAATCTTGAATTTCACTAAAATTCACTTGTTTTAACTCTTTATTAGTTTTAGTTAAACGATAAAGGTTTTTATCATGAAAAACAATCGCTATATTATCTTTAGTTAACTGAACATCAATTTCAACAGCAATATTATTTAACATTGCATTTTTAATAGCTCCTAAAGTATTTTCCGGGTGTTTTTTATTATGAATACCCCTATGGGCAATATATAAATTAAATGACATATTTTTCCTTTCTATATTACGTTTAATAATTAACTTTGCATTTTATAATTTAATTAATTTTAATATTATTTAAATTATAACACATTAACTTTTTTTAACAATTACAAAAAAGAGACTAATTTTTACTCTCTAATTACTCCGATATATATACAAAATATGGAAAATATGAATTATATGAAAAAAATAAGCATAAAAAAAGCCGAATTTTCGGCATTTGATTCTAAATTGGTGACCCGTACGGGATTTGAACCCATGAATGCATGCGTGAAAGGCATGTGTGTTAAACCACTTCACCAACGGGCCATTTATTAATGGTGGGCCTGGGGGGACTTGAACCTCCGACCTCACGCTTATCAGGCGTGCGCTCTAACCAGCTGAGCTACAAGCCCATTAATGAAAAACCTATTTCATTTTATAATATTTATTAGGTTTTTGCAATACTTTTTTTACATTTTTTTATCATTAACTAAAAAATTAATTAACGTAATTAAATTATACTATATTTTATAATTATTGTAAATAAAAAATATGAATTTTTTATTTCATATTCAAACATTATGTTACTATTTCATTTACATAATGATTTATAATATTCATATTTCCATACCAATTATTTTTTCCCTTTATCCAAAATGTATCACTAAGCCCTATTTTTAGTTTTATACCATCAACAATTTTATCATCTATATATATTCCATTCTTTTTGGGAGTATCAATGGTAATATTAGTTAATAAATGGTAATAATCCGGTTTTAATTTTGATGTACTTAATAATAAAGTTTTAAAACCTCGTAGAGCCTCAAAAATTAAAATATTTTTTTCTTTACTATTTTGTAAAACAAACTTGGTTCCCTCTTTGAATTGATTATCAAAATTAAATAAAAAACTATTCTGTTTCGATTCTTCATCTAACAATTGCATACTACCATTTCCTAATCCTAAAATTGTACCACTATTAATTATAAAAGACTTTTTTACATCAAAAGGATCTTTTTTAGTTATTACATAAAGTGTTAGATCTTCTAAACATAATCCACCATTTGTTATAGTTATACCATTTTCATTGTTACCATAAATAAGTAAATCGCCTTTACCTTCAATACTAACATTGCCTACTGATTTAATTACAGAATTCGAATTAACCCCATCGCTTAATATATTATTGGAACCATTTGCTAATATTAATTTTAGAAATTTAGATTTTCTATTATCAATAATTCTTTGATATTCATTTACAATTGTAACATTATTAAATATTAAATTTACTTCATCTTTCGTATCAATATAAATTGTCCCATTAACAAACACTCCTTTTATACTATAAGTTCCCCCCTCATTTATATAAATATTATTATTTAAAAATTTAGCATTATCAGAGCTTATTTCAGGAATTACCCCTAAATTGATATAAATAATATTCTCTACATTTATATTTTGCTTTTTTATAGTAAAAGAAAAAAGAAAAAAATTTGTTAAAATACATATTACTATAATTAAAATTACACATATATTTTTTTTCATTTTACATCCTCAATATAATGTATTATTTTATAACATGTTTTTCTTTTTTAACCAACAAGCAATAATAAAAGATATGATAAAAGATATCAAGCAGATGAAAAAGAATGACATTCCATTTTCTCCAATTTCGCCTAATGGCACATTCATTCCTAAAAATGACGCAATCATTGTCGGAACAGAAAAAACAATCGTAATTCCAGCTAAAAACTTCATTATAACATTAAGATTATTAGATATAATGGTACCATAAGTATCAATAGTGGATGATAATATTTCACGATAAACAGTACATGTTTCAATACATTGTTTATTTTCAATAATAGCATCTTCTAATAAAGATTTATTATCTTTATCAACTATTAAAATGTTTTCTTTCTGTAATTTTTCTAAAACTCCGTTATTAGCATGTAAAGATGTAATAAAATAAACCAATGTTTTTTGAATATTTAAAAAATTTACAAGTTGTCGATTATTTGTCGATTTATAAGTACTTTTTTCCATTTTTTCTATATCAAGTTCTATAGCATCCAATGTATATAGATAGGCTTCTGTAGATTTTAACAATATTTGTATTAATAATCTTAGTTTTTTGGCAGGATTTAAATTTTCAACTTTTCCTGCAAAAAAAGCTTTTAAAAATTCGTGTTCCACTAATGACACAGTTATAATGCATAAATCACAAATTATAATTCCCAAAGGATATGTTACATATTTATTTTTAATATTTTTATCTTTCATAAATGGAATATTAATTACAAATAACGTAACATTATCTGATTTTTTTATTCTAGGTAATTCCTTTTCAACTAATACCTGTGTAATAATATTTTTACTAATATTTACTTCATGAGCTATTTTTTCAATTTCATCTAAAGTAGGATTTACCAAATTAATCCAAATATCTTCTTCTATTTTATTGTCTTCAATAAGCTGGTTATTTTCATCAATTTTATACATTTTTATCATTTTTTTTACCTATCTTTCGAGCTAAATATAATACAAAAAAAATATAATGTCAAGATTATATACATTAAATATTAATATTTCCATAGCTATGTTATAATAAAAAAAGAAAGGAGTTATTGAAATGGCAGTCATAAAATGTGAAAATTGCAAACAAGATATAAGCGAATTTGCTAAGTATTGCCCTAATTGTGGTTCAAAAAATAATATAAATAATATAACTTTAAGTTGTTTAGATATTATATTTTTAATACTATTAATTACTTATAGTATATTTACAATATATAATCTATATGCTATTAGCACTAGCTTAATTGATTTTTTAAGCACTTATAATACATATAGTATTACTTTAGCTGATTATATTTATTATATTGATGTATTTTTATATAATATTACAACTGCTTTATTTTTATGGAGTATATTCATATATTGTAAAAGCAAAATTAATGCTTTTGGTCTCATCGGTGGCATACTAGTATTAATAAGTATTATACTATGTATGATTTATGTAATTAGTTATATAATATGTTATAGCAATGTTTCAATAATTAGTGTTTGTACATTATTAGCTAATCGTTATATTATAATTGGTATATTGTATATATTAGCTATTAATCTAAATAAAGTAGTAAAAAAAGCGAACTAAATCGCTTTTATTTTTTTATGGTGGGCTGTTAGGGATTCGAACCCTAGACCCACTGATTAAGAGTCAGTTGCTCTACCAACTGAGCTAACAGCCCATAAAATTTATTCCTTATTCAGTATATCATAAAAAACTGAAAAAAGGAATAACAAATTTATTATTACCTTTCTAATTCTGAAAAATTATATACCCTATCCTCACTAGGTCTTTGATTAAATTCAATTTTTTGTACTTTTGATACTTGATTACCTACCCCATCTGTAACGGTATATTGAATCCAATATTGATCAATATTTCTACCATTAAAATCTATTCCAGTTTCATGGAACACTTTATGAGTAATTTCATAATTAGGTTTGTCATCCCAAACCTCTAAATCATCATAATTAATATCATCTATACTATTTACATAATAAATTGGATCATAAAACTTTAAAATAGGTATAGCAACATCCTTAGGATTATTAAAATCTTCTAAATAATTATACTTACTAGAATTAAATATAAAACCAACTTGTTCGTCATCAAATTCTATTTTATACCAAAAATTATTATCACCCAAAATATCAATATCTAACACTTTAAATACTTCTCCTTTTTGAGCCATTCTTAATGAATTAGATTCTCTACTTCCTTTTTCTCGTATATTTACTTCATCAGCTAATATTTCCACATACCAGCCCTTTTTTATGTCAGTTAATATTTTTTCTTTTTGTTCATTTTTGATTTTAAAATACCCAATAACACCAACAACAATTATTAACAAAACTAACACAATTACTAAAAACTTCTTCATTACATTTACTCCTTGATATAATTATAACAAAAAAACAAAACTTTTACTACATGTTTGAAATAAATTATGATACAATATCACTAGGTGATTAAATGAAAAATAAATATCAAAGAGCAAATAAAAAAGAAAAAAAAGAAGCTCGGCAAAAATTTTTTGCAACAGAATTTGGTAAAGAATTAAAAAAAAGATTAGATAGATTAGTAATTTATAGCGTTTTGTTATTTGGTTTTACAATTTATATAATTATTGATAATTTTTTAAAAGATAATAGCATAATAAATTATATTACAGCTTCTTTCTTAATAATATTTATATTATTATTTTTAATCGGTAGACACTATGTCATTGTTAAAAATGTTAATAATTATATGGTAAAAAAAAATAAATAAAAATTCTCATTTCTTAGCATAAATTTTAAATATGAATATATTTAAAAAATTACAAAGAATAAGAAATGAGAATTTTATTTGGATTATATATTTTTTTATTGCTGCATTTGCAATACTTGCTAATCAATACGAATCAGATTTTATAGCTACTAAAAATATTTATGCTTATAAAAAAGAAAAAATAATACATATTACTATATTCATTGTTGTATTTTTTATTTATTTATATTTTGTACTTTTATTCACAGAAGATTTAAATAATATGGAAAAAAATTTTAATAATCCAAATTATCGAAATACTTTTTTACAACTAATTGCTGCCTTATTATTTTTAATCGGTGGAACCATTTACCTATATCAAGAAATTGTAGCAAACGATTTAGAAGAAATAGGTTTTATTTAAAATAACGATATGATTGGTGCGGTTCTAAAGCTATACCATAGTGTTCGGCTAAAGTAGAAACAGTTACAACTTGATAACCTAAAGCATATAATTTTGGCAACAATTTTTCCATAGTTTGCACACTTGTTTTATGAATATCATGAAATAAAATAATACTTCCTTCTTTAATATTATCTAACACATATTGAGTTAAATACTCTACATCTTTATGTCGCCAATCTTCAGTATCAATATTCCATAATATGAATGGGGTATTTAAAGTATTTTTTATGTCTTCATTTAAAGATCCATAAGGTGGTCTAGTTAAAGCAAAAGTTGTTCCAATAATACTTTTTAAATATTCATTACTTAAATCGTATTCACTTTTTATCGTAGACAATTCTTGTCTTTTAAAATTATCATGAGCATAAGAATGATACCCTATTTCATTACCACTATTATACACATTTACAACTGAATTTTTATAAACATTAATATTCTTACCTAACATAAAAAATGTTGCATGAGCTTTATTATTATTAAGGATATCAACTAAATAATCTGTATAAGGTCCCGGTCCATCATCAAATGTTATTGCAACTAATTTTTTCCCTTTATTTATATTAAAACCATCTTCATTATGATAATCACTATCTAAATCAACTGTAATATCCAAATATTCTTTTATTTCATTATAATTAACATGCAAAAACAAATCTTCATTTACAGCTGGTTCTATTGTGTAATTATAATAATATATTATTAATTCATTGTCTTTTAAATAATAAACATTTTCTTGATTATTTAAACTTAATACATCTGCAATAAATTTTGGATATTTTAAATATAATAATTCGCTTATTTTTCGCCAAAAATCATCTATTTGGTCTTTTTTTATTATAGTATCCAAAGTTAATTCTTTACCCGTTTTATAATCAAAAATTTTTGCTTTATATTTATTATCCTCAATCATTAAAACCGAAGTTATTTCTTTTTTTATGTTTATATCTTCAACATATTTGTCTGCATCTATAT
>CALVVG010000009.1 GCA_944363795.1 uncultured Bacilli bacterium | reverse complement strand
AAAATAAAAAAGATTTTGAATAATAAATAGAAAGTTAAAACTTACGCATATTTTTTAAGCATTTAAAAACTCTCTTTATCCTTACAAAATAAGGGCTAGAGAGTTTTTGCTTTCTTAAAACTGTCAAAGTCAGGATTATATCATTTTTTATTTATAAGGACTATTCTAAAAAATAAAAAAATTAATGTTTTAGAATAAATTTTATAACCATCTTAATTATTAATTTATTTAAATAATAGGTTAAGAATTAAATAATTTTATAATATTTAATTTAATAAGGAGTATGGCATAAAATATTAGTTACTGCAAATTTAATGCTAAACATTTAAACTGCGTATTTTTTTGTGTGTTCATATTATAAAAATGGGTGTGATTTTATAAATGAAAAAATTATTATTTATAACCTGGAGTATTTCTTATGGGTATGGTACTGAAAAATCTTTAGCAGATATTTTAAATAGAATAGATTATAACAAATATTCTATTGATGTTTTACCTTTATTTAAAAATTCTCAAAATAATATTTTAAATAGTGAAATTAAAGTATTAGATACGTTAATTGACTATACCAAAGAAAATCGTGATGACAAATTAGATTTGGAATATTATTATTCTTTATTGGCTAATCCTTTAAAGTTTAATAAAATAATTAAAGATAAATATGATTGTGTAATTGCTTGTAACCATAATGCTCCATCTTATTTTGCCTCTTATATGAATAGTACACCTAAAGTTGTGTGGATTCGTGGTGATATGAGTGAATTAAATTATAAAGATGTTAATCCAACTACAGTTGAATATAAAGGAATAAAACAAGAGTACACTATGCAAAAAAATGTATTAGAAAAATTTGATAATATTGTAGTTATATCCGATATTGTGCAAAAAAATTTAAAAGAATATTTTGCAATAGATGATGAAAAAATATTTAAAATTCCTAACTCTGTAGATGTTGAAAAAATAAAGAAATTAAGTAATGAGAAATAATACTACCAAAAAAACACATATTCACTTCTTTAGGAAGGTTAGACGCTAATAAAAATCAAATTTTATTATTAAAAGCTGCAAAAATAATAAAAAAAAATCGAAAGGATTTTAAAATTTATTTACTTGGTGCTGGAGAAGAGAAAGTTAAATTAGAAAATTATATTAAAGAAAATAGTTTAGAAGATTACGTGGTAATAGAAGGATTTAAAGATAATCCATATCCATATATAAAAAAAAGTGATGCTACAGTGCTAACATCATTAAGTGAAGGATTTAGTTTAGCATTAGTTGAAAGTGCCGTATTAAATACTCCAATAATTTCTACCGATGTTGGAATAGCAAGAGAATTAATTGAAAAGTATCAATGTGGTACATTAATTGATTATGATGAAAATATGTTAGCAGATACTTTGTTGAAATATATGCTTAAAATAGATAATAATTTAGAGAAAAAAAGTTTTGATTTAAGTGATGAATTTGATGTTAAAATGGAATTAACCTGAAGAAAAGAATAAATTTAAAAAACTTCCATATCCTATTGAAAGAATAGATTATTATGATTTAGAAAATTATGTGATTAAAGAAAACTTGAATTATATTTTAGAAGTAAAGAAAAATAATGTAAAATACGAGTATTTAATAAACCGAAATACGACAAATGATAAGCTTATAGTTTTTAATAATGGAGCTATTGCCGGCGGTAATGTTAAATATCCTATTTTTCAAAGACATAGTTGGATAAATTCTTTAAAGACATCAGCAATATTTTGCATGGATCCGACTTTATATGTAAATGATTTGGCCATTAGCTGGGGAATTGGCAAAAATGAAGATTATTATTTAGAAAATAGTAGTCTAATTTTAAGAACAATAATTGAAAAAATGCATATTGAATTAAAAGACACTGTAATATACGGAACTTCTGCTGGTGGTTTTCTTTCAATTATAATGGATATTTATTTAAAGGGAGCTAAAGTTGTTGCAGACAATACGCAGTTAGACGTTTCAAATTGGGCTTTTATTGACGCTGTAGATTGTGTAATGAATTATTGTTTTGATAATATTGGAACTGCCTTAAAATATCCTGAAAGATTTTAATGTAATAGATGCATTTATAAAATACAATTATGTTCCTAAAATTTATCTTCATGTTAATTTATGTTCCAAAGTTGATAATTCTATGCAGTTAGTACCATTTCTAGAAAAATTTGAAAATGTAAAAATATTGGCGAATATAATAATATTGAAATTACTTTACACTACGAAAAGGACAAAGGGCACATTGGTCTTGATCAAAATGAGGCTTTACAAATAATTTATAATATATTAAATATTGAGTAATATGAAATGTTTAATTAATTATAAAACTATGTTTAAAGTCTAAATAAACATAAATTATGTTATAATTTATTATAGAGGTAGTTTATGAGAATAATACAGTTTTTTAATTGGCGTTTAGTAGATATAATGGATTATGTTTTGAAAGTGAAAGAACAAGGTTTTGATGCTATACAAATAAATCCTATTCAGCCTTTAAAAGAAGATGGGTTAAAAGAATGGTGGATGTCATATCAGCCGATAGATTTTGCCATAGGAAACTTTTATGGTACGAAGGAAGATTTAATTCAGTTGTGTTGTTATGCTAATAAAAATAATATACGTATATTTGCTGATGTAGTTATAAATCATATGGGAGGATCTGTTGAAAATAATTTAGTTCCTCACAGTAAAGTTGCAGATAAACTAAGGTCCAATCCACTTTATTGGCGTCCTCAAAAAAATGTATACAATTGGCATGATCGTCAAGAAGTAATACACAATTGTATGGGATTACCTGGATTAAATGTTTATCATCAAGATGTTGAAGATATGATAGTAAAGTATTTGAATGAATTGATAGATTGTGGAATAACTGGATTTAGGTTTGATGCTGCTAAATCAATTGGTTTGCCAAGTGAAGGATACCGATTTTGGCCCAATGTTATTTATAGATTAAAAAAATATGGTTTATTTTTATATGGTGAAGTTATTTTTGAAGAAGATATAAAAGTATTGGATGAATATACAAATTATATGAATATTTTGGGTAATTATGATGCAACAGACAAAGATAAAATGGTAAAATTTATAGAAAGTCATGATACATTTTTAAGTGATGATTCTTTAGGATATACTAGATATTTATCTAGTGAAGAAATAGTTCGAGAATATCAAAAGATTGCTTATAATTACGTAAATACTTTATTTTATGCTAGACCATTTGATAATTCTTGGCAATGTAATGCAGTTCGAGAAGCAAATTTTTTTAGAAAAAATAATAGTTTAGTAAGAGCAAAAAATTATGAATAATATTTATATTAAACTGCATCAATTAAATAAATCTAAATTTCGCAGTAATTTTCATTTAACAGATAAAGATAAAAATTATATTAAAGAAAAAGGATTAGAAACTATTAAAAAACATGCATATGACTTTGTAAATAAAAGAATTGCACCACAAGTAATTGAAAACGATGGTAATCAAACTCCTATGCGAGGCCATCCAGTTTTTGTAGCTCAACATGCGACGGCGACCTGTTGTAGATCTTGCCTTTATAAATGGCATAATATATCTAAAAATAAAAAATTAAATAATCAGGAAATAAAATATATTATTGATATAATAATGGAGTGGATAAATAATGAGTTATCAACATAAAATGACGTTATATAAAATGTAACGTCATTTATTAATTAACATAAAAAGTAAAAACTAAAATTAGGCTTTTATAAACATTATATTTTCTATTTTTTAATATTACTATCAATCAAGTAACTAAATCTTTTGTGGATAAATAAGCAATTATTAACACAAAGGTGAACATTTAGTGAATTTAAATCATATTATTGACAATTAATATCTAAATACATATAATAGTTTACGTGGAAACCGTTTTTTCAAAAACTATTGGGATGTGAAAATATGAAAGAAAGTATAAGTAAATTAATGATATTTATGAAAAAAACAAAAATAAGTTTTGATGCTGAGATAGAACTTACTGCTACAAAGTTAGGAATAAGTAAATCGGAAGCAGATGTATTATTGTTTTTATCAAATAATATAAATTATAATAGAGGATGTGATATAGTTGAAATTAGGGGGTTTTCTAAGGCTTATGTTTCTAAAGCTGTTGGAAAACTTCTCAATAAGGGTTATATTTCTTTTAAACAAGATGCAAATGATCGAAGATATCAACATATAATTTTAAATGATTCATCCAAACCATTAATTATCGAACTTAATAAAGTTGAAAAAAAAGTTTTTAAAAATTTGTGGCATGGTATAAATGAAGATGAGAAAAAAACATTTTATTTAGTTATTGAAAAAATGATAAAAAATATTTAAGAAAGGAAATACTTATGTTTAGATTATTAAAAAAGTTGCGAAAAAAAGATTTATTTTTAATTGTAATTTGTTTTATTCTTATAATTGGACAAGTATGGTTAGACTTAAGATTGCCAGATTATATGTCTCAAATTACACAATTGGTTCAAACTGAGGGAAACGAAATTTCCCAAATTTGGATTACTGGATCAAAAATGATTTTATGCGCATTGGGCAGTTTAGCGTCTGCAGTAGTAGTAGGATATATTGCTTCGTATATTGCGGCATCTTTTTCCAAAACACTTCGAAAGGATATTTTTGAAAAAGTAGAAAATTTTAGTGAAGGAGAAGTTAAAAAATTTTCCACAAGTAGTTTAATAACTAGAACTACCAATGATGTTACTCAAATTGAAATGTTGGTTGCAATGGGATTACAACTTTTAATAAAATCCCCAATTACTGCTATATGGGCTGTATCCAAAATTTTAAATAAAAGTTGGCAATGGAGTGCTGTTGTTGGTGGGGGAGTAGTAGTTCTTTTAGTAACATTAATTTTTTTAATGTTAGTTGTATTGCCAAAATTTAAATTGGTTCAAAAACTACTTGATAAGATAAATGGTATTACACGTGAAAATTTAACTGGAATTAGAGTAGTTAGAGCGTTTAATGCAGAAAAATATCAAGAAGAAAAATTTGCAAAAGTAAATAATGATTTAACTAAAATTCAATTATTTAATCAAAGAACTTTTGGTATAATGCAACCAGTAATGTATTTGATTATGTATTTTTCAACATTAGCAATATATTTTATTGGTGCATATATGATAGATGCTTCTTTGATGAGTGGAAAAGTAGCTATCTTTGGTGATATGGTAGTGTTTTCGTCTTATGGTATGCAAGTTATAATGTCATTTTTAATGTTAGCTATGATTTTTATAATGTATCCGCGTGCAGCAATATCCGCTGAACGTATCAATGAGGTATTGGATGAAGAATATGCAATAAAAGATGGAAATGTTACATCAAGTGATCCAAAATTAAAGGGAATAGTAGAATTTAAAAATGTTTCATTTAAATATCCTGATGCTGATGAATATATACTAAAAGATATTAATTTTAAAGCTAATAAAGGTGAAACGATTGCTTTTATTGGATCTACCGGTAGTGGGAAATCAACTCTTATAAATTTAATCCCCAGATTTTATGATGTAACTGACGGAGAGATTATAATTGATGGTGTTAATGTAAAAGATTATAGGTTAGAATATTTACATAATAAAATTGGTTACATACCTCAAAAAGCCGTTATTTTTAGTGGAACCGTAGCTGAAAATGTTGCATATGGAGATAATGGAAAAGAAAAAATAACTAAAGAAGAAATTAAAAAAGCCATAGAAGTTGCTCAAGGTAAAGGTTTTGTTGAAAAAATGCCCGAACAATATGATTCATACTTAGCTCAAAGAGGTACCAACATTTCAGGAGGGCAAAAGCAACGTATCTCTATTGCTAGGGCTATTGCTAGAAAACCTGAAATATATATTTTTGACGATAGTTTTTCTGCCTTAGATTATAAAACTGATTTTACTTTAAGAAAAGAATTAAAGGAATATACTAAGGATGCCACGACATTTATAGTGGCTCAAAGAATTGGAACAATTATGAATGCAGATAAAATAATAGTATTGGATAAAGGAACATGTGTTGGAATTGGAACACATCAAGAATTATTAAAAAATTGTGATGTATATAAAGAAATAGCTTTATCACAACTAAGTGAGGAGGAACTTACAAATGCCTAGACCAGTTGGGGGAAATCATGGTTCAAGTTATGAACAAGCAAAAGATTTTCGTGGAACCATGAAAAAATTAATTCATTATTTAAATAAATTTCACAAATTAATAGCAATTGCTTTTGTATTGGCGGCAGTAAGTTCAATTTTATCAATTATTGCTCCTGATAAGCTTAGTGATATGGCAGATGTTATATCGGATGGATTAATTCCTAATATTAGCGAACAAACAATTAGTGATATTATGGATACATCGGAAATATCAGCAGTTGATAAAGCAGAATTTATGGAAATAATGCAAAATATCAATAAAGAAAGTAGTTCAAGTGAATTATTTACTGCCATAGATAATATGCCAGCTAGTGTTCAAAAAATAATTAAACCTCAAATGAATTTTGCAGCTATAAAATCTTTAGCTCTATTTTTAGCAATAGTATATATTGCAAGTGCAATTTTTAGTTTTTTCCAACACTTTATAATGGCAACAGTATCAAATAATTTTGCAAAAGAATTACGGAGTAAAATTATTAGTAAGATTAATAAATTACCTTTAAAATATTTTGATCGTAATTCTACAGGAGATATATTATCTCGTGTAACTAATGATATTGATACTGTTTCTCAGGCTATGAGTCAAAGTATTGGTTCTCTAGTTGGAGCAATTACCTTAGTAATAGGTAGTGTATTAATGATGTTTATAACTAACTGGATTATGGCTATTTCAGCAATTTTATCTAGTTTAATCGGTTTTTCTCTTATGACTATAATATTAAAAAAATCACAAAAATATTTCTTAGCAAGACAAGAAGAATTAGGAAATATGAATGGTCATATTGAAGAAATATATTCTGGCCATAATGTTGTAAAGGTATATAATGGAAAAAGACAATCAGATGAAAAATTTAATAAATTAAATGAAAAAGTATTTACTGCTATTAGAAAAAGTCAATTTTTATCAGGATTAATGCAACCGATAATGATGTTTATAGGCAATTTTAGTTATGTTATAGTATGTATAGTTGGAGCGGTTTTAGCTATGAATAATATTATTTCTTTTGGGGTAATTGTAGCATTTATTGTTTATGTCAGATTATTTACAAATCCATTATCCCAAATTGCTCAAGCTATGACTTCACTACAATCAGCTGCCGCAGCTAGTGAAAGAATATTCGAATTTGTTGAAGAAGCAGAAATGAGTGATGAATCTAATTTAACTAAAAAATTAGTTAAAGACGAAGTTAAAGGAAATATTACCTTTGAACATGTAAAATTTGGTTATGATAATAATCGTTTAATAATAAAGGATTTTAGCGCTAAAATAAAACCTGGTCAAAAGATTGCTATAGTTGGCCCTACTGGAGCTGGTAAAACAACACTTGTCAATTTATTAATGAAATTTTATGAAATAAATTCTGGTGATATAAAAATAGATAATATTTCAATTAATGATTTAAAAAGAGAAAATATTCATGAATTATTTACAATGGTATTACAAGATACTTGGTTATTTGCTGGAACTATTAAAGAAAATATAGTATATAATCAAAAAAATATTACTGATGAAGATGTAAAAAAGGTTTGTGAAGTTGTTGGTGTAGATCATTTTATTAAATCACTGCCTAATTCATATAACACATTAATTGAAGATAACGAATCAATATCTTCTGGACAAAAACAATTGATTACAATAGCCAGAGGTATGTTAGATAATGCACCATTCTTAATATTAGATGAAGCAACAAGTAATGTTGATACACGTACAGAAGAATTAGTTCAAAAAGCTATGGATAAATTAATGGAAGGTAAAACTTCATTTGTAATTGCTCATCGCCTTTCGACAATTAAAAATGCAGATCTTATTTTGGTTATGAATGAAGGAAATATAATTGAACAAGGAAATCATGAAGAATTAATGAAGCAAAATGGATTTTATGCAAATCTTTATAATTCTCAATTTGAAAAAATAAATTAGAAGCTGGACAAACATGGCTTCTTTTTTTTTGTATCCAGAATAATTTATAATGAAAGGAAGTGTAGTATGAATTATTTAATTTATCCAATCAAAATAATGAATATAACTCAAACATATAAAAATGATTTTTCTCATTCTAGACATACAATTGGTACTCCGAAAGATTACCCCATTGATGATAATTGTGGGAAAAGTGGAGCAAATGGATATTTTTATTGTCCATGTAATGAAATGGAAGTAAAAAAAATATATGGTGTTGGAACCAGTTCAACAAATGTGCTGTGGATAGAATCAACATCTCCTGTTATAACTCCTACGTTTGTTGATTATATAACTATAATGATTGGTCATATAGAAGATAAGGAGTTAAATAAATTAAAAATAGGTCAAAAATTTAGTCGTAAAGAGATAATTGCTTTAGAAGGAAAAGATGGTTATGCTACAGGAGAACATTTTCATATTGTTGTTGGTCGAGGAAAAATGACGGATGGTGGCTGGGTTAAAAATTCAAATGGTATTTGGGTTATAAGTACAACTGGTGGTGCTGTTAGACCGGAAGATTCATTTTTTATTGATAATACCTTTACAACTATTAAAAATAGTGGTGGATTAAAGTTTATAGATTTGTATTCAGATATAATTGAAGACAATTATTATTATACAACTGCAGAATCATTAAATGTTCGCCTTGGTCCTAGTACTAAATTTAATGCGATAAATACGTTACCTAAACATAGCAAAGTTAAGATAAAAGAAATTGTTAATAATTGGGCTAAAATAAGTGATAAAGAATATATTTCTAGTAACAATATAACAAAAAGTATACCAAATAATTATTATGAAACGAAAATGACCACTGCCAATTTATTAAATGTTCGTAAGTCTCCTGGAGGAAATATTTTAAAAGAACAATCACCATTACCTAAAGGAACTACTGTTGCAATAATGGAAACCAAAAATAACTGGATAAAGATTAATAAAAATCGTTGGATTTATAAAGACTATGTAAACTAATATTGCTAAACTATGAAAAATTTTATAAAATAATAATAGGTGATTAAGAATGAATGCAGTATATTCAAAGGCTTTGGATTTCAAAAGAAGACATCCTGGTGGTGTAGCATGGCGAATAAAAAAACATTGTGATGTTATAGATAAGCATTTAAATCCTGGTGAAGAAGTATTATTTGTATTTTGTGGTCAAAAAAATAGTAAATTTTATGAATTATTTTTTAGCTGTGTTGTAGCAATAACAAATAAAAGAATTTTGATTGGTCAAAAAAGAGTAGTATTTGGATATTTTTTAAGTTCTATTACTCCGGATTTATATAATGATTTATTAGTTTATCAAGGTCTTTTATGGGGAAAAGTTACAATAGATACGGTAAAAGAAGAAGTTGTCATTGCTAATATTCCTAAATCAGGATTAGATGAAATAGAAACTAATATTACAGAAATGATGATGGCAGCAAAGCAAAAATATAATCATGAAACGAAGTAACAATTTTCAAAAACATGTATTATTCATTATTATATTTATATCTTTATTTATAATATTTATTTATATATATTATAAACCAACAGATTATCAACTAAGGTATAAAATAAATAATATTGATGTATCAGAAGAATATAATCGAAAAAAAGAACTTTATTATTTTACTCTTAATTATGATGATATAGAATTTAAATTGCTTTCATTAGATAAATATACTAATAAAAGAAAATTGATTAAGAATATTGAAATTATCCATGATGGAGATTCTACTTGTTTAGATTTTCAAACTCAAGGAATAAAATTATATTCTATATGTAATAATAATAAAGAATATTTTAGTGAATTAAAAAATGTTAGTTTTTTCAAAAAGACTTCATTTGAAAATATAAATATTGGTAATTTGGATAGCAAAAAATATTTATTGTGGAATTATAATGAATTTATACTGCTTAATTCCCAAAATAAGAAATTAGAATTATTTGATAAAGACATATACAATATTAATTTATTTTATATATACAAAAATTATTTTTTAATACCTGATTACGATCAAAATTATAAATTTGATAAATTTTATTTAATTAATGTAAATAATGGTAAAATTGAAAAAATTGATTTAAGATTTGAAATTTATTTTGATAGTTATTTTCTAGGAAATGATCAAGATAAAATTTATATTTTTGATAAAAAAGAAGAACAATTATATTATATTGATTTGCCAAAAAAAGAAATTTATAAAGCACAAAACAAAATATTAATAGATGGAATATGGAAGGATGTATCCATTCAAACATTAAAAAATGATCAGCCAAAATTTAGTGAAGAAAAATATTATGAATATGTTTTAAACACTGGTAATTTATATTTAGAATACAATAATTTTAAATTTAAAGTAACTAATTTAGTAGTATCTCAAATAGTTGCTAGTAAAGAATTGGAAGTTTATTTTATAGCAAATGATATTTTATATAAATATGATCCATACAATAATTTGCAAGCTTTAATGCAATACTCAGAATGGAATTTTAATAATCAAAATATGATTTTTATATTTGATTAACCAAATAACATAAAATACATACTTTATTATTAGGAGTGATAATAAATGTATGATAAGTATAAAATTCAATTGAATGATAATTTAAAAAGCATTGCGGATAAATTTAATACAACGCCAGAAATTATAATGGATATCAATAATATATATTTTGCTGATGAATTAAGAGCAGGTATGGATATAATTGTACCAAAAGGTAAAGAAAAATATTTTAATACTTATACAATCGAAAAAGGTGATTCTCTTTATCAAATAGCTCAAAAATATAATATTAATCCAACACTATTAGCTAGTTTAAATGGACTTAATATGGATGATTATATTTATCCTAATCAAGAAATATTGATTCCTAAAAGTGGTTATAGTTATTATATTACTGCCGAAGGAGATACTCTAGATACAGTTGCTAATATGTTTAAAATATCTAAAAAAGATCTATTAAATCAAAACGATACAATATATTTATTAAAAGATCAAATATTAGTAACTAAGAGATAAAGATATGGTCTTAGGATCATATTTTTTTATACTATCCATATTGTAAAATGATACTTTAAAAATTTGATTTAATAGTCTATAATATATATATAGTAAATATAAAGGAGCGATAATATGATATTAAAAAAGCCATATGGTTTTTTGATTAAAAATTTCCGCTTAATACATGTTATTTTGACAATACTAACTATTTATATTGCCATTAACACAAAAAGCATATTGGATTTTTTTGTGGCTTATATAAACAATGGATATTCAGTAACTGTTATCGATAATATGGCTTCTTCTTATATATCTTGGATAACATATGTTTCGATATTTTTAGCTTTTATAATTATATTAGCAATTTATATATTATTAAAAGTTAAAAAAAAGCCTAATAAAATGTATTTATTTGCTATAATTTATTATATAATTCTTTTTATATTTGTAATAGTTTCTTCTTATTTAATTAATGATTTAAGCAATGGCTTGTGGTCAACAGCAGAAGCAAGAACTTATCGAGATATTGCCAGAATAGTTTATTATCCTCAAATAATATATATTGTTATGATAGGTATTAGAGCTTTAGGATTTAATGTTAAGCAATTTGATTTTAAAAATGATTTAAAAGAATTAGAAATAACAGAATCTGATTCTGAAGAAATAGAATTAAATTTAAATTTTAAAACATATAAGGCAGAAAGAATTATTCGCAGATTTATTAGAGAATTTTATTATTACTATTTAGAAAATAAAATCATATTTTATATAGTTGGTAGTGTTGTAATAGTTATTACAGGTTTTTTGATTTTTAAAAGCTATGAAAAATTAAAATATACTTATAATGAAAATGAAGCATTTAATTATAATTCTTTTACAATTAAAGTTGTCGATAGCATGTTAACTAATGTTAGTTTATCTGGCAATAAAATATATCAAGATGATTATTATCTTGTTTTAAAATTTGAAATAACTAATAATTCCAATAATAATAAGAAATTAGATTATAACAATTTAAAAATTTATATTGGTAGTAAATATATATATCCGTCTCTTGATATTGGAAATTATTTTATTGACTATGGAGATCCTTTTATGAATGATGTATTTGCACCTGGTGAAACAGTAGTTTATATAATTCCTTATATGTTAGAAAAAAGTCAAGTAAAGAACAATTATAACTTAAAAATATATAATGGATCTTCAACAAAAAGTGAAAAATTTTTGGCTAAAACAATTAATGTAAAATTAAGACCAGATAAATATTATGATGTTAGTGTAGTTAGAAATTCTAAATTAAATGAAACTGTATCATTTTCAAGCACATTTTTAGGAAATACTACGTTAAATATAAAAAGTTCAGTTTTTGATTCAAGATATGAGTATAAGTATGAAAAATGTTATAGAGAAGAATGTAAAACTTATACAGATTTAATAGTAATAGATAATTTAAATGCCTTAAAACAAACTTTAATAATATTGGATTATGATTTAAATATTGATAGTGAAAAAGGATCTTATAAAAATATAAAAAATATAACTGATTTTATTAATGCCTTTGCTTCTATAGAATATACAATTGATAATAATACTTATGTAGCATCATTAAAAAATGTTACCACAACAAACTTAAAAGATAAGCTAGTTTTGCAAACAACTAATGATATTTTAAATGCTGATGAGGTTAACTTATTAATAACAATCAGAAATAGATGTTATAAATTTAACATATCTAGTTAAAAGTTTTTTAGATCACTAATTTTAATTCAATATTTGTTCCATTTACTATATTATTAAAAAAATATTTAGTTACTTTGCCAATCATTCTCAAATTTTATTGCTTATATACAAAAAAATTATTATAATGAATTTGTAATATTATAAGGAGTTAAAAGATATGGATTTAGAAAATATTATTATTATGATTATCACTTTTATTGTTTGTGGGATTTTGTTTACAATGGCTCAATTGAGTGCAAATAAAAAAAATAAAAAAATGCTATTAGATAACTTTGAAATTAAATATCCACCATATATAATTGGTATGTGTCTTTTCTTTACTGTATTTACTATAGGATTTTCGATTTGGCTTTATCCTTATATTGTGAAAGATAGTGATCCTTTTGTAGTATATCCTATTTTTATTGGGATTGCTTTAATATTTTTAACTATTGCCGTTGTTTATAGTCAGTATAAAGTTACTGTTCGTAATGATACAATTTTAATAAAAGCCTTTTTGAAAAAAGAAAGATCTTATAATTTTTCTGATATAACCAAAGTTGCCAATACTTTAGATAAACTAAACGGAGAAATTAAAGTGTATGTTGGTAAAAAGAAAATATTTAATTTTTCAAAAATAATGACTGGATATAATTTAATGTGTAAAAAATTAAATATATTAGAATTTTAGTTTTTATATTATTATGTTTATAGCAATTATTTTAATAACTTTATAAGAATTATTGGTGTTTTAAAAAATAAAAAGAGTCAAAAATTAACTCTTTTTTTTTTATTGGAGGAACCGGCCGGATTTGAACCGGCGATCAAGGTGTTGCAGACCTATGCCTTAGCCACTTGGCTACGGTTCCATATGTATTAATTTTAATATAAAATAAGCTAAAAGTAAAGGCTTATTCCATAAATTATATTTAATAAATGATAATTTCATGAATCTTTAATTTTTAAATTGCCAATAATTGTCTATTATTTTACTTATTAATTGTCATCAAATGTTGCTATTTGTCGAATATTTGGTTATAATAAAAAAGAATAGGGATGTTGCTATGGAATTAAAAGCAAAACAAAATTATATGTTCCGAACGATATTAAAGTATGTATCAACTGTTATAAGTTGGACAATTTTTGTTTTGCTTTTAATTTGTGCTGCTTTTTTAATGTATTATTTTATAGCTACAAGAATTTATGCATCAGGTAGAAGTAAAACAGAGCCAAAGTTTTCTTTATATACGATTATAAGTGGTAGTATGACACCAAATATAAATGTTTATGATGTAGTAATTGATATGCGTGTTGATAATCCAGAGGAAATTGAAATTGGAGATGTTATTACATTTTACTCAGATTTACCTGCAGCAAAAGGAAGACCAATTACCCACCGAGTGATTTCAATCATTAAAGATAAAAATGGTAACTTTAGTTACCAGACTAAAGGAGATTTTAATCCAGTTGAGGACGATGGGATTGTGCCATTTGAAAAAGTTATTGGTAAAGTAGCTTTAAAAATTCCTCAGCTTGGAAGAGTTCAAACTTTCTTAGCTAGTAGTATGGGATGGCTATGTTTAATTTTAATTCCTGCTTTATATATTTTATTAAAAGCTTTGATTAGATTTATAAAGAATAAAGGCCAACCTAAAATGGTTAATGAAATAGAAATGAGTCAAAATAATATTTCTAATAAAATGAAGAATGTTGAAATTAAACATAATGAATTGGATAATCAACAAAATATTTTTAATAGCTTGGTTAAAGACAAAAAAACATCTTTTATTATAGATAATAATAATAATAATAATAATAATAATAATAATAATGAAAATATATTAAAATTAAAACCTTTATTTGAACGAACTGATGACGATATTGAATTAGATGATTTACCAAAATTAAAATAAAATCATCTAATTTTTTTATTTATAATATAAAGTAAATACTTTTAATTTTAATTTGTGTAAAATTTATTTTTAGTTTATAATATATTTAAATAAAGGAGCGTTTATGAAAAAATTTTTAAAAAATTATAAAAGTACAATAATTTTAATTTTACTTGTTATTGTAGGAACTGTTTGTGGTTTGATTTTTAAGGAAAAAGCCACAATAGTAAAGCCATTGGGAGATTTATTTTTAAATTTATTATTAGTTATAATTATTCCTTTGATATTTTTTACAATTACTTCATCTATTGCTAAAATGAAGCAACCAAAAAGATTAAGTAAAATATTAATAAGTACAATTATAATATTTTTAATAACATCTATTATTGCAGTAATGGTTGGTTTTATATCAACTAGATCTATTAATTTAGTTAATTCAAAAGATACTAATCAAATTAAAGAAATTTTTGATGGTAATGTTACTGAAGATATAGAATTAAATCTATTAGAAAGAACAGTGAATGTATTATCAACAGATAAATTTATTAACTTGTTATCTACAGACAATTTAATTGCTTTAATTGTGATAGCAATACTATTTGGCATCGCTATAAATAAAAGTGGTGAAAAGGGAAAAAAAGTAGCAGAATTATTTGATTCGCTTAGTGAAATAATATATAAATTTATCGAAATAATTATGTATTATGCTCCAATTGGGTTGGGTTGTTATTTTGCAGCTTTGATTGGATCCATTGGTGGAGTCATAGCAATAGGTTTTTTAAAAACTTTTATTGTTTATTTATTAGTTAGTTTATTATTTATGTTAATTTTTTATACTATTTATGCATTTGTAGCAGCCAAAAAAAATGGAGTTAAATTATTTTGGAAAAATATTATACCATCAGCTCTAACAGCATTAGGTACATGTTCATCGGCAGCCAGTGTTCCTGTGAATATTGAATGTACAAAAAAAATTGGGGTACCAAAAGATATTGCCGAAACTACAATTTCTTTAGGAACTAGTTTTCATAAAGATGGTTCATCAATTGGAAGTGTATTTAAAATAATGTTTTTAATTAGTTTATTTGGAACAAATGTTAATAATTTTGGTAATATTATGTTGATAATTGGGGTGGCTTTGATTGCAACACTTTTGGTTACTGCAGTACCAATTGGTGGTGGTACAATATCTGAGATGTTAATCATTTCAATGTTAAATTATCCAATTGAGGCCTTGCCAATTTTAACAATTATTGCTACAATAATAGATGCACCGGCTACTTTGCTAAATGTTACTGGTGATAGTGCAAGTGCAATGCTAGTTGCAAGAATAGTTGAAGGTAAAAACTGGTTAAAAGTAAATTCTAAAAAAGCATAGTGATTCAAATTAAGTAGTTTTATTAATGAATTTTTACAGAGATAAAATATGTAGCTGAGAATATTTTAATTATTATAATAAAATGAATTTCGCTTGATGAATGCTTTTGGGAGAAATCCCTTATCGTTATAAAGAGTATGAATTAAAGTTCATAAACTAAGGTGGTACCGCGGGTAAAACTCGTCCTTAAATTAGTTTATGAATTTTATTTTTTTAGGAGGAGATTATGGAAAAAGAATTAGAAAATTTATTAGTTAGCTTAAAAAATGAATTAGACAAATGTACTAAAGAATTTGATGTATTGAATTTAAAATCAAAATATCTTGGGAAAAAAAGCCGTTTGTCAGAAATACTGTCAGAATTAAAAAATATGAGTGTTGAAGATAAAAGATTATATGGAAGTGTAATTAATAATACAAAAAAACAAATGGAACAAGAAGTAAATGAAAAAATAGAAAATTTAGATAGCAAAGTTAACATTAGTTTTGATGATACAATTGATTATGATGTAAATAATGGATCTTTACATCCGGTAACAATAGTTGCTAAAGAAGTTACTGATTGTTTAAAGAAGATGGGATTTACTGTAGTAAGTGGTCCAGAAATGGAATCCGAATATTATAATTTTGAGGCCTTAAATGTTCCAAAAGATCATCCGGCACGTGATATGCAAGATACTTATTATCTTGATAATGGAATGTTACTTAGAACCCAAACAAGTGATAATCAAATTAGAGGAATGGAAAATTATGGAGCTCCATTACGTATTTGTGCACCAGGTAGAACATTTCGTAATGAAGATTTGGATGCTAATCATGAAAACACATTTTTTCAAATTGAAGGTATGGTAATTGATAAAAATATATCTATTGAAAATTTAATGTATGTTATGCAAGAATTATTAAAAGAGGTTTTTCATACTAATATAAAAGTAAGATTGCGTCCAGGATTCTTTCCTTTTACTGAACCAAGTTATGAAATGGATATGAGTTGTGTAATTTGTGGTGGAAAAGGATGCCCAACTTGTAAAAATAGTGGTTGGATAGAATTAATTGGTTGTGGTATGGTCCATCCAAATGTTTTACGAGCAGGTGGAATTGATTCAGAACAATATACGGGTTTTGCTTTTGGAATAGGATTAACCAGATTAGCTATGATGAAATATAAGATAAACGATATACGCGTTTTAAATTCTGGTGATATACGATATCTTAAAAATTTTGATATAAAATAGAAAAGGAAGTGTTTTAATGTTAATATCTTGTAATAAATTAAAAAGTTATATAAAAAATAGCTCAGATATAGACTGGGAAAATATTTGGAATACTTTTACAATTAGAACAGCAGAAGTTGAAAATGTTAAAAAAATGGGTAATAATATTGATAACGTAGTTATTGCTGAAATCAAAGAATGTAAAAAACATCCTGATAGTGATCACATGCATGTTTTGATGGTAGATTGTGGTGAAAAAGAATTAATTCAAGTTGTTTGTGGAGCCCCAAATGTTAGAGTAGGGTTAAAGACCGCATATATTAAAGTTGGAGGCCATATAGATGGTATGGAAATAAAAGCTCGACCTTTAAGGGGCATATTATCTAATGGTATGTGTTGTAGTGGTAAAGAATTAGGTATTAGTGATAACCATGATGGAATAATAGAATTACCGAATGATGCAGTAGTAGGAATGGATATTAAAGAATATTTGCCTATTAATGATATAATTGTGGAAATTGATAATAAGTCACTAACAAATCGTCCAGATTTATGGGGACATTATGGAATTGCCCGGGAAATTGCCGCTATTACAAATCATGAATTATTACCATTAGATATAGAAGAAATAAAAAATGATAAAGAAGATTTACAAATTGTTATTAAAAATCCCGAATTATGTTATCGTTATACAGGATTAAAACTTGATAATCTAAAAAATAATAAAACACCTTTAGATATGCAAGTATTTTTATATTATGTGGGAATGCGTTCTATTTCTTTATTTGTTGATTTAACAAATTATTTAATGTTAGAACTAGGTCAGCCGATGCATGCTTTTGATTCACGAGTTGTCAAAAAAATTGAAGTAGGTTTAGCAAATGATAATGATACATATATTACACTAGATGGTGTGGAACGTAAATTAACAAAAAATATGTTAATGATAAAAAATGAAGATAAATATTTTGGAATTGCAGGTATTATGGGAGGTTTAGATAGCGAAATTCTTAATGATACTGACTCGATTTTTTTAGAAAGTGCTAATTTTAATGCAGGTTCAATTAGAAAAACAGCAGTTGCATTGGGATTGCGAACAGAAGCTAGTGCCAGATATGAAAAATCGTTAGATCCTAATATGACTGACCTTGCAATAAAAAGATTAGTGTATTTATTAAAACGAGAAAATCCAAATTTGGTTATAAGTTCAAATATGACTGATATTTATCCACAAAAACTTCAAAAAGGGTCTATTAAATTACATAAAGATGTATTAAATACATATATGGGAAGAAATTTAGATGACAATGAAGTAAAAAATATTTTAGAAAAATTAGGTTTTGAAATTACAATACACAAAGAATATTTTGAAGTAATAGTTCCTACTTATAGGGCTACTAAAGATATTAAAATTGAACAGGATTTAATTGAAGAAATTGTAAGAATGTATGGTCTTGAAAATTTTGAACCAAAACCATTAAAATTAGATTTAACTATTAAAGAACATGAAACTGTTTATAATCAAGAATATGAAGTTAAATACTTGTTGGCATCTAAATATGATATGCACGAAGTTAATAGCTATATTTGGTATGACACAGAAATGTTAAAAAAATTAAATGTATTTAAAGATGGAGTAAAATTAATTGGAAAAAGTGAAAATAATATTCTTAGAGATGATTTAAGTTTTTCTTTAATGAATATTGTGGATACTAATTTTAAAAATTATTCACAATTTGAAATATTTGAAATTGGAACTATAATTGAAAATAATGTGAATAAAAGAATGCTGAGCATAATTCTAGCAAATGATGAAAATAAAATTGAAACTATTTATTTAAAAGCGAAAGACATTGTCAAATATATTTTTAAAGTTTTAAAAAATCAAAGTGTAGAATTTTTAAATAGTGTTAATGAAAAAGAATATTATGATGTTGATTTAGGAAAAATAATTTGTGTAAATAATATAAGAATTGGACAATTAAATGTTTTAAACAAAAAATCAACTAATAAATTATGTAAAAAGAAAGTAGTAGTTTGCATTGATATAGATTTTGATAAATATGTCAACTTAGATGTAAAAGCTAAAGTAGCTACTGAAGTAAGTAAATATCCTATTGTTTCCTTAGATTATACAATTATTTTGCCTGAAAATATTAAATATGAAATTTTAAAAAATGTTGTCTCTGATTTTAAAAGTAAATTGATAAAGTCATTTTCATTGATTGGTATATATAAAAATAAATATACAATTAGATATATTTTAGGTAGTGATAATAAAACACTTGAACAAAAAGACTTACAAACATTTAAAGAAAGATTTATCGAACACATAAAAAATAATAACTTTGATATAGAAGAATAATGATTACTGAAGAACAATTTAATAATTTATTAATAGAATTAAATATTGGAAATAAAAAGTTTTTGGAATTTATTAAAGGCAAAGTAAAAAGATATCCAGTTAAAGATTTTGGTTGGGGTTGTTTTCCACAGGTTGATGTAAACAATGTATTAATTGATTTTTATCTACTTGTTCCGGAATTTTTGGATGAACAATGTATGTATATTAATATTCATGAATATGCGCATGCATTTGAATTATTTAATGAATTAGGAAATGTTTATATAGAAAATAAAGATATAAGAGAACGATTTGCTAAAAGTAAAGAGCTACAATATATTAATTTAAGAACTAAAAAATATTAGTTCTTTTTTATATGCTTAAATATAAATTGACAAAATATTAATTTTTTTGCATAATAGCTTTGTTGGTGATGACAATGAAAGCTAAAGAAGTAGAAAGAAGTATTATTAAAACATATCGTAAAGATATATGGCGACAATTTACTAAAGCAGTAACAAAGTATAATCTAATTAGTAATGATGATAAAATTGCAGTATGCATTAGTGGAGGAAAAGATTCTTTTTTGCTTGCAAAATGTATGCAAGAAATAAAAAAACATGGAAAAATAAAATTTGATTTAGAATTTATAGTAATGGATCCAGGATATAGTAAAGAAAATTTAAAGAAAGTTAAGAAAAATGCTGAATTATTAGAAATACCAATACGGATTTATGAAAGTAATATTTTTAATTCTTTAGAATCTATGAATATAAAGTCTCCTTGTTATATGTGTGCGAGAATGCGTCGAGGAAATTTATATAGCTTAGCTCAAAAATTAGGATGTAATAAAATTGCTTTAGGTCACCATTTTAATGATGTTATTGAAACAATTATGCTAAGTATTTTATATAATGGCGAAATAGTATCAATGTTACCTAAAATTAAAAGTACAAATTTTGATGGAATGGAACTTATTAGACCTTTATATTTAGTTCGTGAATCAGCAATTATTAATTGGCTTAAATATAATAATTTAGAATTTATTAATTGTGCATGCCCATTAAAAAAAGATGAATCTAAAAGAGCAGAAATAAAAGAACTAATAAAAAAACTAAAGGAAAATAATAAATTTGTGGAATACAATATTTTTAAAAGTGTAGAAAATGTTAATATTAATCAAATAATGGGTTATATAGATAATTCTAAAAGACATAATTACTATGATAATTTTTAATAAAAAAAACACAAATAAGACTATATGCACTTATTTGTGTTTTTCATTGGAAAATTAGTTGTTACATTTCCCTTTTTTTAAAGCATATATTAAGAATCCTATACCAACGATTGACAAGCTTAAAATAGTAATATTACTAATTATATTATCTCCAGTACTTGGATTTTCAATCGTTTCGCTATTATTATCGTATGAACCTAAAATAGCATATTCACTTAAGTGGGTTGTATTAAATGTTACATATTCTCCATCGTTGGTAGTATCAAATGTTTCAACTATTTTACTATCTAAAATGTAAGCTACTGTTAAATTGTTATATTTTTTCATAGTATCAGTAAGTTTAATTTTAATAGTAAATGAACCATCTTTCATAGGAACAATATTATTATTTACATCAACTACAGAAATATCGTATAAAGCAATTAAATCTTTACTTGCTTTTTTGATTGCATCTTTTAATTCATCAGTTGCATTTTTTAATGTATCAATAACATCTAATTTGTAATTTTTATCAAGTATAGATTTTGATTCAAATATTACATTTTCATATTCTAATGTACTACCAACACTACTAAAAGTAACTGTGCCATCTTCATTATAAAATACATTCAAATCTGTAGTAATATGTTCTTTAACCCAAGATTCATTAATATTATGTTCTACCATACCCATGTGTTTTTGTAAAAAACTAATATTTTCTTCATTATATGTTGCATCACTTAATTCGGGATTATAGGCTTTAATATTTTCAAATATACTAGCCAATTCTTCTTTTGATGTAACTAGTAAATAATTACCATCTTCATCTTTTAAATGTATACTATTAGGTGTTCCACTAGCAGTTAGACCATTGTCATAAAATACTTCAAATAATGGATTTCCTTCATTGTTAGTTAATTGTTCATATGCTTGATATTTACTAACCATTAAAGTTCCATTGCCAGCTATAGTATAATTTTGATTTTCTAGTAGTTGAATAGCATTATTACCATTTACTATAATTTTACTACTACTTTCAGCTCCGCCATAGTTGTAAATTTTGGCATCTTTTTCAAAAGTAAGAATATCGCCATCAGCATTTTTGCTATATGTTGCTTGTAGTATTTCAGCTCCGCTAGGATTTCTTTCACAAGTAAAATTTGTTAATTTTTGAGTTTCGCCATTATTTATACCAATACCACAAGTAGTTCCTTTACTATAACCATAAGCTATCTCATAATCTGATGCATCAGTACTAGCACAAACATTTGCAATTACTACTAAGAAACTTGTTATACAACACATAAAAATTTTAAAGCATTTCTTTTCCATTTTATTCTCCTTTCCATTATAATAATATATCAAATTCTTTCATTAGTCAAAGGATAATATAAAAAAAATACATCCAAATACTTCTTTTTGATGATAATTTATGATAAAATAGAAACGTAAGTTACCAATAGATAAGGAGGGATATTCATATGCCTGCAATAGTAGAAATATCCAAAGATCACATAGTTAAAGTTGCTGTTAAAATGGTTAATGATTTTGGTTGGGACAGTATTAATGCTAGAAGTTTAGCTAAAGCATTAAGCGTTTCAACAAAACCATTGTACAGGATTTATAAAAATATGGAAGAAATTAAAGAAGATATATATAAGGAAATATCGAAACAATATGATGCATTTTTAACAAGTAGAATTGATAGTAAGAAGGCATTGATAACTTTATGTATAGCCTATGTTGAATTTGCTCAGGAATATAAAAATTTATTTATCAGTTTGTTTTTAAGTAATAATTTAAAGTGGAAAAGTATTGAAAATGTTTTAGATGAAAAATGGAATCAATCTACAATTATTAATTTAGTTAATAAACATGGATATACTTTTGAAGAAGCAAAAATATTATTTATGAATATGTGGCTTTATGCAAATGGATTAGCCACATTAATTGCTACAAATGAAATAAAAATAGATGAAAAGGAGATATTAGTAAGATTAGTAAAAATGTATAAAATGCTTACGAGAATAGAATAATGAATAGAGTTGAAGTAAAAAATGAAAATGTGTGTTTAAAAAGAATAGAAGAAAAATGTATTAATTGTGGAATGTGCTTAAAAACATGTAAGCAAAATAATGATTTTGAAAATGATTGTATTAACTGTGGACAATGTATATTAACTTGTCCAACTGGTGCTTTAGTTCCTAACTATGATTATCATAAAGTATTAAATTACATAAAAGATACCGATTATACTGTAGTTGTTTTTGTTGCTCCCGCAGTAAGAGTTGCTATTGGCGATGCATTTGGATTTGAGCCTGGTTCATTTTTGGAAGAAAAACTTGTAAGTGCATTAAAAGAAATTGGCTTTGATTATGTTTTTGATGCAACTTTTGGAGCAGATTTAACAATAATGGAAGAAGCAAATGAATTAATAGAAAGAAAAAGGCAAAATAAAGTACCTATGTTTACTAGCTGTTGCCCTTCTTGGGTTTTATATGCGGAAAAATATTATCCTAATATTTTAAATAATATTAGTACTTGTAAAAGTCCAATTGCGATGCAAGGGGCTATGATTAAAACTTATTTTGCTGATATGTATAGCATTGATAAAGATAAAATAAAAGCCGTTTCTTTAACGCCGTGTATCTCTAAAAAATATGAAAGAACATTATATCCAGACACTGATATTGTTATAACAACTAATGAATTGATATTAATGATTAAAGAATTAGGTATAAATTTTAATGAATTAGAAAATAAAAAGTTTGATAAATTATTAGGAAAAGGTAGTGGAGGAGGACTAATTTTTGGAGTTTCTGGTGGAGTTATGGAATCCATTTTGAGAACAGCATATTATATGATTAATAAAGAAAAAGCTCCTGCAAAATTTTATTCTTTTAACGAAATACGTGGCGAACATGATTTTAAGGAAGCCGAAGTGGACTTGAAGGAATTTAAAATAAAAATTGCTGTTATAAGTAAATTAACTAATGTGAAAAAGAATTTTGCTAAGCTTAAATCTTATGATTTTATAGAAGTAATGAGCTGCCCTGGTGGATGTATTGGTGGTGGTGGTCAACCTTTAGTATCTATAAAAGATTTGCCAGAATTTAGAAAAAAAAGAATTGAAAATATGTATGTTGATGATAGTAAATTACTAATTAAAGAAAGTTATATGAATCCAGAAATTCAAGATGCTTATGATTATTATATAAATAAAAAAAATGTTGAATTACATACTAAATATATTGTGACAAAAAACTTTACAAATAATGACAAAATAAGTATAATGGACGATAGGGAGGAAAAATGAAAAAAATATTATTAGCTATTTTTGTGGCTTTCAGCATTATGATAATGGCCAATGTTAAAGCAGAAATTGAACTACCAGCAATAACTGACCATGAAAAGGTTGTAGTTTATTTGTTTCGTGCTGATACTTGCCCACATTGTCATGATTTCTTAGAGTATTTTGCTGAAAACTATTATAAATATAAAGATTATTTTGAAATTGTTACATATGAAGTAAATGACCAAGATAATTATGAATTAATGCAATCTGCTAAGGAATATATGGGCAATGATGATGTTGGACATGTTCCATATATTGTTGTTGGAAATAGTTTTGAAAAGCTAGGCTTCGGTGAAGATGGTACTGAAGTTATAGAAGCAGCATTAAATGCTTATCAAGATGAAAATTATGAAGATATAGTAAAAAATATTATTGCAGACCAAAATTTAAATGTTAATCCTAATACTTTGAAAGAAGCTTGCGATGAATTGGATTTCGAAGTAGTTGGTTTAGATGGTGAGGTTCCTAAAGCAGGATTAAGTGATGGCGCTATAGTTGGAATAATATTTGGCGCTATAATTTTAGGCTTTGCATTATTAGTAGTGTTTTCTCGTAAAAAATAAATTAGAGTATTACAAAAATGTTCATATCAGTGTATGATATGAACATTTTTTGTTGTAATGTTAACCATGTTTAACAAACAAAACATAAATGTTTAAAAATTTTGTATGTTTTTTAATCTAAATTATATTTATTAATACTATAAATTCTTTTGCCATTAGTATCAATATAATAACTAGCTACGGTTTCTTTTGAACCATCATTATAAACCATATTTAATTCAATATGAACAGTATATCCAACTAAACCAGTTCCTGATGAATTTAAAACTGGTGTAACTAATTGATGAACATCTTTTTCGTAAATGTTTCCATCTAAATTCAATTTATTAATTTCTTTATTTAATTTTTTTGTGTCATTGGTAGCTAAATCATATGCTGGCTTAGAAATATCTGCATTTTGATATAAATTTAAGTCTAATGCACAATTATTTTGAGTTACATTAACTCCTAAAATGTATGAATTAGTATCATATTCTCCATTACCATAATTACATACTGTTGAATTTCCTAAACCAGAGCCAATTATTAATGTTGCTTCAGTTGGGGTAGTTTGATTTCCAGATGAATCTTCAGCAACAATTTCTACCTTATAACTTCCTTCTTCAGTATATGAGCTATAATCTATAATATTACCTTGTTGGTCTTTAGCTTGATTATAAAATTTGATGTTACAATCTTCTTTGCTATTATCAGTACATGTATCTACAAAATCTTCAGCGTCATATTTTTCACCAATGTTAATTTGATAATTTTTAGTTTTTAAATTTGGGCTTTTAGAATCTATTACTTCCAACATAGATGAATAATTTTTGTTATATAATGTTATTTCAATTGGATAACTACCAATTTTAGATATATCCACATTATCAAAAGAAATTTTAATATCATTAGAATTTACATTTTGTAGCTCTGCAAAAAATAATTCTTTATCAGGTAGTTCTGAGTTTATTTCAATTGTTACTTTTTCTCTCATAGATATTATTGGATCAGGAGAATCGTCTTTATTAACAACTAAAAGGATAATCAAACTTATAATCAAAATAAAAACGAAAACACCACCAATTATTAACATTTTTATTAAATTACTAGATGAACCTTTAACCCTTTGGTTAAAAAATTTTGACATATAATTCCTCCTTACCTTTATTTAATATTACCATATTTTAAAATTTGTTCCAATAATTTTTAATAAAAGGTGATATAATCATAAAAAAATATTTAAAAACTCGTAAAATTATTGTAAATTTAATAAATTTATGTTACTATCATAATTGCAAGTTTATATTTTTAATATAATTTGTTAAGTGGCAGGGATATATTGCGGACTTGCCCATTACCACTTACGCGAAAAAAAAATTATAGGAGGTGTTTTCGTGGCTAAAGAAGTCGTAAAGAAAATTAAGTTACAAATAGAAGCTGGTAAAGCAACACCTGCTCCACCAGTTGGAACTGTATTAGGACCTGCTGGAATTAATTTGGGTGAATTTTGTACAAAATTTAATGAAGCAACTCGTGATAAAATGGGTGATGTAGTACCATGCGAAATTACTATTTATGATGATCGTAGTTTTGAATTTGTTTTAAAAACAGCACCAGCTGCATTTTTATTAAAGAAAGCTGCAAAAATTAATAAAGGTAGTAAAAAAGGCGCTAATGAAATTGTTGCCACTATTTCAAAAAAAGATTTAAAAGCCATTGCAGAAGAAAAAATGCCAGATTTGAATGCTTATGATGTTGAATCAGCAATGAAACAAATAGAAGGTACAGCTAGAAACATGGGTATTGCTATTGAAGGTGTTAATGATGCAGAACTTGCTGAACAAGCCAAAGAAGCAGCTGAAGAAGAAAAAGAACAAGCAAAACGTGATGCAGAACTTGCTGAGTTAGAAGCAGAAGCTAAGGAAATGGCAGAAGCTTCAAGTGTTGAAGTTCCTACGCACGATGATGAAGAAGCTGAAAAAGAAGAAAATTAAAATTAATTTATAAAATGTCCGCTTAATTAACCACAGTTAAGGAGGTAAAAATTTGAAAAAATACGGAAAAAAATATGTGGAAGCATCTAAAAATGTTGATAAAAACAAACTTTATTGTTTAGAAGATGCAATTAAGTTAGTTAAAGAAACTTCTGTTACTAAATTTGATAGTAGTGTTGAAGTAGCTATTAAATTAAACATTGATGCAAAAAAATCAGATCAACAAATGAAAGGTTCATTATCTTTGCCTTTTGGGTCTGGTAAAACCAAAAAAGTTTTA
The DNA here is from genome assembly GCA_944363795.1 of uncultured Bacilli bacterium. Classification (GTDB taxonomy): domain Bacteria; phylum Bacillota_I; class Bacilli_A; order RF39; family UBA660; genus Onthocola_B. Next base: position 5,796 of record CALVVG010000009.1, on the reverse strand, counting down.
GTTATAGCTAAAGGTACTTTTGCTGATGAAGCTAGAAAGGCCGGAGCTGATTTTGTGGGTGATCAAGATATGATCGATAAAATTAAAAACGAAAATTGGTTTGGATTTGATGTTGTAGTAGCTACTCCGGATATGATGCCTGAAGTAGGAAAAATAGGTAATATTCTTGGACCAAGAAATTTAATGCCTAATCCTAAAACTGGTACAGTAACTACCAAAGTTGGAGCAATTGTTGAAGATATCAAAAAAGGTATGGTAACATATAAAAATGATAAATTTGGTAATATTCATACTATAATTGGTAAAGTGTCTTTTACAGAAGAAAATTTAGCAGAAAACTTAAAGTATGTTATTACAACTATTGCTAAAGCTAAACCAAGTACTGTTAAAGGAATATTTATTCAAAATATTACTATTTCAACTACAATGGGTCCTGGTATTAAAGTAGATAAAAATAGCTTTGACATTTAATTAATATTATAATATAATACGTTTTAGAAAAAGCAAATCCGTAGACAGTAGGCAGAATATAAGTCCTACCGAGGGGAACTTAAAACTTTTTGAGCTTCCCAATGGAAGCTTTTCTAATATAAAAAGGAGGAAAAATGGCAAGCACAAAAATTCTTGAACAAAAGAAACAAGTTGTTGATGAAATTATTAACAAACTTAAATCAAGTGAATCTGTTATTATATTCCAATATCAAGGAATGACTGTTGAAGAATTAAGTAATCTAAGAAGAGAACTTAAAGATGTTGATTCTGAAATAAAGGTATATAAAAACACTTTGCTTAAAAGAGCCGCTGATGAATTAAAAATTAATTTAGATCAATTTTTAGAAGGACCTAATGCAATTTTGTTTGGTAAAACTTTGCTTGAACCTATCAAAATAATATCTGAATTTGCTAAAAAACATGATAAATTAGATATTCGTGTAGGAGTAATTAGTGGCAGTGTTGCAGATTTATCTGTAATTAATGAATATGCATCTATTCCATCTCGCGATGGCTTACTTACAATGCTTGCTGGTGGTATGATGCAATATGTTAAAGATTTAGCAATAGGATTAAACCTATATGCAGAACAAATGGAAGGGAAGGAATAAATTATGGCAAAATTAAATAAGGAAAATTTTATAAGTGCATTAAAAGAAATGACAATTCTTGAAGTAAAAGAATTAGTTGATGCTATGAAGGAAGAATTTGGAATTGATCCAATGGCAGTTGCCGTTGCTGCAGCTCCAGCAGCAGCTGTTGAAGAAGGCCCATCTACTAAAACAGTTGTGTTAAAATCAGCTGGAGGAAACAAGATTGCAGTTATAAAAATAATTAAGGAAATAACTGGCTTAGGATTGGTTGAAGCTAAAGCGTTGGCTGATAATGGTGGAAATCTTAAAGAAAATATTCCAGCAGAAGAAGCTGAAGCAATTAAAAATCAATTAACTGAAGCTGGTGCTGAAGTAGAATTAGCTTAAAATAAAATGTCAACTGAAATTGAATGTTGACATTTTTTTCTTTGCAGTGTTAATATATAATATTATTGATTTAGAAAAAATCAAATATGATAAAACGTTGAAAAATTTAGAGATTAGAAAAGGAGACAGTAAATAAATAATGAATAATAAAGGATGGGGTTTAGCAGAAATGCTGATTTTAAGTTCAATATTATTAATTGCACTTTTGATAGCTGCATATTTTATATATGTTTTGTATCAAAATTTTTAATCAAAAAATCTTGACAATCATATAATACAATGATATATTAATGATGCATTTAAAAACGGTTCTGCCTATGGTAGAACCTGGTTTAAAATAAAATTGGATACACCAGGGTGTGTGTTAATGGAAGGAGGATTTATGCCTACAATTAATCAACTTGTTAAAAAGAAACGTGGCAAAAAAAATGTAAAGAGTAAAAGTCCAGTATTAAATATTGGATATAATACTTTGGAAAAAAAGCAAACAGATGCTAAAGGACCTCAAAAAAGAGGCGTTTGTGTTAAAGTTGCTACTAGAACACCAAAGAAACCAAACTCAGCTTTGAGAAAATATGCACGTGTTAGACTTTCTAATGGAAAAGAAATAGATGCATATATTCCAGGAGAAGGACATAACTTACAAGAACATAGCGTTGTCTTAGTAAGAGGCGGACGTGTTAAAGATTTAATTGGTGTTCGTTATCATATTGTCCGTGGAACACTTGATACTCATGGAGTTCAAGATAGAAAACAAGGACGTAGTAAATACGGAACTAAAAAAGACAAAAAATAAGGGAAAAGGAGGAAATTATAATGCGTAAAAGAAGAGCAATCAAAAGAGATGTGCTTCCAGATCCTATTTATAAGTCAAAAGTAGTTACTAAATTAGTTAATCAAATTATGCTTGATGGAAAAAAAGGAACAGCACAAAAAATATTATATGAAGCTTTTGAAATTGTAGAAAAACAAACTGGAAAACCAGCAATGGAAGTATATAATGCAGCGTTAGAAAATATAAAGCCAGCATTAGAAGTTAAATCACGTCGTGTTGGTGGATCAAACTATCAAGTGCCAATTGAAGTTAAAGGTGATCGTGCTCAAACTTTAGCTCTACGTTGGTTAGTTAATTATGCCAAATTAAGAAATGGAAAGGGAATGGCTATTAATTTAGCAAATGAAATCATAGATGCATCAAATGGTACTGGTGGCGCTGTAAAAAAACGTGAAGATACTCATAAAATGGCAGAAGCAAATAAAGCATTTGCTCATTATAGATGGTGATAAATATGGCAAGAGACGTATCGTTAGATAAATTAAGAAATATTGGTATAATGGCTCATATTGATGCTGGAAAAACAACGTTTACTGAAAGAGTATTATTTCATACTGGTATAACTCACAAGATTGGAGAAACTCATGATGGAGCTTCTCAAATGGACTGGATGGAACAAGAAAAAGAAAGAGGTATTACAATTACTAGTGCTGCTACAACTGCTCACTGGAAGGGATATCGTCTTAATATTATTGATACTCCAGGGCACGTAGATTTTACTGTTGAAGTACAACGTTCATTAAGAGTTCTTGATGGTGCCATTTGTTTGCTTGATGCAAATGCTGGGGTTGAACCACAATCAGAAACTGTATGGCGTCAAGCAACAGAATATAAAGTACCGAGAATGATTTTTGCAAATAAAATGGATAAAATTGGTGCTGATTTTGAATTTACTCTAGGTACAATTAAATCTAGACTTGGTGTAAATTATGCTCCAATTCAATGGCCAATAGGTGCTGAATCAGAATTTAATGGAATTATTGATTTGCTTACAAGAAAAGCATACCATTATAATGGTGAAGAACATGAAAATCCTACAGAAATAGAAATACCAGAGGATTTAAAAGAATTAGTTGAACAAAAAAGAACTGAATTAATTGAAAAAGCTGTTGAATTTGATGATGCTTTAATGGAAAAATATCTTGAAGGAGAAGAACTTTCTGTAGAAGATATTAAAGCTGCTATTCGTAAAGGTGTTTTAGCTGCCGAATTCTTCCCAGTTATGTGTGGTAGTGCATTATCGAATATGGGGGTTAAGTTAGCTCTTGATGCCGTACTTGATTACATGCCAGCTCCAACAGATGTTCCTGCTATTGAATGTGTAGATAAAAATGGAAATGATATTTTACGTCATCCAAGCGATTCTGAACCATTCACCGCAATGGCTTTTAAGATTATGACTGATCCATATGTAGGTAGATTAGCATTTTTCCGAGTTTATTCAGGACACTTACAAAGTGGTTCATATGTACTTTGTACAAATGCTGCTGGTAAACAAGAAAAAGAAAGGGTTGGAAGAATACTTCAAATGCATGCAAACAACCGTAAAGAAATTAGTGAAGTATATTGTGGTGAAATTGCTGCCGCTGTAGGCCTTAAATCAACTACAACAGCTGATACATTATGTGATGAAAAAAATCCATGTATCATGAAAGGAATGGAATTCCCACTTCCAGTTATTGATGAAGCAATTGAACCAAAATCAAAAGCTGATCAAGAAAAATTGGGAATTGCTTTACAAAAACTTGCTGAAGAAGACCCAACATTTAAATATAAAACTGATCCAGAAACTGGTCAAACAGTTATTAGCGGTATGGGAGAATTACACTTAGAAGTTCAAGTTCGTCGTATGAAAGATGAATTTGGAGTTGAAGCCAACATTGGTCGCCCACAAGTTGCTTATCGTGAAACAATTACACAAACTGCTGAATGTGAAGGTAAGTATATAAAACAATCTGGTGGACGTGGACAATATGGACATGTTTGGGTTAAATTTGAACCAAATCCTGAAAAAGGATACGAATTTGTTGATGCTATCGTTGGTGGAGTAGTTCCTCGTGAATATATTCCAGTAACTGACAAAGGATTGCAAGAAGCAATGGCTGGTGGAATTCTTGCTGGTTATCCAATGGTAGATGTTAAAGCAACATTGTTTGATGGTTCATATCATGATGTTGACTCATCAGAAATGGCATTTAAAATTGCTGCAAGTATGGCTTTGAAAGAAGCAAAAAATAAATGTAAACCAGTTTTACTAGAACCAATTATGAAAGTTGAAGTAGTTATTCCAGAAGAATACATGGGTAACGTAATGGGAGACTTAACAAGCCGTCGTGGTAAACCAATGGGAAATGAATCTCGTGGCAACGCATTATCTATTAATGCTATGGTTCCACTTGCAGAAATGTTTGGTTATGCCACTACACTTCGTTCAAATACTCAAGGTCGTGGTAATTTCACAATGACACTTGATCATTATGAAGAAGTGCCAAAAGGAATTGCTGAAGAAATAATAAAGAAAAACAGCATTAATTAAGAATAATACTTGAAAAATATTCAAGCATTAGATAAAATATAATAGTAAAGAAAAAGGAGGAAATTTTATATGGCAAGAGAAAAATTTGATCGTTCTAAAGAACATGTTAATATTGGTACAATTGGTCACGTAGACCATGGAAAAACAACATTAACTGCTGCGATCACTAAATATTTTGGAAAATTTGTTGATTATGCAGATATCGACAAAGCTCCAGAAGAAAGAGAAAGAGGTATAACAATCAACACTGCACATGTTGAATACGAAACAGAAAAACGTCATTATGCACATGTTGACTGTCCAGGACACGCCGATTATGTTAAAAACATGATTACTGGTGCTGCTCAAATGGATGGTGCTATTCTTGTTGTATCTGCTGCAGATGGTCCAATGCCACAAACTAGAGAACATATTTTATTATCTCGTCAAGTTGGTGTGCCTAAGATCGTTGTATATATGAATAAATGTGACCAAGTTGATGACCCAGAACTACTTGATTTAGTAGAAATGGAAATAAGAGAATTACTTGGAGAATATGGATTTGATTCAGAATGTCCAATTATTCGTGGTAGTGCTTTAAAAGCTCTTGAAGGTGATGAAAAGGCTGCTCAAAGTATTCGTGACTTAATGGCTGCAGTAGATTCTTATATTGATGCTCCAGTTCGTGATACAGATAAACCATTCTTAATGAGTATTGAAGATGTATTTACAATTTCTGGACGTGGTACTGTTGTTACTGGTCGTGTTGAACGTGGAACACTTAAACTTAATGATGAAGTTGAAATAGTTGGTTTAAAACCTACTAAAAAAACTGTTGTTACTGGAATTGAAATGTTTAGAAAATCTCTAGACTATGCTCAAGCAGGAGACAATGCAGGATGCTTACTTCGTGGTATTGCTCGTGATGAAGTTGAACGTGGACAAGTTTTAGCTAAACCAGGAAGCGTTACACC
>CALVVG010000008.1 GCA_944363795.1 uncultured Bacilli bacterium | reverse complement strand
AAAAAAAAAAAAAAAATAAATTAAAATAAAATTAAAAAAAAAAAAAAAAAAGAAATAAATATAATTGATTTTTTTTTTTTTTTTTTTTGTATAATGGGGAAAATAGAGGTGTTGTAATGACTAAAAAAGTTGCTTTAATAACTATATTATCAATAATAGTATTTGTATTAATATTTAATTTAGTAAAAACTAAAAAAGATGTTTTTAAAGAAATAAACGATGAAGTTAAAAATTCAAATATACTAACAATGATGTTAGAAACAGAGGCAGGAACTGGCAGTTATGAAAAAGTTACTCAAAGTGATTGGCCAACAGATGGATATATATTTAATGCGACTTTAAGTAAGTGTGAAAATGGTGGAACACTTGCGTGGGATGATAAAAATAAAAAAGTAATTATGCAAACAAATGTGAGTGATAAATGTTATGTGTATTTTGATAAGGAAATTCCACTAGTTTCATTTATTGTTGATGGTACAACGTATTATGGTGAAAAAGGAATGACATTTTCAGAATTTGTTAATAGCTCATATAATAATGGAGATTTTTCTATTGATGACCTATGTATTGTTACTTATAAATCCACTAGAATGCGGTATGATGCTGGTGGAGCTTATATACCTATAATAAGAAGTAATTACATTGATTTTTTGCCTGAATATGATTTAGGAAGATACGACTTAACTGCTGAAGATTATTGTTCTTACGGCTAATATTTGCTTATAAAATTACTAATAAATTAAATATAACAATGTGAAAACAATTAAAAATTGTTCAAAATTTTGCATTTTTGTATTTTGATATTTAAATTATCGTAATATAGTGAAGAAATACTTTACTATTTTTTTTGTAATAAAATATTTAAATAATGATATTAATTAACTAAATTTATAAAAAAGTAATTATTATTATTTTTAAAAATTTAATAATAATTATAATTATTAAAATATAAGCTAATTTTATGAATTGTAAAAAATATTTTTAAAAACATTTTAAAATAATGTAATTGTATGTTAAAATATAAGAGTACAAAAGTTATATAGAAGAGGTGCTAGTTATGGCTAAAATTATATCACTTGTTAATCAAAAAGGGGGCGTGGGAAAAACTACCACAAGTATAAACTTATCTGCTGCTTTAGGAAAACTAGGGAAACGGGTGTTACTTATTGATATGGACCCTCAAAGCAATGCAACAACTGGATTGGGTTTAAATTCTAATGATTTTAAAAATGATGTTTATGAATTAATAACCGATAAATGTGAAGCAAAAAAAGCAATAAAAAAAACTAAATTTCAAAATTTAAGTATTATTCCTGCTACTATTAATTTGGCTGGAGTTGATGTGGAATTTGTAAAAAAAATGTTGGAAGACAAAGAATTCCAACAAAATATGCAACTAAAACTTAAATTAGATGAAATTAAAGACAATTATGATTATATTATAATTGATTGTCAACCATCTTTAGGTTTAGGAACTATGAATGCTTTAGTGGCAAGTGATTCAGTAATAATACCAGTTCAATGTGAATTTTTTGCACTTGAAGGAATTACTCAATTACTTAATTCTATTATAATGGTTCAATCAAGTATGAATCCTAATCTTAGAATAGAAGGGGTGCTTTTAACAATGCTTGATGGTAGAACTAATATTGGATTAGAAGTAATTGAAGAAATTAGAAAGTATTTTAAAGATAAAGTATTTAATACAATTATTCCTAGATTAGTAAGATTGGTAGAGGCACCAAGTCATGGTAAACCTATCAATGAATATGATCCTACTAGTAGAGCAACGGAAGCTTATGCTAATTTAGCAAAGGAAGTGATTAGTAGAGATGGAAACTAAGAAAAAAGCATTGGGAAAAGGGCTAGAACAGTTGTTTTCTAATACTGTTATTGATTTTGATAATTTTGAAAAAGATATTGTTGAAGAAAATTCCAAAGATATAACTGAAATTGATATAGATGAAATAAGAAGTAATCCTTATCAACCAAGAAAAACATTTGATACAGAATCCTTAAATGAACTGGCTAAGTCAATTAAAGAGTATGGTGTTGTTCAACCAATTATTGTTAAGAAAAGTATTAAAGGCTACGAATTAGTTGCTGGTGAAAGAAGAACAAAAGCTGCTAAAATTGCGGGGTTAAAAAAAGTACCTGCAATAATTAAAAATTTTGATGATCAAGAAATGATGGAAATAGCTTTGATTGAAAATATTCAAAGAGAAGATTTAAATCCAATAGATGAGGCAGTATCTATTAATAATATTATTAAACTTAGAGGCTATACTCAAGAGGAATTTGCTAATAAATTTGGAAAAAGTAGAAGTTATATTACTAATATATTGGGATTATTAAAATTACCAGAAGATGTAAAAAAAATGGTAGAGAAAAGAAATATATCTATGTCTCATGCTCGAATTTTAAGTAAAATTGATGATGATAAAAAGGTGACTGAATTAGCTAAGAAAGTGATTACAGATAATTTGAGTGTACATGATTTAGAAAAAATAAGTCAAGAAGAAAAGTTTGATATAATAAAAAAAGATCATAGTAAAATATATGATACTAAATATCGAATTTACGAAAATTTATTAATGGAAAAATTAGATACAAAAATACGAGTAAATAAGAACAAAATAGAAATTTATTTTAATGGTAGTGGAGAATTAGAAAAATTATTAGAAAAAATGCATATAGATTTTGAGGATGAATAATGAATAACATAAGTTTTCAACTAAATGATGAAGTAATTATGAAAAAAAAGCATGCTTGTCAAACTAATTTGTGGATAATAACCAGAAATGGGGCAGATATTAAAATAAAATGTAAAAATTGTGGTCGTGAGATTATGATGGACAGATTAGAATTTATGAAAAAAGTAAAAAAGGTGATAACAAATGAAAAAACAGCGAATTAAAGAAAAAATTGGTTTGCATCCAGTAATGTTTCTTTTAATATTATGTTTTATCGTAATTGTTGTGAGTGGTATATTAAGTTTTTTTAATGTTCAAGCTACTTATAATAAAGTTTCCAGTGTAACTGGAGATTATCAAGCAACTACGGAAGCTGTTGTTTCTTTATTTAGTTTAAGCGGATTAAAATATATTTTTACATCAACAGTTTCTAATTTTGCTAATTTTACAGTTTTATCTAATTTACTAATAATATTAATTGGAATAGGAATAATGGTAAAAAGTGGATTTTTAAAAACTGTTATAGCATTAATGACTAAAAGAGTTAAAAAAAATACAGTAACATTTGTTTTGGTTCTTATATGTATTTTATCTAGTATTATTGGGGATTTAGCTTATGTGGTCTTAATTCCGTTAAGTGCATTATTATTTTTATATGGTAAAAGAAGTCCAATGATTGGTATTATAACATCTTTTGCAGCTCTTACATGTGGAAGCGGTATTAGTTTATTTTTAACAAGCATAGATTCCAGTTTGCTGAATATGACTTTAACTAATGCTTACATTTTATCTGCTGATTATACAATTTCATCCTTAGGTTATATAATAATAATGCCCATATTGATAATACTTCTTAGCTTTATCATAACATATATTAGTGAAAATATAATAGCTAAGAAAGTTACAAAATATGAATTTCCAGAAGAAGATGTTGAAGAAGAATTAGTAATAACTAAGAAAAAAATGAGGGGCTTGTTATTAGCCGGTGGAGCAGGTTTAATATATTTATTGATATTTATATACAATATTATTCCAGGACTTCCATTTTCTGGAAATTTATTGGATTATAGTCAAAACCTATATATAGATAAATTATTTAGTTATAATTCGTTTTTTAGCAATGGATTTGTATTTATTGTAGCAGTTTTATTTGTTATTTTAGGATTGTTTTATGGAATTGGTGCTAAAACGATAACTAACAATAAGGAATTTATTGATTCTTTAGGACATTCTTTAAATGGAATAGGTAAGATAATTGTAATGATATTTGCAGTTTCAATATTTATTAATATTTTTAAATATTCTAATATTGGAGGAGTTATAACAGCTGCTTTAGCAAATTTAATTAATTCTTCAAACTTTGGCGGATTGCCTATCATAATTTTGTTATTTGTATTTAGTATTATTTCGTCTTTGTTTTTACCAAATGCCTTAAATAATTGGTCAATTTTATCTGCTACTATTCCAACAATGATGCAAGTAGGGGTAAGTGCTGAATTTGCTCAATTAGTATTTAGGTTAGGTAATGCTGTATCGATTGGCTTAACTCCAGTTTTTGCTTATTATATTGTATATATTGCATTTTTAGCCAACTATAATCAAAGTAATAAAGCAATTACAATGATTGAAGCAATTAAATATCAAATACCATTTGCTATTATAAGTTGTATTGGATTTTTAATAATTATTATAATTTGGTATATTTTAAGTGCACCACTGGGAATTGGCACTAGTATAGCATTTTAAGGGGGGATTTTTATGAGTTTAAAAGCTGGTATTGTTGGATTACCTAATGTGGGAAAATCAACATTATTTAATGCTATAACTAAACAAAACATTTTAGCTGCAAATTATCCTTTTGCAACTATTGAACCTAATGTCGGAATTGTTTTTGTTCCAGATACAAGAATAGATTTTTTAGCTCAGTTATATAATCCTAAAAGCGTTGTTCCAACAACATTTGAATTTACTGATATTGCAGGTTTAGTTAAAGGAGCATCACAAGGTGAAGGCTTAGGGAATAAATTTCTATCACACATACGAGAAGTAGATGCTATAGTTGAAGTAGTTAGGTGTTTTGATGATTCTAATATAACACATGTTACCGGCAAAACAGACCCGGTCAGTGACATAGAAATTATTAATATTGAGTTAGTTTTAGCAGATTTGGAAATAGTTAATAACCGTTTAGGTAAGATTGAAAAAAAAGCAGAAACTACTAAAGATAAAGACGCTTTATTAGAAGTGGCGATTTTAAAAAAATGTAAAATAACTTTAGAAGCTAATACTCCTTTACGACGAATAAATTTTGATGATGATGCTTTAAAATTGCTAAAAAATTACAATTTCTTAACAATAAAGCCCATTATATATGTTGCAAACGTTGATGAAGAAACAATAGTTGTAGGAGATAATGATTATTCGTTAGCAGTAAAAAACTATGCTGAAGCAGAAGGATCAGGTGTAATAGTTATGTGTGCTAAATTGGAGGCTGATTTAGCGGGGTTAGAAAAGGAAGAAAAAGAAGAATTCTTAAATTCTGTTGGAATAAATAATAGTGGATTGGATAAATTAATATTTGCTACATATGATTTATTAGGCTTAGCAACATTTTTTACTGTTGGTATAGATGAAGTTAGAGCTTGGACTTTCCAAAAAGGAATGAAGGCTCCATCATGTGCTGGTATTATTCATAGTGACTTTGAACGGGGATTTATAAAAGCAGAAGTGACGAGTTTTGATGATCTTTATCAATATAAAGACGAAAAAAAAGTGAAGGAAGCTGGAAAGTTGCGAATTGAAGGAAAAGAGTATATAATTAAAGATGGAGATATATGTTATTTCCGATTTAATGTCTAATAAGGAGGAATATGAAAAATAATACAATAAGTAAAACGTTTTTATGGATGTGTTTTGGTTTATTAGTAACATTTGTAACAGGTTTTTTAGTATCAAAAAACGTAACAATGTTAGAAAATATTTATAGCAGTTGGGGGTATGTTGGTTTTGTAATAATTGAATTATTATTAGTAATATTCTTATCAGCTAGAGTGATGAAAATGAAACCAACTACGGCAAAAGTATGCTTTTTAATTTATTCATTTTTTAGTGGGCTAACTTTTTCATCTATTTTTGTTTTTTATAATTTAAATTCATTAATAGTAATATTTTTAGTAGCTGCAATTATTTTTGCACTAATGGCATTTATAGGTTTTGTTACAAAAGCTGATTTAACTAAAGTTGGTACATATTTATTGTTTGGTTTAATAGCAATAGTTATAGTATCTTTAATTAATTTTTTCATTAATAGTTCGACATTAAACACTATTATTTCTATTGTTTGTGTTTTAATATTTATTGGAATAACTGCTTATGACGTTCAAAAAATTAAGGAATTAGATAAATTAGGTTTGCCATCAGATAATTTGGCAATTTATGGAGCACTAGATTTATATTTAGATTTTATTAATTTATTTATTCATTTACTTTCATTATTTGGACGTAATAACGATTAAGAGGAATTATGGATATAAGTATAAAAAGAATAATCGCTTATGTTATTGATATTTTAATAATAACTATTGTATTTAGTTTTTTTATCAATTTGAAAGCAATTAATCCATATATAGATAAGTATAATTCAACTTACAAAGAATATACAAATTTACTTGAAGATGCAAATAATGAGAAAATAGATACTAGTACAAAAGCCTATACAAATAAGGTTATAGATTTAAATTATAAATTAAATCAATATAAAGTTGTTAGTAGTAGTATTACATCATTAGGCTTTTTAATTTATTTTGGAATTATTCAATATGTTCTTAAAGGGCAAACTATGGGTAAAAAATTATTAAAAATTAAAATAATTTCATACAATAATAGTAAAAAATTAAATATTGGTAATTACATTATTCGATCTTTAATATTAAATAATATTATTGTAAACTTTATATTTATAATAGGAGTTTATTTGTTCAGTAAGACTACATATTATTATATATCCCTAGCAACTACATATGTTCAAATTATAATAATAACATCGATAGTATTAATGGTATTATTTAGAAAAGATCATCGTGGTTTACATGATATTATAGCGAATACTAATGTAATCGATTTAGATGAAAAAATCAAAAGCAATAATGCTGAAGAAATTAAATTTATTGAAAATAAAGATAAAAAAAGTTCAAAAAAACATTTAAATAAAAAATAAAGTTATTTAAATGTTTTTTTAAAATTGACAAAATTAAAAACCTATTATATTCTTAATATGAGAATAAAGGGAGTATTATGTTATGAAAAAGTATGAAAAAGTTTCAAACAGTATCGGATTATGGAGTTTTATATTTGTAATAGCGATAGGATTTGATTATTTAAATCTATATATTTGGCAAGATAGTAATATTAAGTTATTATTTACTGGTGGAAAAGTTATATCTTATTTCTTGTTTCTTAGTGGCTACTTTTTAATGAAAAGATATAAGCAAACTAAAAATTCTAGTAAAGCCCCATCTGGGTTAGCTTGGGATTACTTTTTGAGTAAATTAAAAAAATTATATCCTATTTTATTTAGTGGTGTTTTAATATCTTTTATAGTAAGAAATATTATTAATCATACTAGTATTACAAACATATTTACGATATTTATGAATTCAATTTGGGAATTTCTGGGGTTATCACAAATTGGAATTGGTGGTTTAGTTAATATTGAGTCTTTATCTTTTACTCCAGCAATTGGTGTTTCATATTTATGGAATTATCCTTTATGGATAATATCTGCTATATTAATTTCTTCATTTATTTTATACTATATAATAAATAAAAATGAGGATATTTTTAAAGGTTTAATAGCTCCATTAATAATTATTATAACTTATGCTAATATTGGTTTAACAACAAATAAATTGGATATCGACGTATTAAATACATTAGGAATACCTAATGGTTTAGCTAGAGTATTTGCATGTATGACTTTAGGTATATTAATGTATTATATAGTAGAATTTTTGCAAAAGAAAAAATTTAATGAATTGATGATGATGTTTTTTAGTTTTTTACATATAGGTTATGCAATATTCTTTTTATATACAATTTATGCGGGTATTTCTTGGAGTGAATTAATAAATGGAGTATTTTTATATATTTTTTGCATAGTTTTATTAGTAAACAAAGATTATATCTCAGTATTATATAATAGAAGTATGATATGTAAATTTTTAGGCAGATTAGCAATCTATTATTATGGCATATTTATTGTAGTTATATATCTCTTAACATATATATTTCCAGATATTAGCTATGAAACTAGTCTGTTATTTAATTGTTTATTTTCAACAGGAATTGCATTTATCTTGTTATGCTTAATAGAAATGTTTATAATGCCAAAAATTAAAAAGTAATATTAATTAGTTACAACTTAAATTAAGTAGTAATTGCTTAATATTTTTTTATAGTAAAGAAAATAGAGCTTTTATGAAAAATTAGTATAATAGGAATAATGTTCATATATATATAATAAAGCTGGAAGTAATAATAACGTTTTTAATTTATTCAGTAATTTAGTATGTTTTTTAATAGTTTATAGTTATATAATATTGTAAACTTTCATTTATATTTTATTTTAATTTAAGAAATAAAAGAATTATAGGAAATTTCTTGCATGAATTACATATATTTGTTATAATATCTGCGAGTAAAGAAATTACTCCTTGCTTCTTATTGAAGCCGAAAAGACCGTAAGGAGGTGGAAAAATGACTAAATATGAAATTATGTTTATTGTAAAAGCCACGATGGAAGAAGATGCTATAAAAAAAACAAGTGAAGATTTACAAAAACTAATTAATAACAAAACTTCTAGAGTATTAGAATTTAAAGAAATGGGTAGAAAAAAATTAGCGTATCCGATTAAAAAAGAAGTTAGTGGTTATTATTATGTAATGACAGTTGAAGCTAATCGTGAAACTATTGCAGAATTTGATCGTAAAGTATCAATTAACGAAAATATTTTAAGACATTTAATTATTAAAGTAGAAGGAGAATAGTAATGAATAAGGTTATATTAATAGGAAGATTAACTAGAGATCCTGAATCAAGAATGTCACAAAGTAATATGGAAATTGCTAGATTTTCTTTAGCTTGTAGTAGTGATTTTGTAAGTCGTAATGGTGAAAGAGATACGGAATTCATAAATTGTGTAGCATTTGGAAGATTAGCATCTACAATAAATAGATATTGTAAAAAAGGTTCACAAATTAGTGCTAGTGGTCGAATTAGAAATAGTAGCTATGATGCTCAAGATGGCAGTAAAAGATATACTACAGATGTAGTAATTGATCAAATGGAATTTTTAGGTTCATCTCAAGGAGCAAATAGACCTACTAATACGGCTGATAATAGTATTTCTTATAGTCCAAGTGAAGATTTAGCAAATAATATCGAAACTACTGATATTAGTGAAGATCCATATAATATTGGAGATGAATATAACTTAAGTGATGATGATTTACCATTTTCATATTAAAAAGGAGGTATATTATGGCTGAATTTTATCGTAAAAAGAAAAAAATATGTCAAATGTGCGCAGGTAAAAGTGTAGATTATAAAGATGTTATGATTATTAATAAATATATTAATGATAAAGGTAAAATTTTACCTCGTCGTATGACTGGTGCTTGTGCTAAACATCAAAGACATATTGCTCAACAAGTAAAATATGCAAGATTTATGGCTTTAATACCATATGTAAAATAATATAGATTTTTTCTATATTTTTTTAATACAATAAATTTATGAATTGAGACTATGAGAAAAGAAGTAATATTAAAATATTTTTTAATAACAATGTGTACATTTTTGATAGTATTGTGTACTAATGATTATTATCAAAAATGTAAAAAAATTTTTCATAAAAAAATACAAAATAATTAAAGATGTTTATAATATACGAGTGGGAGTAAAGGTTTTTTATCGTAGTCCTAAAGGTCAAAATTATTATTCTAAAAGTAAAATAGTTTATTTTGATGAATTATGTGATATTTATAATTTGTGGTTAAAAGCAAAAAATTATGAAATAACATCTAAAATCGAACGTAGTATCATTAATGATGACATAAGATATAATGTTTAAAAAAGAGATAATTATACCTGTTGTATTTGTGGAGCTGCAATTAAAGATGGAGTTAAATTACATGTTGATCATATAATTCCCGTGTAAAAAGGTGGTAAAACGATAATAAGCAATTTACAAACCCTTTGTGATAGATGTAATATTGGTAAGAGTAATAAAATTAACAATTTACTTTTATGCCCTTTATGTGGAGGAAAATTAGTTAGTAAGAACGGCAAGTATGGACCTTTTATTGGATGTTCTAATTATCCGAAGTGTCGTTATATACAAAAATGAATTAAATATTGATAATTTATAAGTTATCAACATTTTTAATATGACAGATGATATTTGTGATAGTTTATTTTCATTTTACTAATTATGGTATTAATGGTATAATATTGATACTTAGGGAGGGCAAAAATGAAAGTAATATTACTTAAAGATATTAAAGGAAAAGGAAAAAAAGATGCCATACTAGATGTAAGTGATGGATATGCCAATAATTATTTAATAAAAAATGGTTTGGCCGTTCAATATAGCAAAAGAAGTAAAGAAATATTAGATCAAGAAATAGATGTACGAGAAAAAGAAGAACAAAAGTTAATTAATGAATATAATGAAATTAAAAGAAAACTTAATGATAAGATAATAGAATTTAAAGTAAAAACAGGCAAAGAAGATAAAGTTTTTGGAACGATATCTAGTAAACAAATAAGTGACAAATTAAAAGAAATGGGTTATAAAATCGATAAAAAAAATATTAAAATAAATGATGCTATTAGTTCTTTAGGAATTGCTAAAGTAGAAGTAGAATTACATAGAGAAGTTAAATTTAATTTAAATATCAAATTAGTAAAATAAGGAGGATTCATGGCTAGAAAGATACCTCAAAATCTTGAAGCAGAAATGAGTGTATTAGGAGTTGCTTTTATTAATAATAATGATGTAAATAAAATTGTTGAAGAAGTAACAATTGATATGTTTTCTGATAAAAGAAACAAGTATATATTTAATGCAATTAAAAGTTTGTATGAAAATAATAATCCTATTGATATTACTACAATTAAAAATGAATTAGATAAAGATAAAAAATTAAATGAAGTAGGTTTAGATTATTTAACAGAAGTAATAGATTCTGTAGTAACTAGTGCTAACTTAGAGTTTTATATTAAAATAATTAAAGATTATGCTATAAGAAGAAATTTAATTTTAACAGCAGAAGATATTATAAATAATGCTTATGACGATGAAGATGTGACTACATTATTAGATAATGCAGAAAAAAATATTTTGAATGTTGTAAAAGCCAGGACTGTTGGTGATTTTGTACCCATTCAAGAAATATTGAGAAGAGCCCAAGCTAAATTAGAAGAATTGGCAAAAAATAAAAGAAGTATTACAGGTTTAGAAACTGGATTTCCAGATTTTGATAAAATAACAACGGGATTTCAAGGCGGTGAAATGATTATATTAGCTGCTCGTCCTGGTATGGGTAAAACAGCATTAGCTTTAAATATGGCTAGTTATGCAGCAACAAGAACAAAAAAAGCTGTAGCCATATTTAATTTGGAAATGTCTTCTGATATGTTAATTAATCGGATGATTTCTTCAATCGGACAAATTGATGCTTATAAATTGCAAACTGGTCAGATGCAAGAAAAGGATTGGCGTAGATATAAAGAAGCTATGAGTCAATTAGCAGAAACCAATATGTATATTGAGGATAATGCTGGTGTAACATGTCAAGAAATAAGAGCCAAGTGTCGTCGTTTGGCTAACAGTCCTACCGGTTTAGGATTAGTAGTTATAGATTATTTGCAATTAGTTAATAGTGGTAATCGCCGCATTGAATCTAGACAAGTAGAAGTATCTGAAATATCCAGATCATTAAAAACAATGGCAATAGAGTTAAATGTACCAGTTATTGCATTGTCACAATTATCAAGAAGTGCAGAAAAAAGAGAAAGTAATCAACCAATGTTAGCGGATTTAAGAGAATCTGGATCATTAGAACAAGATGCTGATATGGTACTTTTTATTAATAGAAAAGATTATTATGATAAAGCAAAAGATTTTAATCAAAAAATAGTTCCCGCTGAATTGATTATTGCTAAACATAGAAAAGGAGGTTTAGGCACTGTAAATCTTTTATTTGAACTTAATATGAGTAGTTTTAAAAGTCAATTAAAAGTAAATAGTGAAGAATAATGAAAACTAAAGATATTATAATTACTGTTTTTCTATCCTTAATTGTGTGTATATTATATTTTGTAAATAAAAATTTTGAAACTAATATAAATGAAGCTAATGTTGCTTATCAAGTTTATTTAAATGGTGAAGTAATTGGTTTAATTGCCAATGATCAAGAATTATATACTTTAATTAATCAAGAACAACAAGAAATAAAAAATAAGTATAATGTTAATAACGTTTATCCACCAAATGTTTTTGAAATAGTAGAGGTAAAAACTTATAATGATGATTATGCAACAGCAGATTCCATTTATAAAATGATTGAAGAAAGAGATGATTTTACAATTAAAGGTTATATAATAACCATTAAATATGATAAAGATAATTATCATGAAGAAGAAGATATGCCTGAGGATTTTACAATAAATGTTTTAGATAAAAGTATATTTGAAGAAGCATTAAAAAGTTATATATTAGCTTTTGTGTCTGAAGAAGATTATAATAGTTATATGAATAATAGCATCGAAGAAATTACTGATGTGGGTCAGATAATTAATAATATGTATTTTCAAGAAAAAATTTTAATAAAAGAAGCTTATATAAGTGTAGATGAAAAAATATATACTGATGCAACGGAGTTATCGCAAGATTTATTATTTGGTCCGAATGCTAAAATGGATGAGTATACTGTTCAAGCTGGAGATAACATAGATAGCATAAGTGATAAGTATAAGTTAAATCCTCAAGAATTTTTAATTGCTAATCCAAGTTATCGTAGTGAAGATACAATTTTAAAAATCGGTGATACTGTAAATGTTACTTTATTAGATCCAATAATTACGTTTGTTTATGAAGTTTATCGTATAGAAGAATCTGTAACACCTTTTTCAAAACAACGAATAGTTGATAATACTAAAGAACGTGGTTATGAAGAAATAACTCAATCTGGTGTTACTGCGTTAACATTAAACCATGAAAAATATAAGGTTGCTAATGGTGAACAAAGTTCAGAAATTGAAATTGTTTATACTGAAACTGTCCGAGAAGCTGTAGATGAAATTACAGTGGTTGGTCCAACTTATTCTTCTGGTGGTGGTACAAGTAGTGCTAATGTAGTTATTTCCGGAAATTGGACATGGCCAACAGATCAACCTTCAGTAATAACCAGCCGTTATAGTATGCGTTGGGGTAAACTTCATGAAGGAATTGACATTTCTGGTACAGGTTATGGTTCTAATATTTATGCTATAGGTGATGGAGTGGTAACTAACGTTTCTAAAGCATGTTCTTCATGTTATCAATGGTCTAATGGTAATTATGTTGTGGTAAAACATGATAATAATATATATTCGGCATATTTACATTTAAGTGGATTTAATGTAAAGGTAGGAGATATTGTTAAAAAAGGCCAAGTTATTGCTTATATGGGAAATAGTGGATTTGTTACTGGAACGCATTTACATTTAGGAATTTATATAGGAGAGCCATTTGTTGGGGGAACAACAAAATCTGTTAATCCGTTGACAAGTGTATTTAGTGGTTAACAATGAAAGTTTCTGTATTATCAAGTGGATCTAAAGGCAATGTAACGTATTTAGAAACTACTAATAAAAAATTTTTATTAGATGCTGGTAGAAATTATAAATATATAAATGAATCTTTGAAATGTTTAAATGTCGATATTAAAACAATAGATTATATACTGATTAGTCACGAACATAAAGATCACATATCAGCTTTAAAGACTCTAATTGCTAAAACTAATGCAACTATAATTGTATCTCAAAAACAACTCTATGAAATAGAAGATATTAAAGCTTATCCTCACATACTTGTTTGTGAGGATGAGTTGATGCTTGATGGTGTTAAGATTTTTTCTTTTCATTCAAGTCATGACGCTGTTGATTCGCGAAATTTTGTGATTGAAGAAAATGGAGTTAAATTAGGTTATATTACCGATACAGGATATATAAATACTAAAAATTTTAAATATTTGCAAAATTTAGATTTATATTTATTTGAAAGCAATCACGACATAGAATTACTACAGCATGGTCCATATCCGGCTTGGTTAAAAAAAAGAGTTTTAAGCGATTATGGACATTTGTCTAATAAGGCCGCCGCCTTTTATTTAACAAAATTAATTGGGAATAATACTAAAAAAATTATTTTAATCCATCTGAGTGAAACAAATAATTTAGAAGAGTTAGCATTGGAAACAATTAATAACACTTTTACGGAATATAATATTAATTTTCATAATATTATATGTGCTAAACAAAATGAAAAAACTGA
Organism: uncultured Bacilli bacterium; assembly: GCA_944363795.1. Taxonomy (GTDB): domain Bacteria; phylum Bacillota_I; class Bacilli_A; order RF39; family UBA660; genus Onthocola_B. The sequence continues at coordinate 20,538 of CALVVG010000008.1, read as the reverse complement.
AGTGGTAGAAATATGATTAAAATATTATGTGTGGGAAAAATTAAAGAACGATATTTAGAAGAATTAATTAATGATTATTTAAAAAGAATAAAAAAATATCACAAAATTGAAATACAAGAATTAAAAGATGATATTAATTATATAAAAGAAATAAAAAGCCTTGAATTAGCTATCAATCAAAAAGATTATAATATTGCGTTAGATATAAAAGGAAAAACATTATCTAGTCTAGAATTTTCTGAAATAATAAAAAAAACCTTAATATTTAATAGTAATATAACTTTTATTATTGGAGGATCTAATGGGTTAAATGAAAGTATTAAAAATAAATGCAATCTAGTTATTAGCTTTTCTGATTTAACTTTTCCCCATGGATTATTTCGTGGCATTTTATTAGAACAAATTTATCGCGCTTTTAAAATAATTAATAATGAAAGTTATCATAAGTGAGGAAAAAATGACTCTAAAAGAATTAAAGAAATGTAGATATGGATTAACTCATGATGGTATTTTCCATGCTGATGATGTTTTTTCGACAGCTTTTATTAAAATAATTAATCCCAGAATTAAGATAATTAGAAAAAATAAAGTTCCAGAAAGATTTTGTGGTATTATTTATGATATAGGTAATACGGAATTTGATCATCATAATTCAGATAATGATTATAGAGAAAATGGAATTCCCTATGCATCTTTTGGCAAATTATGGCGTAAATTTGCTAAAGAGTTGTATGGTGATTATGTGTATAGAAAGGTTGATAAAAAGTTAATTGAATTTTTGGATTTAGCGGATAATACTGGTCAAAGTGATACTTTGTCACTAGCTATATCCACTTTTAATCCTAAAAACGTTTCTCTAGTTGAAAAAAATTTTAGGCAAGCCGTAGATTTTGCTAAGATTATTTTACAAAACTTAATAAATAATGAAAAAAGTAATTTAGCAGATACAAAACTAGTTGAAGAAATATATAATAATGCAAATAATAAAAAAATTATTGTTTTGAGTAAATATTTATATTTTAAGGATGCACTATGCGATAAAGAAACAATATATGTAATATATCCATCGGTTCGTGGTGGCTATTTAGCACAAAGTTTATCAATTAGTTCCGATGCGCAAACATTAAAAAAACCGTTTCCACAAAGGTGGGTAAAAAAATTGCCCGAATACTTGACGTTTTGCCATAAAAGTAAATTTTTAATCGGAGCAAATAATTTAGATAATATCCTATATGCATGTAATATAGCTTTAAAGGAGGATTTAAATGATAGGAAATGATTGGGATGAAAAATTAAAAGTTATTTGGAATAGTCCTGGATTTAATAGATTTTATCAAAAGATAATGCATGAATATGAGACAAAAACCATTTATCCTCCAAAGGATTATATATTTAATGCTTTAAAATTAACTAGTTTTAAAGATACTAAAGTTGTAATAGTTGGGCAAGATCCTTATCATGGTGAAAAACAAGCTCACGGATTATCATTTTCAGTTCAAAAGGGGGTAAAAATTCCCCCATCATTACAAAATATTTATAAAGAGATAGAAACAGATTTAAAAATAACTCCCAAAAAAGATGGAGATTTAACAAATTGGGCTAAGCAAGGAGTCTTATTGTTAAATGCAGTTTTAACTGTTGAAAAAGACAAAGCTGCTAGTCATCGCAATTGGGGTTGGGAACCATTAACAGATTATATAATTAAAATTTTAAATACAAAAAATGAACCTGTAGTATTTATTTTGTGGGGTAATTTTGCAAAAGCCAAGGCAAAACTAATTACTAATCCTAAGCATTTTATTATTATAAGTGCTCATCCATCCCCTTTGTCAGCTTACTCTGGCTTTTTTGGAAGTAAACCATTTTCTAAAACCAATAATTATTTAATAAAAAATAAAATGACCCCAATTGATTGGTCATTATAATTTAAAGTCATCTATTACTGCATCTTGCATGTTTTTGCCATCGAAAAATGGCTTTATTTTATATCTATGTATTTTTGCCACTATATTGGAAGGAAACTTACGAATAATTTTGTTTAATTCTGTAGTATTTTTATTATAGTAATTTTTACAAGAGGTTAATATTTCGTTTATTTCTTCAATTTTTTTTAATTGTTTATTAAAATCTTTGTTATCCAGTTGCTCATAATCGTTTTTTACTTCCAATATTATATTCATTGCTTCAATTAATTTCCGATCCATCTCATAATTGCTAATTCTTTTGTCTTTTAAGTCGATATAATCTTTTAAATAATCTTTTTTGGTAACAACTTTTTTTATTGCAATATTCATTGTAGCTATTAAGTCATACTTTTCACGTAATTTTTCATCAATGATACCTTCAGCTTTTTCAATTCTTATTTTATAACTAACCATATCATTATAGGTTATAACATAAAGTAATCCTATCATGCCAATAATAATAATGATAATTAAAATTATACTTACATACATTTATTTTCACCATTTTAATTATATCATGGAATTAATAATATGAAAATGCTTCATGTTATGGAAACTTGTTAAGTTGTAAATTATTTGGTAAAATAATAAAAGAAAAAGAAGGGATATAATGAAAAAAAATTCATTTGTTGAAGGCACAATAATTGCAACCTTAGCTATTGTTTTTACAAAAATATTGGGAATGCTTTATGTAATTCCTTTTTATGCAATTATTGGAGATCAAGGTAGTTCCTTATATAGTTATGCTTATAATATATATTTAATTTTTTTAAACATTTCTTCAGCAGGCATACCGGTTGCTATGAGTAAAATAGTTAGTGAATATGAATCTAAAGGTATGCAAGAAGCAAAAGTTCGATCTTTTAAATTAGGGATTTTAATTGTTAGCATTATTTCTATAATTTGCTTTTTAGTTTTAATGTTCTTTTCAGAAAATATTGCTAAACTAATTGTTGGTGATATGACTGGAGGTAATTCTTTGGCTGACATAACATTAGTAATATTTGTTGTTTCATTCGCAGTATTAATTATTCCCTTTTTAAGTGTTGCTAAAGGTTATTTACAAGGTCATAAATTTATTAAACCTACTTCAATTAGTCAAATGTTGGAACAAATAATTAGAATATTAGTTATTTTATTTGGTAGTTATTTTGTAATAAAAATATTAAATAAATCTATATCAATAGGTGTTGCTGTAGCCGTTTCTGGAGCCTTTGTCGGTGGATTAGTAGCAATTCTTTACTTACTAAAAAAAATAATTAATAATAAAAAGGAATTAAGTTTAGGCATTAAATTAAAAAAAGATAATATTTCTAATAAAGAAATTTTAAAAAAAATTTGTTTATACGCTATACCATTTATTATAATTAATTTAACTGTAAATATATATAATACTGTTGATATGTCTTTAATTATTAGAACATTATCAAGTATAGGATTTAGTGGTGCTTCTGCGGAGTATATAGCGGGAGTTATTACAACTTGGGGTTATAAATTAAATATGATAGTAACGGCTGTTGCAACAGGATTGACAGTCAGCTTAATTCCCAACATGGTATCAGCATTTACATTAAAACAATATGAGAGAGTTAATAATATTTTTAATAAAGCATTACAGATTATCTTATTTGTTTCTATACCTGCTGCTTTTGGACTATCTTTTTTATCAGTGCCAGTATGGAATGTTTTTTATGGCATTAATGAATTTGGCCCTTCCGTTTTTAAAATAAGTATTATTACAGCTATATTTAGTAATATTTATTTGGTATCAATACAAGCATGTCAAAGTTTAAATAAATATAAAACTGTATATGCAGCAGTTATAGTAGGTTTTTTTACTAATGCATTATTAGATGTTCCTTTAATGTTATTATGTAATAAAATAAATATTCCAGCATATTATGGAGCATCATTTGCTACAATTATTGGTTTTACTATAGCTATTTGCATAGTATTTTATAATATAAAAAAGATAGAAAGAGTTAGTTATAAAGATACTGGTAAAACACTATTAAAAATATTATTTAGTTTGTTAATTATGTTAGTTGTATTATATTTATTAAACTTAGTTTTACCTTTCCATACAACTACTAAGATATTATCTGTTGTAGATATTGTTATTTATGCAGTTGTTGGGGCAGCAGTATATTTATTAATGACTTATAAACTGGGAATTATTGAAAAACTATTTGGTAAAAAAATTATTAATAAGGTTTTAAAAGTTATTACTTTGGGAAAATATAAACAAAAGGAGCATAATAATGATAGTAAAGAAAATTGATGCAAAGATTTATAATAATTTTGTTATGAATAATAATTTAAAAAGCTTTTATCAAAGTGTTGAATGGTATAAAGTAAAAAAAGACGAAGGTAAAAAATGTGAATTACTTGGAGTATTTGATGAAAATAAATTAGTTGGAGTTTCATTAATCATATATAGTCAAATATTAAAAAAATATTATTATGCATATGCTTCCCGTGGTTTTTTATATGATTATCAAAATATTTCGGATTTTAAAAAATCTTTAATTAAATATTTTAAAAGCCAAAAAGCTATATTTTTGCGTATTGATCCTCCGATTATTTTAGCAACATATAATAAAGAGTTAAATAAAGAATTACATTGGGAAAGCTATCAGCTAATTGAACGATTAAAGTATTTTGGCTTCAAACATTTTGGTTATAATATGGGATTTGAAACAAGTCAATTTCGTTTTGTTCATCGGCTAAATTTAAAAGATAGTTTTGATGAACAACTTAAAGAATTTAGTAAAAGTACAAAAAAAAATATGGAATTAGCTAATTTTCGTGGCGTAGAAATTAAAAAAGTAGATATAAATTGTTTAGAAAAAGCTATCTCATTATTTGATATGACTGCTAATAGGAAAAAATTTTTAACTTTTAGAAAAAAATTTTTTGAAGATATAATGAATGAATTTCAAGACCAAGCAAATTTATATTTAGTGTATATAAATAAAGAAAAATATATAAATAATATAAAAGATATGATTCAAGAATATAAAAACAAATTAAAAGAATTAGAATTAAAAAAGCAACATGACCATGTTGGTATTAAATTAAAAACTCAAGATGAAATATTAAAAAATAGTATAAAAAAATACGAAGAAGAGTTGGTTTCAGCTAAGCAATTAGAAGATTTTACGAATATAGCTTCAATGTTAACTATAACAAAATATGATGAAGTAGTTTCTTTTGTTAGCGGTATGGATAATGCCTATAGAAAATTTTGCCCAAAATATATAATGTATCCAGAAATGATAAAAAATGCCTTAAATCAAAAATTGAAGTATGTTAATTTTTTGGGAGTAAAAAATATATTTGATAAAAATGATTCTGATTATGGAATGTATGAGATAAAAAAAGGTTTTGGAGGTAAAACAATCGAGTATATAGGTGAATTCGATTTGCCAATAAATAAAGCACTATATTTTATATATAAAATAAATAAAGTAATTAAAAGGAGATAATAATGAAACTCGTCAAGCTAGATAAAATTGAGTTTAATAAATTGGCAAATAATTTTGCCTGTAAAAATTTTTTCCAAACTAGCTATATGGGAGATAGTTTGGAATTGAGAAGAAAAAAAGTTTATTATTTAGGATTAGAATGTAATGGTAAAATAATGGCCGCAACTTTATTAGTTGAAGGTAATACTTTTTTGGGGAATAAAACTTTTATAGCTTTAAAAGGATTTTTAATTGATTATAATAATCAAAATTTAATTAAGGAATTTACTATTAATTTATTAAAATTTATTAAAAAAAATAATGGATTTAAGCTTATTATAGATCCCTATATAATAGAAGTAGAAAGAGATATTGATGGTAAAATAGTTGTTAATGGCAAAAATAATTATGCAGTAATTAACTCTTTAAAAAAAATGGGATTTGTAAAAACTAAAAATAATACTCAAGTTAAGTATAATTTTTGTTTAGATTTAGCAAATAAAACAGAAGAAGAAATATTTAGTAACTTTAAAGCTTCAACTAGAAATATTATTAATAAATCTATTCGTGAGGGTGTAGAAATAATTGACTTAAAAAAAGATGAATTAAAAGAGTTTAAAAAAATTACAGAAGATACATGTAAGCGAAGAGGTTTTGCGGATAAAACTATGGAGTATTATCAAAGTATGTATGATGCTTTTAAAAATTTAGTTGTCTTTAAATTAGCTAGATTAAACATTAAGAAATATTTAGATTATTTAAATATGACTAAACAAGATTATTTAGAAAAATGCAATAATATTAAGGGTAATAACAAAAAGAAAGATAATTATTTATTAGAAATTAATAATATAAATAAAAAAATAGAAAAAGCAAAATCATTACCCATTAGTCAAGGATATGTTAATTTAGCTGCAGCAATGTTTATGTTGTATGGTGATGAAACAATTTATTTATTTAGTGGCAGTTATGATGAACTAAATGAATTTGGCGGCCAATATTTAATTCAATGGCATATTATTAAATATGCTATACAACATGGTTATAAAAGACATAATTTTTTTGGAATTATGAATTTTGATAACAAAAAGGATAAGAATTATGGTATATATCTATTTAAAAGAGGATTTAATGGGTACGTAGAGGAATTGCTAGGAGAATATGCTATATATACCAAAGACTTTGTTGGTTTGTTAGCTAAAATCAAAGATAGGATAAGGTGAATTTATGCAATTTATCAAAAATGTCAAAAAAGAAGAATATATAAAATTTGTTAATAATCATTCGAAATCCCATTTTTTACAAAGTTATGCTTGGGGACAGTTTTGTGAAAAAGCCAAAGGGCAAATTGCTAATTATATTGGAATGGCTGATGATAATGGAGAATTAGTAGCAACTTCTTTAATTTTGGAGAAAAAAACTCCTTTAGGATATAGTTATGGTTATAGTCCAAGAGGATTTATTACGGACTATCATAACAAGGAAATTATCAAAGAATTTACAAATTATTTGAAACAATACATGAAAGATAAAAAAATTATTTATATAAAATTTGATCCAGATATTCCTTATCAAGAAATTGATTCAAATGCGAATCCAGTAGTTGGTGGTCAAAACAATTATGAATTATACAATTACTTGTTAAGTTTGGGATATCATCATACAGGTTTTTATCGTTTATACGAAGGAAATCAACCTAGATATACGTTTAGAATAGATTTAAAAAAAGATTGGAATGAAATAGAAAAAAGAATGTCAAAATCGTTTATTAAATCTATAAAAAGAAGTGAAACTTATGATCTAGAAATTAATAATGATCAAAATGTTGAAGTTTTTTATAAATTAATGCAAAATAATAGTAAGAAAGATCATTTTGATTCTAAAAGTTTAAAATATTATGAAATATTTACACAAGAATTGAGTAAAGAAAATATTGTAAAATATTTCAATGTAATAATAAAACCAAAAGAGCTGATTAAAAAAATTGATATTAACATTTTACAAACAAAAAAAGATATAGAAAATTCAAAAAAAAGAATAGAAGATTTAAAAAATCAATTAACAAGATTAGAAAAAGATCGCGATATTTTTGACAATATAAATGAAGATGCAGAAATAATTTGTTCATTAATTTGTACTTACACTAATAATAGGGCTTGGAGTCTTTTTATAGGTAGCAACGATATTGCTAATTATACTTTTGCTGTTAGTAAATGCTATTATGAGGCAATAAAAGATGCCTATAATAATGGCTATGATTTTTTTGATTTATTTGGAACACCAGGAGATCCTAATACAAATTATAAAAATTTAGCCAGTTTACATGATTTTAAACGAAAATTTGGCGATCAATACATTGAATTTATTGGCGAATTTGATTTAATTAACAAGAAAATTTTGTATAAAATTTTACCAATCCTTTTAAAAATATATCGTAGATTAAGAAGACTAAAGAAATAATTGTCAACTTTCATAAATTTTCCATTTATTAATTATATAAAAAATGATATAATTTATCATGGAGGATCAGATGAAGTTTATTGAATTAAAAAATGTTAATAAAATTTATAAAAATGGTGTTACTGCTTTAGCTGATGTTTCGGTGGAAATTGATAAAGGTGAGTTTGTCTTTGTTATTGGGCTTACGGCAAGTGGTAAATCAACTTTTATTAAAATGTTATATAGAGAAGAAAAGCCAACAAAGGGTACAGTTATGGTTGGGGGATTAAATGTTGGTAAGCTTCGTAATGGTCGAGTTTTTAAATTGCGTAGAAAAATAGGAATTGTTTTTCAAGACTTTAAATTATTACCAAAGTTAACTGTATTTGAAAATGTTGCGTTTGCTTTAGAATGTGTTGGTTTAAAAGACAAGGAAATTAGACCTAAAGTTTTAAATGCTTTAGAAAGAGTTGGCTTAAAAGATAAAGTAAGATCTTTTCCAGGAGAATTATCTGGTGGTGAACAACAACGTGTTTGTATTGCTCGAGCAATAGTAAATGAACCAAAATTGTTAGTATGTGATGAACCAACTGGAAATTTAGATCCAGATACTAGTAAGGAAATAATGAAAGTTATAGAAGGAATTAATAGGGATTTGGGTACAACAATAATAATGGCAACCCATGATCGAGATATAGTAAATAGAATGAAAAAAAGAGTGCTATTAATAGACCATGGAGTTTTAGCTGGAGATTATGCGAAAGGAAGTTATAAGACACATGAGGGCGTTTAGAATATTTGTAAGAAGCATTCGCGATGCTTTTAAAAGTGTATTTAGAAATTTTAGCTTGAGTTTTGCATCAATTATGTGTACAACGATTACATTAATTCTTGTATCAGTTGCTTTAATTTGTGCAGTTAATATTGAAAACGCTACTAAATCTATTGAAGATGAATTAAATATTGTTGTTTATTTAGCTAAAGATGTAACTGAAGAAGAGATTAATAATATTGAAAGTGATATTAAATCACAAAAAAATGTTGAAGAAGTTACATTTAAAAGTAAAGCCGAATGGAAAATGGAAATGAGCGAATATGATGATACTTTTGAAACTGTATTAAATTATTTGGATGAAAATCCTTTAATGGATTCTTTAATTGTAAAAGTAAAGGAAGTTAAACATTTAATTGATACAGCTGAGTATATTAAAACAATTTCAAAAGTTGACACAGTAAAATATGGAGAAGGAATGGTTGATACTTTAGTTTCAGCTTTTGATATAGTAGAAAAGGTTGTAGTAGTGGTAGTAATAGCTTTAGTTATAGTTACTGCATTTTTAATCAGTAATACGATTAAATTAACAATTTTTAGTAGAAGAAGTGCAATTGAGATTATGCGATTAGTTGGAGCAAGTAATACAACTATTAAATTGCCATTTATTATAGAAGGATTTATTATCGGTATAATTGGGGCAATAATTCCCATTTGTATTACAATTTATGGCTATGTAATTTTATATTCAACATTAAATGGACATTTTTTCTCTAATATGATAGTTTTGATTAAACCTTATAATTTTGTTTTTTGGGTTTCATTAGTTTTAGTTGTAATAGGTGCTATTGTTGGAATGTTAGGTAGTTTGAAGGCAGTAAGGAAGTATTTAAAGATATGATGAATTTAAAAAAATTAGGAATATATTTTATTAGATATTTAACCGTAATATTAATATTAAGTGTTTATATATTAGAACCAATGAGTGTATCTGCGGAAATAGATGCTAATACTACCTTAGGTGATTTAAAAGAAGTTTTAAAAGAGTTAAAGGAAAAAAAGAGAAAAACTGATCAACAACAAGCAGTATCGGAAGCTGAAAAGGAAGCTAAAAATAAAGCAATTAGTAATGCTTATGCAGAAATTGAAAATTCCGAACGAAAGATTGCGGAAGCTAAAACTCAGATTGAAGAAACAAATGTTAAAATAGAAGAACTTAATAAACAAACTGAAGATTTAATGAACTTTTATCAAATTTTAAATAGTAATAATGTTTATTTGGAATTTATTACTGAATCATCATCCATGACAGATTTAATAATGCGAACTGATGCAGTGGATCAATTAGCATCTTATAATCAAGAAAAATTAGTTGAATTGGAAGATTTAATTGAATCAAATGAACAATTACAAGTTGAATTATTAGAATATGAAAAAGAATTAAATGCCAATATTACATCTTATCAACAACAATTAAAAGAAATAGATTCGAGTATTTTAGCACTTTCTGATATATCGATGAGTATTGATGAAGAAATTGAGATGCAAGAAGGTTTAATTGAAATGTATGAAGATGCCGGTTGTAAAGATAATGAAAAGATTTCAGTTTGTATGTCTAATTCGGAAAATTCTGGTTGGTTAAAGCCAGTTACGAAAGGAAGAGTAACTAGTTTATTTGGATGGAGAAGTGTACCTGGTCAAAGTAGTTATCATAGTGGAATAGATATTGGTGTAGCGGAAGGAACTGATGTTTATCCAGCAGCTAGTGGAACAGTTATTAGAACTGTTAGTAGAAGTAGTTGCGGAGGAAATCAAATATATATTCAATCTGTTGTAAATGGTAAAACATATACAACTCAATATGCTCATTTATTAAAAGTATATGTTAAAAAAGGAGATAAAGTAAATGTTACGGATGTTATAGCAGCTTCTGGTGGTTATTCAACATCTGTTAGTCATGGAGGTTATGATACTTGTACAACTGGAGCTCATTTACATTTTGGTGTATCTGTTGGTGCTTATACAAGTTTTGCTAGTTATACGGCTAATTTAATAGATCCTCCTGGATTTCCTGGAAAAGGTTCTTGGTTTTATTCAAGAACACAATGGTTTGATTAAAGCTGATTTTATTATCAGCTTTTTTCTTGACATTTCAATAATTATAATTTAAATTTTTATTAGGTGATACTATGGATATACAAGTAATAGTTGTAGGACCATTAGCAGAAAATTGTTATATTATTACGAAAAATAATAAAACGATTATAATTGATCCCGGAGATGAGGCAAACAAAATTATAAATGCTACTAAAAATTTAAATGTTGTCGGTATTTTAGTAACCCACCATCATTTAGATCATATTGGGGCTTTAAATGAAATTTGTCAATATTTTAATGTACAAGAATCTGAAAAAGTAAGTGGCTTTAATTATGAAATTATTAGCAATCCTGGTCATTCAATTGATTCAAAAACTTTTTATTTTCCTAAAGATAAAATTATGTTTTGTGGTGATTTTATTTTTTATAATTCGATTGGAAGAACTGATTTACCTACTGGAAATAATGAACAAATGATAGCAAGCTTAAAATTAATTAGTAATTACCCAGATGATGTTATATTATATCCAGGACATGGTCCCACTACTACTTTAGGACATGAAAAAAATAATTTTAAATATTATTTTTAAGAACAATTTTTTGTTCTTTTTTTGCATAAAAAAAACAGAAATTAATCTGTTTAATAAGTTTTATCAGAATAGGCATGAGAATAAATGATTGGTTCCATAAATTCTACGTAATTTAAATAAATAATTCTTATTAAATACCAAATGTTATTTAAAGGATCACGTATAATTAAATGGTCTTTTCCGGCCTCTTCAATAACTCCTTCATAAATTTTATTTTGCCAAGCACTACTATCTGGATAAGAAACATACGCTTTTACTTTTCTCCCCTTATTAAGTCTTAAAATATTTTCAATAAAACTTTGCTCTTGGGGAATAGTATTGGCTATTTCTGTTACGGATACATTTCCAGGTGGAGTTTGAAAGTTATTACTTGGAAATGTAGGATTTTGGTAATAATTACCATTCATATAATCACCTCTAAAACAAATATATGCATTTTTATTTATTAATTGCTAAAAAAATAATAATGTTTTATAATTATAACAATAGGTGATAGTATGGAACTTACAAATAAAACAATCAAGGAATTAATATTTGATGGTATATCATTTGTTTTAGGGGTATTTTTATATGCTCTATGTTTTAATATGTTTTTAATACCAAATGATTTAGTAGTATCAGGATTTAGTGGTATTGCTATTGTTACTCAAAGATTATTTAATTGGAATCCTTCAATTTTTATATATGTTACAAATTTTGCTTTATTAGTCATAAGCTTATTTTTTTTAGGTTGGCAAATTACTAAAAAAAATATTATTGGTTCTATTATGTATCCATTAATGATTACTTTATCTAGCCCTGTTGCTACGTTTTTTAATAGTTACATAACCGGAGATGACTTTTACTTAATATTGTTATTAGCTATTATACTTTTTGGAATCAGTAGTGGTTTAATTTATCGTACTGGTTTTACTACTGGTGGAAGTGATATTGTTATGCAACTTCTAAATAAATACTTAAAAATTAGTGAATCAAAATCGATGATTGTTGCTAATAGTCTAATTATTGTAGTTGGAATGCTTGTTTTTGGCTTTAATAAAGGGGTATATGCTTTTATTATACTTATTTGTTCAACCTATTTTATTGATAAATTAACTTTTGGCCTTTCTGATAGTAAAGTATTTTATATTTATTCTAAAAAAGTAAGAAAAATAAAAAAATTAATATTAGATGATTTTAAAACTGGTTTTACTAGTATCCCTAGTCGAGGTGGGTATTCCAAAAAAAGGGGTTTTTTAATGATGTGTGTTGTTGCTAATCGTGATTATTATGATTTTAAACAAAAAATTTTAGAAATTGATCCTAATGCTTTTATTATAATTAATAATTGTTATGAAGTTAATGGCGGAGTAAAAAGATCCAATATGCCATTTATGTAATCTTTATTTTTTGTTTTATTTATGTTAGACTTATTTTAGTGATGTATATGAAAAAAATTGTGATTTTTGGTGGTGGAAGTGGACTTTCTCAACTATTAAAAGGTCTTAAGCTTTTCCCAGTTGAAATAACAGCTGTTATTACTGTAGCAGATAATGGAAAAAGTACAGGAAGATTGCGAAAAGAATTAAATATTCCAGCAGTAGGAGATATATCTAAAGTTATGATAAGCATGGGTAATGTGTCTTCCGATTTAGAAAATTTAATGAATTATCGTTTTACTAAATCGAAGTCTTTAGGCAATCATTCTATTAAAAATCTTTTGTTAGCGGCTTTATTGGATTTAAAAGGAAATTTTGATGAAGCAATACCTATATTAGGAAAAATTTTAGATTTAAAGGGTACTGTTTTACCATTAACAGAAGACTCAATAAATTTAGTTGGTTTAACTAAAGATGGTAAAAAAATAATTGGGGAAGCTGAGGTTACTAAATGCATTGAAAAAATTGAAAAAGTAGAATATGATCGGCCATTCACTGTTAATCCTAAAATATTTAAGGCTTTAGAAAAAGCAGACTTAATTATTTTTTCATCTGGTAGTTTACTAACAAGTATAGTTCCTCATTTGATAGATAAAAATTTAGTAAAAGCTATTAATAATGCTAAAGCAGATAAAATGTATATTTGTAATTTATTTACTCAACCTGGTGAAACTGATGATTTTACTGTTTTGGATCATGTAAATTTTTTAGAAAAATATTTAGGTAAAGGTGGAATAGATGTCGTTATTGCTAATAATTTAATAATGAGTAGCAAATTAGCCAAAAAATATTCCGTTAAAGAACAAAAAGACCCTGTAATTTTAGATATGCACGAAATGGATAGCAGAAATATTTATGTTATAAGTGATAAATTATTTACAATTGAGGATGGAGTGTATCGTCATGATTCACTAAAAACCGGATATTTAATTTTTTCTTATTTAATGGAAGGTAAAAAGAAATGACTTTTACAACGATGCTCAAAGAAGAACTAGCTAAAAATGATTTTAATATTGTAGAAGCTCGTTACGAGTTGATTGCTTTTTTAAACTGTGTTGCTAAAGTTAACAAAGATGAAATTATTATTACATTAGAAAATGCCAGTATTGCTAGGCGTATTTTTAAAGAAATAAAAGAAATTTTTGGTGTAAACCCCAAGGTAACTGTAAGAATGCAAAAGAGATTTAAAGTAAAACAAATTTATATTTTAGGGATTAAAGAAAAAATAGATTTTATAAAAGATTCTTTAAACATAGGATCAAAAATTGAATTAGAAACATTAGTTACTAAAGAAGAAAAAATAGCTTTTTTAGAAGGATCTTTTTTAGCAGTGGGTAATATTTCTAATCCCAGTACCAGTGGATATCATTTGGAATTTATCTTTACAAAGGAAAGATTAGCAAAACAAAATTTAGCATTACTTAAATTTTTTAATTTAAATGCTAAAATAATAAAACGAGGATATAAATCAGTTTGTTATATAAAATCCAGTGATAATATAAGTGATTTGTTAAAGTTATTTAAAGCAAATAGTTCTTTATTCTATTTTGAAGATATAAGAATATATAAGGATCATAAGAATATGGTTAATAGACTTAATAATTGTGAAATTGCCAATCAAGAAAAAACGTTTAAAGCTGGTCAAAAGCAACTGGAAAATATTAAATATTTAAAGGAAGCAGATCTATTTAACCTTTTAGATGATAAAACTAAAATAGTTGCTATAACTAGAGAAAAATATCCTGAATTTTCATACCAAGAATTAGCTGAGGTCATATCAAATGAAATGGATTATAAAATTGGAAAATCTGGAATAAATCATCATTTTATTAAAATAAATGAATTAGTAAAAAAACATAAAGAAAGAAGTGAAAAATAATGAAAGTGCGTTTAGCAGCCAATATACAACCTGATAGTATTGTTGATGGAGAGGGAATTAGAACCGTTATTTGGTTTCAAGGTTGTTTACATCATTGCACTGGATGTCATAATCCTGAAACTTGGAATTTAAATGGTGGTATAGAAGTGGATTTAGATACTTTAAAAAATGAATTAAGTCAATTAAAATACCAAAATGGTATTACTTTATCAGGGGGAGATCCTTTTTATCAGCCGTTAGCAGCATTGGAAATTGCAAAATATGCACACAGTTTAGGATTAAATGTTTGGTGTTATACTGGATATACATTTGAAGAAATATTAAATGAAGATGAAAATAAATTAGAATTATTAAAAAATATTGATGTGCTTATTGATGGAAGATTTGAAATTGAGAAAAAGAGTTTAGCATGTAAATTTAGAGGAAGTACTAATCAAAGAATTATTGATGTAACGAAAAGTTTAACTAATAATGAGGTGATACTATATTATGATGATTGATGAAAATTTAAATTACGTTATTTTGGCTAATAATATAAATAAAAAATTTTTAAAAAATTTTTCAGAATATCCTGTTATTAATGAATTAAGCTTTGTAAATTTAAAAAATAAATTAGAATTTTATACATCAAAAAGAATAATTTTTAATAATACTTTTTATGCATTACGAGATTTTGAAAAAAAAGAAATATTAAAATTGTTAAATAAACAAAAAATTAAATATATAAATATTACCAGTGATATAGAGGAAGTAATAGATTGTGATTATATCGTCGTATATGATGATGAAAATATTGCTTTAGAAGGAAAAAAAGACGATGTATTAAGAGAAGAAAAAATATTAAAAAAGTTGGGATATGGTTTACCATTTGTTGTTGATTTGTCAACTCAATTAACTTATTACAATATTTTTTCTAAAGTTTATGATGACATGGATGAGTTAGTTGGTGAATTATGGAATTAAGTAATTTAAATGGGCAAATAATCGGAATTATAAGTGATGACTTTAAAAAAGAAGAGTATTTTGGTAAATTAGTTAATGAAATTGTTACAACAAAACCAAATGAAGCAATTAAAATGGTTAAACTAGATAGTAATATTTTAAACATTAATTATGATGATTTATCTATTCGAGAACAAAATAAAGTAATTCTTGCTAGTCAATTACATAATAAAGAAATAATATTAATAAATTTTTCGAAAGGAATGCTAAAAAAAGATTTAGAATATTTTAAAAGATTATTTAAAAAGATAAGTACATATAATCGGAAAATAATTTTAATAGATAAAAACGCTGATTTATTTATAAACTGTGTTGATAGAATATATGTTATCAACAATGATAAGGTGATTTTTGATACTCTTGATATATTTGATAGAGTTTTGGATATGTATATTGATCCTCCAAAAATAGTAGAATTTTGTCATAAATGTGAAAACTTGGGTGTAAGATTAGATCATTATAAAGAATTAGATGAGTTATTGAAAGCAATTTATAGGATTAAATCATGAGATATTTAATTAAATTTTCATATGATGGGACAAAATTTCATGGATTTCAGCGCCAAAAAAATGTAAAAAATGTTCAAGGAACTATTGAAAAAGTGTTAAGTGATATTTTACAGGAAAAAATAATTATTAAAGGTAGTGGTAGAACAGATGCTGGAGTTCATGCTTTTTGCCAATGTGCTCATTTTGATACGACAAAAAAATTAATGGCCAATAAGATACCAAAAATAAATAAAGCATTTAATAATGAGATAGTAATTAAAAGCTATAAAAAAGTAAAAAGTAATTTCCATGCTAGACATAATGTCAAATGGAAAAAATATTTGTATAAAATATATTTAGGAAATAGTGATACTAGTAAAAAAGGGTATTATTACGAAGTTAAGGGTAAATTAAATATAAAAAATATGAAAAACACTGCTAAATTATTTGAGGGAACTCATGATTTTAGAAATTTTGTTAGTGGTAAAAGGATTAATTATATAACTACTATATTTCATGTAAAAATAAAGAAACGAGGAAAAATTATAATACTAGAATTTAAAGGAGTAGGTTTTTATCGATATATGATAAGACATTTAGTTGGAGCAATTATAGATGTTGGAAGAGGTAAAGTTGATAAAAATGTGGTTTTTAATATGCTACATCAAATTAATATTCCTAAAACATTAAGCGTTGTACCTGCAGAAGGTCTTTATTTAGCCAAAATTAAATATTAAAGTGAAAAAGTTGGAGAAAATGACTAAAATCATTTGACTTTTAGGTATTTTTTTCATATAATTTTAATCGGTACATTTTATTTATGTAAGTTGTTTAGTCGTGGGAAAATTAAATGATGAACATAATGAAAGGATTAATATGAAAACATTTATGCAAAAAAAAGAAACTGTTGAAAGAAATTGGTATGTAGTGGATGCTAATGGACAAACTTTAGGTCGTCTTGCAACAAAGGTAGCTCATATTTTACGTGGTAAACATAAGGTTACTTACACTCCTCATATCGATTGTGGAGACTATGTAATAGTTATAAATGCTGAAAAAGTAGTTTTAACTGGTAGTAAATTATTGGATAAAAAATATTATAATCATTCAGGTTATCCAGGTGGACTTCGTGAAAGAACTGCTAAAGATATGATTAATAATTATCCTGAAGAAATGGTAGAAAGAGCTATTAAAGGAATGCTTCCTCATAATAGATTAGGAAGACAAATGGGTAAAAAGTTATTTGTTTATCGTGGAGCTGATCACAAACATGCTGCTCAAAAGCCAATAGCTTTAGAAGTTAAGTAGGAGGATTTATGAGTAAGAAACAAGAATGGACTGCAACAGGTAGAAGAAAAAGAAGTGTTGCTAGAGTTAGACTAACTGGTGGAACTGGTAATATTACTATAAATGGAATCGCTGTTGAAGAATATATGCCATATGCAACTTTAGTAATGGATTTAAAGCAACCATTAGTTGCTACTGATAATGAAAATAGATTTGATATTGATGTTAAAGTAGTTGGTGGTGGTTTTTCTGGACAAACAGGTGCTATTCGTTTAGGTATTACTAGAGCATTATTAAAGTTTGATGCTAATACAGATCAAACTAGAGAAGATAGCTATAGACATATTCTTAAAAATGCAGGATTTGTAACTAGAGATCCTAGAGTTAAAGAAAGAAAGAAATATGGTCTTAAAAAAGCTCGTCGTGCACCACAATTTTCAAAAAGATAGCAAACAGTATTCTTTTATCCCCTGTAAACTTGATGGTTTATGGGGTTTTTATTATTTTACGGGGGGTTATGAAAATATATGTATATTTAGATGAAAGTGGTTCAATACATAAAAATAGTAAAACTAAATATTTTGCTGTTGGTGGTTATTGGACTTTTCAAGAACAAAAAATTAAAATTATATCAAAATATAAAAAAATAAATAAAGAAATCAAAGATAATAATAATTATGAATTAGATAAAGAAATAAAATCTTATGAAATGTCTGATTTAGAAAAAGTTGCTATATTTAATAATATTCAAAATATTAGTGGTTTTTATGGTTGTGTTAAAATATTTGAAAAAAAGTCAATGAAAAAAGAAATTATTGAGTCAAATATTTTTTTTAATTATGCAATTAAAATTTTATTTAAAGATTGTATAGTACCCCTTTTGATTCTAAAATATAATAATATTAATATAGAATTTATTGTTGGCGTTGATAATCGCAATGTTAGAATAGGAGATTTAAATAATTTAGAAACCTATTTAAAAACCGAGTTTTGTTTGGAAAATTATAATTTTAAAATTACTTATTATGATTCAGCAACAAATTTTGGCATTCAGTTAGCAGACCTAATTACAAATACTTTTTATAATTTTTATAAAGATTATAATATTGTAAGAAATATATTCCCAATATTGCGAAATGATAAATTTAAAATTAGCTTATTTCCAGGATATAAAAAGAATGATAAATTTTTGCAGATTGAGTATAATAAAAATTAAGTTGTTTGACAATCATTATTTTCTATGTTAACATAATTTTAAGACCTAAGGTAGGTAGCTAAATGCTAAACGTATGTTAAGTACGTTGCCTCTTAGGCTTTTTATTTACTATAAATTAGATTTATGTTATATTTGGTGTAGGAAGTGGTTTATTATGAGGCTTAGCGATGAATGGCAAGATTATGAATGTATTGATGCTGGAAATGGTGAAAAATTAGAACGATGGGGTAATATAATTTTAAGAAGACCTGAACCTCAAGCTATGTGGCCTATAGAAAGAAAATCACAATGGGAAAAAATTGATGGAGTTTATTTCCGCTTTAAAGATGGTGGAGGACATTGGGAATTAAAAAAAAATCTTCCTGATTTTTGGGTAATTAATTATAAGGATTTAAAATTTAAAGTTAGTCCTACTAATTTTAAACATACTGGAATCTTTCCTGAACAAGCAACCAATTGGGATTTTATGATGGATAAAATAAAAAACGCTAATAGACCTATTAAAGTACTAAATTTGTTTGCTTATACTGGTGGAGCAACAATGGCATGTAGTAAAGCAGGTGCGGCTGTGGTAGTTCATGTAGATGCTGCAAAGGGTATGGTTGCTTGGGCAAAGGAAAATATGCAATTAAGCAAATTAAACGATCGTTTTATTCGTTTTATTGTAGATGATTGTTTAAAATTTGTTGAAAGAGAAATAAGACGTGGCAATAAATATGATGCTATAATAATGGATCCTCCAAGTTATGGAAGAGGACCTAATGGTGAATTATGGAAATTAGAACATAATCTAGATTATTTGGTAAAAAAATGCACAGAATTACTAAGTAATAAGCCTTTGTTTTTTTTGATTAATGCTTATACAACTGGTATATCAAGTACTGTTTTATATAATATTTTAAAATTAACTGTAGAGAAAAAATATGGTGGAAAAGTAGATAGTGGAGAAGTAGGACTTCCTATAAGTAATAATGGTTTAGTCTTACCGTGTGGAATTTATGGTAGATGGCAAGATTAATATAATTTATGAGGATAATCATTTAATAATAGTAGAAAAATATATAAATGTTTTGGTTCAAAGTGATAATACCAAAGATATTGATATGCTTACAATAATAAAAAAATATTTAAAAGAAAAGTATAATAAGCCTGGTAATGTTTATTTAGGCTTGGTTCATCGGTTGGATCGTCCAGTTGGTGGAATAATGATTTTTGCTAAAACTAGTAAGGCTGCTTCACGTCTTTCCAAAAGTATATATGAACATAATTTTCAAAAAACATATTTAGCAGTTTTATGCGGAACAATTAGAGGTAAAGGCATTTTGGAAGATTATTTAAAGAAAAATGTTCAAAAAAATAAAACAGTAATAGCAAATGATGGTAAGTATGCCAAATTAGAATATGAGGTTTTAGAAAATAAAGCGGAAAAAACGTTAGTTAAAATTAATTTAATAACGGGTAGATCACATCAAATCAGAGTCCAGTTTGCAAGTAGAGATTTACCTTTATGGGGTGACCAAAAATATAATAAAAAAGCTATAGTGGGTCAACAAATTGCATTATGGGCTTATAAAATAAAATTTAAACATCCAGTTACAAAGGAAACAATGGAATTTAAATTAAATCCTAAACATGAGTATCCGTGGAATATTTTTAACATAATTAAATAATCAAAGTAAATTAACAAAATTTTTTTGCTTTTTTTATGTTTATACTGAATAAATATTAATATGAAATATTATTTTAAATGTTTAATTATATTTTTAGTTTTTTTCTTTTTTTTATTCAGTAACAAGGTTTATGCTGATTTGCCATTACAAGGAAAAGTTATTGTAGTAGATCCTGGTCATGGAGGTATCGGTTAAATCCAAAAATAGAAGAAATGGCTATTTTGGTAAGTAAATACAAGAGTTTAAGGT
>CALVVG010000007.1 GCA_944363795.1 uncultured Bacilli bacterium | reverse complement strand
TTAATTAATTTATTTTAATTTCGATTTGTGCCTTTCAAGGACTGAAAGGCCGAAGAAAGGAATGTGATTTATTTATGAAAGTATTATGTATTGGTCATTCTAGTTGGGATATAAGTGTTCCGGTAGATGATTATCCAATTGAAAACACTAAATATCGTTATAATGAAAAATATGCAGCTGGTGGTGGTCCTGCCGCTAATGCGGCTTATTTACTTGGCAAATGGGGCATTGATACTGTTATTGCCACTGTCATTGGTTCTGATGATTTTGGAACTAAAATAAAAAAGGAGTTTCAAGAAATTAAAGTAAATACTGATTATATTGAAACAACATATGATAAAGATACATCTTTTTCTTTTGTTTTAATAAATAAAAAGAATGGCAATAGAACAGTATTTAACGTAGCTACAGAACATCCACCGTTGAAAAAATATAATTATGATTTTACTCCAGATATAATACTTACTGATGGTCATGATTATGGAGCAAGCCAAAACGCTATTAGCAAATATCCTAATGCTATTAGTGTAATAGATGCTGGAAGAGTTACTCAAGAATTAATTGAATTATGTAAATATATTAAATATATTGTTTGTAGTAAAGGATTTGCAGAAACTGTTACAGGATTGAAATTTAATTATGACAATCCCCAAACTTTAGTAAATGTTTATACGAAATTACAAAATAAATATCCTAATGCTAATATTGTTATTACATTAGAAGAGTATGGTGCTCTATATCAAATCAATAATCAAATTAAAATAATGCCAGGATTAAAATGTAATGCAATAGATACTACTGGGGCAGGAGATATATTTCATGGAGCTTTTGTGTATGGATTGGCTAATGATTTTGATTTTGAAAAAATAATTACACTTGCTAATATTGCAGCAGGATTATCTGTTCAAAAAATGGGATCTCGTTTATCAATCCCAGTATTATCAGAAGTACTTGATTACTACACTAAATTTATTGGTGCTATACCTAATCAACAAATGCAACAACCAAATGTAAATCCTAATACAGGTATTAATCAATGATTACAAGCAATACTCCAAGACTGGATTTGCATGGGGAAATAGTTGCGATGGTTGAATCGTTAGTTGATGAATTTATTAATGATAATAAATTGTTAAAAAATGAATATATAATTATTATACATGGAAAGAGTACAAATATTTTAACTGAAGAAGTACATAGAATATTAAAAAAAAATAAAGCTGTATTAGAATATCATAAAAATAATTGGAATTTAGGTGAAACAATAGTTAGACTTAAAATATAATCCAATTATTTTTTTAAGGGGGATTTATGGGAACATTTATATTAAATATTATGGAAACATGGGGATATATTGGGATAACTTTTTTAATAGCTTTAGAAAATGTATTTCCCCCAATACCATCGGAAATTATATTAACATTTGGGGGATTTTTAACAAATAAAACAAGCCTTAGCATAACGGGCGTTATTATGGCATCAACAATCGGATCTTTAATTGGGGCAATTATACTCTATTATTTAGGTTATATTTTACAAGGAAAATTAGGTGATTTATTAAAACTTAATAGGCAACATATTGCTAAAACTAACTATTGGTTTGATAAGCATGGAAATAAAGCAGTATTAATAGGTAGATGCATACCAATTATTCGTAGCTTAATATCAATTCCTGCTGGTATTAATAATATGAAGATATCTTTATTTTTGTTTTATACAACGATTGGTTCAATTATTTGGAATACAATATTAGTTTTAGCAGGAGCTTTTTTAGGAGAAAATTGGAGCTATTTTTCTAAAGCTATAAATAGATATTCAAAAATAGTATTAATAGGTATTATATTATATATATTATTTAAAATATGGCTCAAAAAAGTTAGACAAAACAAAAGAGATATGGTACGATAATAACGCTATAAGAAGGTGATATTATTTTGCAAAAGACAGTATTAATTACAGGGGCTTCACGTGGTATTGGAGCGGCAACAGCTTATAAGTTTGCTAGTAATAATTATAATGTTATAATCAATTATAATAATAGTTATGATGAAGCTTATTTATTAGAAAAAAGTATTAAACAAAGATTTAATGTTAAAACATTATTGGTTAAATGTGATGTGGCTAATGAACATGAAATAATAAAAATGTATCAAATTATTGCAGAAGAATTTGGAAAAATTGATGTAATAATTAATAATGCTGGTATTTCTAAAGATTGTATTTTAGAAAATAAAACAGTTAATGATTTTAATCTTATTTTAAATGCTAATTTAATTGGCCCTTTTTTAATTATTAAACATGGGCTAAATGCATTAAAAAAAGGAGCTATTGTTAATGTTTCCAGTGATAACGCTTTGGGTAATGGTTATATTGAATCGATAGATTATGATGCATCAAAAGCAGGAATTATTGCTTTAACACATGATTTTGCTAAATATTTAGCTCCGGAAATTAGAGTTAATTGTGTTGCTCCAGGGTGGGTTGAAACGAATATGAATGAAGAAATAAGTCCTATTTTTAAAAATAAAGAACTTACTAAAATAGGCTTAAAAAGATTTGCAAAAACTGAAGAAATAGCTAATGTTATCTATTTTTTAGCGAGTGAAGAAGCTAGTTATGTTAATGATGTAGTACTTAAAGTTAATGGAGGAATAAATGAATAGCATTGAAAACATTGAAGAAAAATTAAGTGAAGTTTTTAAAAAAATAGATCATATAGCATATTATAATAGTCAAAAAGTCATAAGTGCTTTTTGGCAAGAAAAAGTTGGAGAACAACATTTTGCATCCACAACTGGATATGGATATGGTGATATTGGAAGAGATACTTTAGAAAAAGTATATGCAAGTGTTTTTAAAGCGGAAGATGCTTTAGTTAGGAATCAATTTGTTTCTGGAACTCATGCACTTAGTACAGCCTTATTTGCTTTATTAAGGCCTGGTGATACTTTATTATATATAACTGGAAAACCTTATGATACTTTAGATTCTGTTATTGGTTTAAATAATAATTCTAGTTCTTTAAAAAGTTACAACATAAATTATGAACAAATAGATTTAGTAAATGATAATTTTGATATAGAAAGTATTAATAAATGTTTGCAAAATAAAGATATAAAAGTTGTAGCTATTCAAAGATCTAAAGGTTATAGCTTACGAAAAAGTTTAGATATTTTAAAAGTAGAAAAAGTTATTAAGGAAATTAGAAAAATAAATCAAAAAGTCATAATAATGGTTGACAATTGTTATTGTGAATTTGTCGATACTAAAGAACCAATAGAAGTTGGAGCTGATTTATGTGTTGGTTCATTAATAAAAAATTTAGGTGGTGGAATTGCCACTAATGGTGGTTATATTGCTGGAAAAAAAGAATTAATACATCTATGTAGCGAAAGATTAAATGTAGCTGGAGAAGCTAAAGAAGTAGGACCAAGCTTAGGTGCGAACAAAATGTTTTTTCAAGGGCTTTATTTTGCACCTTCAGTTGTTGCTAGCAGTTTAAAAACAGCTGTTTTGGCTGCTTATATCTTGGAAAGTAAAGGCTATGAAGTAGAACCAAAATGGTATGATAAAAGAGCTGATATTGTACAATTAATAAAGTTTAATACTAAAGAAAAGTTGATTAGATTTGTTCAAGGTATTCAATTAGGTAGTGCAGTTGATTCTTTTGCATTGCCGGAAGCTAGCGATATGCCTGGATATGATGATAAGATTATTATGGCATCAGGATCATTTACACAAGGATCATCCATTGAGTTGTCGTGTGATGGTCCAATAAAAAAACCATATGTTGCTTTTTTACAAGGTGGATTAACTTATGAATATGGTAAAATTGGCATTTTAAAAGCAGTTGAGTACTTAGAAAAATAAAAAACTTCGTTGTATACGAAGAATTTTTTTATTTTTGTCTAATTAATTGTTGATTTTCGTCCTTACGATTAATTTCGATTAAATTTAAAGCGTTAGCCATTGTCAATAACATATTTAAGTAAAAATGTGATGTTGTCCATTTTTCTCCGGAGTCCAATATAGCTAAATCTTCAAAACTAGTAGCTTTAGATACATATCTTAATAATTCTACAATTTCTTTGTGATGTTTTAATAATTGACTTGAATCAAATTCAATTTCCCAACTAAAAGATTGACCAATTATATTTTGTAAATTTTGGCTCGTTTGTTTATTTTTAGCAACACAATCTTTCCAACATGATTCAACTTTTTTTCGATACTCTATAATTGTTGAAATTTGGATTGTATTGTCTGATTTGGCCTCTTGCAATGGCTGAAATTGAATGTTATAAGGACTTTCAAAAAAACAGTCCCACTTAGAACTAGATTCTATTGATTGCTCAGGCTCTATATTAATAAAAATATTTTTCTCAGTATTTTTCTTTCTACTAAACATATAAATCCCCCTCTTTATGCCTAGTATTTTATCATTAAAAACTTTTTTTGTCAAATTTTAAAAAATTTTAAAAAATTAGCAGTTATATATTGACAAGTGCTAAGCATAATATTATAATGTATTTAGCACTAAAAAAAGAAGAGTGCTAAAGAGGTAAAGATTATGGATGAAAGAAGAAATAATCTGTTAAAAGAAATCGTTGAAACGTACATTAAAACTGCTAAACCAGTTGGATCGAAAGCTTTATGTTCAAAATTTGATTGTTCTAGTGCGACGATTAGAAATGAAATGGCAGTATTAGAAGATTTGGGATATATTGAAAAAAATCATATATCTTCGGGAAGGATACCCAGTGAATCAGGATACCGTTACTATGTAGAACATTTAATGGAAGCCGAAAAAATAACTGGAAGTGATATGCTTAAACTACAGCAAATATTTGCCAATAATGAGTTAGAATTAAGTGATGCTATAACTAAATGCATGGAAATAATTAGTGATATAACTAATTATACGAGTATTGTTTTAGGAAAAAGTAGTGCAGATAATATGCTTTTACAAGTAAATGTTATTGCATTATCGGCAAATCAAGTTGTAGCAATAGTATGTACCGATAAAGGAAATGTAGAAAATAAAGTTTTTACTGTTTCTGAAACAACTAATATTGCTGAAATTATTAAAACTAGTGAAATTATTAACAAAATGCTAGTCGGAACACCTATCAATGAAGTAAGTGAAAGATTGGAAATAGAAGTAAAACCGATAATCAAAAAGCAAATTCGTCAGTATGAAACAATATATAATATATTTTATGATGCATTTAACGATTTTGTATCTAATAATAGTAGCGTTCACATTAATGGCCGAACGAAAATATTTGAACAGCCAGAATACAATGATGTGGCAGAATTGAAACGATTAGCCAATAAGTTGGAAGATGTGAAATTTATTGAAAAAGTTGCTAAGGATAATGAAGATGAAAACGAAATTAAAATTTATATTGGTGAGGAATCAGAATTTGATCCTAATGTAACAATAATTAGAAAAAAATATCACATTAATGGTGAAGATGGAACAATTGCTGTTATTGGGCCAAAAAGAATGGACTATCAAAGAATTGTCAGTTTGCTTGAGTATATTGATGAAAAACTAGATAGTAGAAAGGAACAAAATGGAGAATAAAGAAGAAAAAATAAAAGTTAAAGAAATAAAAGAAAAGAAAAAAGATTGTAAAAAGAAAAATTGTACTTGTAACAAAAGTAATGCAGAATTAAAAAAAATCCAAGTAGAAAATTCTAAATTGAATGAGAAAATATTACGAGTTACTGCAGAAATGCAAAATATGCGTCGAAGATACGAAGATGAGATAAGTAATATTTATAAATTCGAAGGCGAAGAATTAATTGTTAAATTGTTGGCCGTAGTAGATAATTTTGAAAGAGCTATCATGCTTGATGACCGTGATTTAACTGATGAACTATCTAAATTCTTAAGTGGATTTAAAATGATTTATACTAATTTATTAAATATATTAAATAGTATGGAAGTAAAAGAAATTGATTGTAAAGGTTTAGAATTTGATCCAAATAAAATGGAAGCAGTTTTAACAGAAAAAGATGAAAATTTACCGGCAAATGTAGTACTTGAAGTGCTACAAAAAGGTTATACATATAAAGATAAAGTTATACGTGTAGCAATGGTAAAGGTAAATGAATAAAAAAAGGAAGGATGATTAATTATGAGTAAAATTATAGGTATTGATTTAGGAACTACAAATTCTTGTGTTGCAGTTCTAGAAGGAGGAGAACCAAAAGTTATTACTAATGCTGAAGGTAATCGTACCACTCCATCAGTAGTAGCTTTTAAAGGTGATGAAGAATTAGTTGGAGAAGTTGCAAAAAGACAAGCGGTAACTAATGTAAAAAATACAATTTCTTCAATAAAGAGAAAAATGGGAACTAATGATAAAGTTGAAGCAAATGGTAAAAATTGGACTCCGGAAGAAATCAGCGCTAAAATTCTTAGTAAATTAAAAAAAGATGCTGAAAATTATTTAGGTGAAAAAGTCACAAAAGCTGTAATTACGGTTCCTGCATATTTTAATGACGCTGAAAGACAAGCAACTAAAAATGCTGGTAAAATTGCTGGTTTAGAAGTAGAAAGAATTATTAATGAACCAACAGCAGCAGCACTTGCTTATGGTCTTGATAAACAAGATAAATTACAAACTATTTTAGTTTATGACCTTGGTGGTGGAACATTTGACGTTTCAATTCTTGAATTAGGAGATGGCGTATTTGAAGTTAAATCTACTAGTGGTAATAATCGCTTAGGTGGGGATGATTTTGATCAAAGGATTGTTGATTATTTAGTAGATGAATTTAAGAAAGAAAATGGTATTGATTTATCTAAAGATAAAATGGCTTTGCAAAGAATAAAAGATGCTGCTGAAAAAGCTAAAAAAGATTTATCTGGTATGACTACTGCCCAAATTAGTTTGCCATTCATAGCTCAAAACGATGAAGGACCAGTTCATATGGATGTAACATTATCTAAAGCTAAATTTGAAGACTTATGTCGTGATTTATTTGATTCTACTCTTGAACCAGTTAAAAAAGCTCTAAAAGATGCCAAATTAAAAGCTAGTGATATTGATAAAGTTATATTAGTTGGTGGATCAACTCGTATACCATACATTCAAGAATTAGTTAAGAAAGAATTAGGTCAAGAACCTAATAAGAGTGTTAACCCAGATGAAGTTGTTGCTATGGGTGCTGCAATTCAAGGGGGAGTATTAACTGGTGAAGTTGATGACATAGTATTACTTGATGTTACACCGCTTTCTCTTGGTATTGAAACTTTAGGCAATGTAATGACCGTTTTAATTCCAAGAAATACTACTATTCCAACAAGTAAATCTCAAGTATTTTCTACTGCCGTAGATAATCAACCTGCTGTAGATATTCATGTTTTACAAGGTGAAAGACCAATGGCAAGTGATAATAAAACTTTAGGAAACTTCCAACTTACAAATATTCCTCCTGCAAGACGTGGCGTTCCACAAATTGAAGTTAAGTTTGATATCGATGCTAATGGTATTGTAAATGTAACTGCTAAAGATTTAGGAACCAATAAAGAGCAATCTATTACAATTACTTCATCAACTAATTTAAGCGATGAAGAAATTGATAAAATGGTTAAAGAAGCAGAAGCAAATAAAGAAGCTGATGAAAAGAGAAAGCAAGAAGCAGAAGTAAGAAATGAAGCAGATTCAAGCATATTTGCAACTGAAAAAGCTTTGAGCGACCTTGGTGATAAAGTGGATAGTAAAGATAAAGAACAAGCCGAAAAATTGATTGAAGAAGTTAAAAAAGCTCTTGAAGGAACTGACACTGATGAAATCAAAAAGAAAACTGAAGAATTAAATAAAATTGCTATGAATTTAGCTGGCAAAGTATATGAACAAGCGGCTAAGGAAGCTAAAGAAAATCAAACATCTGAAAATAGTAATAATAAAGATGAAGATCACGAAACTGTTGAAGATGCAACATACGAAGAAAAATAATAAATAAAGGTTCTATTTAATAGAACCTTTATTAGAATTAGGAGATTAAAATGGAGAAGAAAAGAAACGAAATAGATAATCGATACAAATGGCATATTGAAGACATCATTAAAAGTGAAGAAGAATATGAACAAATATATACTGAAACTTTAATGTTAGCTAATAAAATAGTTGGTATGAAAAATAATATTGTTACTAATAGTAAAAATTTGCAAATATATTTGGATACAGCAATGCGTTGCGACTATTTAATGGAAAAAATCTATGTTTTTTCGTATCTGTATTATTACCAAGATATGTTTGATGAAAAAGGATTAAAATATAAAAATAAAGCTGATAAATTACTTGAAAAAATAAATGTTTTAACATCTTTTGTAAGTAGTGAATTATTAAGCATTCCTTATGAAAAAATTTTGATATTTATAAAAGAAAATAAAGAATTAGAAAAATATGCTTTTTCATTAGAAAAAATGTTTAGATATCAAAAACATACACTTAGTAAAGAAGAAGAAAAAATAATAGCGGAAGCTAATAATGCTTTGGGCACTTCTACTGAAGTGTTTAGTAATTTTGATAATGTTGATATTAATTTGGGATTTATTAAAGACGAACATAATAATAAAGTGGAATTAACCAATTCTAATTATATAAAATATTTGGGTAGTAATAATAGAAGTGTACGTAAACAGGCTTTTAATAAAATGTATAAATACTTTAATAATTTTATTAATACTATTGGGGCAAACTATAAAGGAATAATCAAAGAAGACTTTTTTGCAAGTAGAGTTAGAAAATTTAGCAGCCCCTTAGAACAAAGCTTATATAGTGATAACATAAATGTAGATGTATATAACAATTTAATTTCCGAAGTTCATAAAAATATGCCTTTAATGTATCGTTACTTTAAAATTCGTAATAAATATCTTGGTATTAAAAGCCATATGTATGATATATATGTGGATTTAGGAATTATGCCAAAGGAAAAAATTCCTTATGAACAAAGTATAAATATAATTAAAGAAGCTTTATCTCCATTAGGAAAAAATTATATTCAAGATTTATCACAAGCCTTTAAAAATGGCTGGATAGATGTTTATAACAATAAATATAAAAAAAGTGGTGCATATCAATGGGGAATTTATGGAATACATCCTTTTGTATCATTAAATTATGAAGATAACTATGATTCAGTATCAACATTAGCTCATGAATTAGGCCATGCTATGCATAGCTATTATTCCGATAAATTTAATGATTATAATATGGCTCAATATCCCATATTTTTAGCGGAAATTGCATCAACTGTTAATGAAGTGTTAATAGATGATTACTTTTATAAACATGCAACAAATGATGAAGAAAAAATAGTGTATTTATCTAACTTTTTGGATAAAGTTAGAACAACTATTTATCGCCAAACTATGTTTGCAGAATTTGAAAAAATTGTTCATGATAAATATGCTAATAATATTCCGCTTACAGCTAAAGAATTATGTGAAACCTATTATGATTTAAATAAATTATATTTTGGTAAAAATATTATAATAGATGAAAATATAAAATATGAATGGGCTAGAATTCCACATTTTTACACTCCTTTTTATGTTTATAAATATGCAACAGGGTTAATTGCAGCTTTAGTAATTGCTAGTGATATATTAAATAAAGTTCCTAGTGCACAAGAAAAATATCTAACTTTTTTACAATCAGGAGCAAAAGACTATCCCCTTAATATATTGAAAGCAACTGGTGTAGATATAACTGATTCGCAAACAATAAAAAAAGCATTTTTATTAATAGAAAAGAAATTGGAACAATTAGAAAGTTTAGTAGATAAGAAGGTGATCTAGATGAATAAAAAAGATTATTATGAAATATTAGGTGTTAGTAAAAACGCAACTGACGAAGAAATAAAACGAGCTTTTCGTAAGCTAGCTAAACAATATCACCCAGATGTTAATAAAGAACCGGGAGCTGAAGCTAAATTTAAAGAAATTGGAGAAGCTTATGCTGTATTATCTGATCCAAATAAAAGAAGACAATATGATCAATTTGGACATTCAGCGTTTCAAAATGGTGGTGCAGGTGCTGGTTTTGGTGGATTTGATGCTAGTGATATTAATTTAGATGATATATTAAATGACTTTTTTGGAGGAGCTTTTTCAGGATTCGGTTTTGGTGGTCGGTCTAGAGGAAGTCAAAGTAGCAGTGGATCTTCTCGTGGCAAAGATATAAGAGTTGTATTAAATCTTACTTTTGAAGAAGCAGCATTTGGTTGCCAAAAAGATATTAAAGTTGATTTAACTCAAGAATGTTCTCGATGTCATGGCAAAGGTGGTTTTAATGAAAAAACATGTAAAACATGTGGCGGTTCCGGTCGGGTGTTAGAACAACAACAAACAATTTTTGGCTATATGCAAACTCAAAAGACTTGTCCGAATTGTAAAGGCGCAGGGAAAACTTATGAAACTACTTGTGATGATTGTCATGGTAAAGGTTTTATTGCTAAAACAAAAACTTTAACTGTAACTATACCAGAAGGCGTAGACGAAGGTTTTCAATTAAGATTAAGTGGTAAAGGCAATGCCGGTTTAAATGGTGGCGCTAACGGAGATATTTTTATAGAATTTAAAATTAAGGAGCATCCATTATTTGAAAGAGATGGGGCTGATATATATCTAGAAGTGCCAATTACTATAACTGATGCTATTTTAGGTTGCAAAAAAGAAATACCTACATTGACAGGTAATGTTTATTTGGAAATAAAACCGGGAACACAAAATTATACAAAATTGAAACTTAAAGGAAAAGGTATAAAGACTCCAAATTCATTTAGTAGAGGAAATATGTACGCTGTAATTAATATAATTATGCCTACAAAATTAGATCGAAATCAAAAAAGATTATTGCAAGAATTGGCTGAAACTGATTTGGAAGATAGTTCTGAATTTAAAAATTTTAAAAAATATATAAAATAGTTAATAGATTATGAACCTCGTTTATACGGGGTTTTTTATTTTGGCTAAAACATATAATAAAGCACTAAGCTATATTAACACAAATTAAACAGTTGTTTAAAAATCAATATTGAGATAATAAAAAATGAATACTAGGTTTAAATAATTGACAATAAAAAATAGCTAAAGTATAATAAAAATAAGAAAATAAAAGGATGATATTAATGAGATTGAGATTTAAGACCATTTTAGTATTAATATTTATTTTAATAATAATATGTGCATCAGTGGGAATAGGTTATCTTTTTTATACAGAAGTTGTGGATTCATCGGATATCGTAGTCGATGGGGATTTGATTATTAATTATGATAGAGGGTCTAAATTTTCTTTGATAGGAGATGCTTCTTTAAATTTCTCAGTAACAAATAAAAGTGATGAGCAAAAATATTATTATATTCAATTTACAGATGTTACTGCAGACGATGTCGATTATAAATTAACTTCTTCTAATAATTTGGATATTTCTGAAAAATTAACAGCTGAGATTATCTCTAACCAAATAGCTATAAATGGTAATGAAACAGTAGATTATACTCTTAATTTTTCTAGTTCTAGTGATTTAGAATATTCTGGAAAAATTAAAATAGGATTACGGGCTGATGAAGATAATAGTTTTGCTGATGCAATATTAAATGCAAATAATATTAGTTCTGCTACATTGAGTAATATAGGAGAGCCTGCTACTTTAGATGAAGGCTTATTGCAATCTCAAGATGATTTAGGTATTGCATATTATTTTCGAGGAGCTGTTACCAATAATAATGTTTCATTTGCTGATTATAATTGGAAAATAGTTAAAATTAATGGAGATGGATCAGTTAAATTAGTTCTAAATAATATTTTGGAAGAAATTGGAAGCTATTATGATTCGTCTTTTAACTTCAATGAATCCAATGTTCTTACAATATTAAATGAATGGTATGATGACAATCTTTCTGAATATAGTGATTATATTGCTTATTATCGATATTGTAATGATATTGTCTTAGCTGTTAATGGTTTAAGCTATAATGCTTATGACCGGATAGTTATCAATAAAATTCCTACATTCGTGTGTTTAGGTGCAGTTGAAAATAGTCAGATTGGTCTTTTGACTGCTGATGAAGTAATTTTGGCTGGTGGATCTGTAAATGCTAATCAAAATTATTATCTTTATAATAGTGATATAACAACTGATTATTATACGATGACTAGTGCTAAAATCAATGGCGATGTTTATTATCCTTTTATTGTAAATGTTAATGGAGCTTTAGAAAGTAGTACTCCTGGTAATTTATTAAGAGGAATCAGACCTGTAATAAATATAATAAAAACTGCTAAAGTAACTGGAACAGGTACAAATGATGATCCATATAAAATAGTAATTAAATAGAACTTTTTAAGTTCTATTTTTGACATATAAAATGCTTTATGGTATAATAAGTGTCAATATTTGACATGCCGGTGTGTCAAATTAATGATAAATACTTAATAAGTTATAAATAATTTGGTAAAATGGTATTGTGGTGGTAGAGAAATGAAAATATTAACAGAAACATGGGAGTTTTTTAAAACCTTAAATTTTATAGATATTATATTTTTCTTTGCAGTTGTAATCCTGTTAGTATTAATTGTAACTTTAATATATTTTATAAAAATTAATAATGAAGAAGAAACTGAAGTAGGTGAAGAAACTGCTGAGATGAAAATAGTAAAGGAAATAAAGAATAATATGAAAAATGAGGAACCAACAATTCATTTTACTGATTATGAAAAAGATCAAGAAGATAAAGCAATAATAAGTTATGATGAATTATTGCATAAAAATAGCAATTATGAATTAAATTACGAAACTGAAGAAATGCACGATGATCTATTGGTAAAAAAAGTTAATTTGGATGATTTAGTTAATCGCAAAGTTGAAGTTAATCCAAATGTTAATGTCAGAGTAATTAGCTTTGCTAGAGAAGAAGCATTTTTGGAGGCACTTAAACGTTTGCAAAAAGAATTGGGGTAATGGTTATGAAATTTAATATTATTACTTTTGGTTGTAAAGTAAATCAATATGAATCAAATGTGATGAAGGAAAAAATGCTTCATCATAATTTTTGTTATGAGGAAAAATTGGAAAATTGTGATATTATCATAGTTAATACTTGTACAGTTACAAATGCTGCTGATAAAAAATGTCTGAAAATGATTAGACATCTAAAAAATAACTTTGCAAATGCAATATTAGTAGTGGCCGGTTGTAGTGCCCAAAATAAACAGGATTTATATAAAAAAATGAATATTGATATTTTACTGGGTAATAAGGATAAAAGTAAAATAGCTGATTTAATTGAAAATTTTATTAAAAATAAACAAAATTATGTTAAATTTTATAATGAACGAAAATTAGAATTTGAAGATATGACTTTAAGCTCTTTTAATCATGTTCGAGCATTTATTAAAATAGAAGACGGATGTGATAATTTTTGTTCTTATTGCATTATTCCTTATGTGAGAGGGAGCGTTAGATGTAAAGATTTTTTTAAAGTAATAGAAGAGGCAAAGCAACTGGCTGTTGAACATCACGAAATTGTTTTGACGGGGATACATACTGGAAGATATAACAGTAATGGTTTAGACTTAAGTGATTTAATTAATGAATTAAGTAAAATTGAAAATATAAAAAGAATTAGAATATCAAGCATTGAGGTAACAGAATTAAATGATAAGTTTTTAAATACTTTAAAGTATAATAATAAGATATGCAATCATCTACATATACCTTTACAATCTGGTAGTAATGAGATATTAAAAAAAATGAATCGTAAATATGATTTAGATTATTTTGAAAATAAAATTAATAAAATTAGGCTTATTAGACCAAATATAGCCATATCAACTGACATTATTGTAGGGCATCCATATGAAACTGAAGTACATTTTAATGAATGTTTAGAATTTGTTAAGAAAATTAAATTTAGTAAAGTCCATGTTTTTCCATATTCTATAAGAAAAGGTACTGCTGCTGAAAAAATGCCTGAACAAGTAAGTGAATTAGTAAAAAAAGAAAGAGTTAAAAAATTGATAAATTTATCCAATGAATTGGAAAAAGAATATTATAATAAATTTAAAGGAAAAATGGTTGATGTTTTAATTGAAGAGTGCGATAATTTTAGTAGTGTTGGGCATACTAGTAATTATTTGTATGTTCAATTAAATGAAAAATTAGAAAAAGGACAAATTTATAGTAGGATTTTATGAATTATATAAAAGGTAAATTAAAAAAAATCATATTTCATAATAACGATAGTGGCTACGTTGTGGCTCTATTTCGTGTTAAAGAAACTAATGATTCTCTCATTAAAGATAAAATTAATAAAAGTATTACAGTCACAGGAATATTTACTGATGTAAATATAGATATTAACATGACTTTATATGGTACTTATCAAAAAAATGCAAAATTTGGCATGCAATACGTGGTTACGTCTTATGAAATTGATATTCCAACAACTAAAGATGCTATTATTGAGTTTTTATCAAGTTCTTTTATTGATGGTTGTGGAGAGAGGACTGCCAAAAAAATTGTCGATCATTTTAAAGAACAAACATTGGATAAAATTAAAGAAGATAAAAATAATTTATTAGAGATAGAAGGAATAACTCCTAGTAGAGCCTTAAAAATATATAATTCATTATTAAATTATAATAAGAGTAGTGAAGCTATATTAGAATTTCAAAATTTGGGTTTTAGTATTGAGGAATGCTCTAAAATATATAATAAATTTAAGGATAGAATTGATGAAGTGCTGAAAGATGCATTTTATGACTTAAAAGAAATTATTGATTTTAAAAAATTAGATAATATATATATTAGAAATTTTGGTAAAGAAAGCAAAACAAGAATATTTGCTTGTGTCCTTGAAAGTATGCAAATATTAAGTAATTCTAATGGAGATACTTATTATTATCGTGAAGAGATAAGTAACCTTTTAAATAAAGAATTTGATATAATACTAGGTGAAGAGGTTTTTGAAGAAATACTTAATGAGCTTTCTGACAATCAAAAAATTATTTTTAAAGATCGAAAAATTTATTTGTCTAAATATTATTTATATGAAGAAAATGTAGCAAAAAAATTAAAAAGAATTGACTCTTTTTTGACTCAAAAAATTCCCAATTTAAAGGATAAATTATTAGAGTTAGAAAAAAGAATTGGTATTGATTATAATGCTGACCAAGAAAAAGCTATAATTAGTGCTCTTGATAATAATATAACTATAATTTCTGGTGGACCAGGTACTGGTAAAACTACTATAATTAATGCAATTACCAAATTATATATTGAAAATAAACGGTTAGGGCCACAGGATATATTAGAAAATATTGCTCTTTTAGCCCCAACCGGTCGTGCTAGTAAGAAATTAGCAATGTCTACATCCTTACCAGCTTATACAATCCATCGATATTTAAAATGGTATAAAGATAGCAATGATTTTTTTTACAATGAGTACAATAAAACTGGGCATAAATTAATAATTGTAGATGAAGTAAGTATGATTGATATTGATTTATTTAATGCATTATTAAATGGTATTAGTTCTAATATTAAATTAATATTAGTAGGAGATACTTTTCAATTACCTAGTGTTGGGCCAGGTCTAGTATTAGATGACTTAATTCGTAGTGATTATTTTAATTTTGTTCCTTTAAATCAAATATATCGACAAAGTGATAATTCTTATATTCCTTATTTAGCTAAAGATATAAAAAATAAAGAAATAAGTGAAGAAATACTTAGCAAGAAAGATGATTATGCTTTTTTTCAAGTAAGTTCTGATAAAATAAAAGAAATGATTGAACAAATAATTAAAATATCAATAAATAAAAAAATTAGTGAAAAAAATATGCAAATATTAGCCCCAATGTATAAAGGAGAAAATGGAATTGATAATTTAAACATATCTTTGCAAAATATTTATAATCCTCCAAGTGTTAATAAAAATGAATTAATATATATGGATATTGTTTATCGAGAAAATGATAAAGTATTGCAATTAGTAAATGATTTAGATAAAAATGTTTTTAATGGTGATATTGGTTATATTAAATCAATTGTTGGTAATACCATAACTATTGATTTTGAAGGAAATAAAGTTGAATATCAAAAAAAGGATTTAAAACAAATAAAACATGCTTATGCAATTACGATTCATAAATCTCAAGGTAGTGAATTTGAACATGTAATAATGCCAATTAGTACTAGTTATTATAAAATGCTTTATAATAAACTTATATATACAGGAGTAAGCAGAGCTAAGAAAAGCTTAACAATTGTTGGTGATGCTCAAGCATTTGCCAGGGCTATAAATAATGATTATTCTCGTAATCGTAAGACCACTTTAAAAGATAAAATAATCGAAGTATATAATAATTAAAAAAGGCTATAATAAATGTAGAGGTGGAAAATTTGAAAAGCGTTTTAAAAATAGTCGGAACTGCAGCGGCTTTAGCTGTAGTAGGTGGATCTGTTTATTTAATGCAAAACCAAAATGCTAAAAAGCAAATTGGTAAAAAAGTGTTAAAAACTATGGATAGTGCTGAGGCCATGGTTGCCAAAAAAACTAACAATTAAGAATCGGTTGAAAAAACCGATTTTTTTATTCTTTAACAAGAGATGACATTTTTTTTAATTTTTTTTTGATATATTATTATTGGTGATAATTGTGAAAAGTTACATTAAAATAATAATCGGAGCGATTTTGATTGGGGGAATATTTGCTTTTTTGTTTTATAAAGATATAAAAAAGGAAGTAGTGGCCTTAACTACTAAGGAAAATACTATTAGTTTATTTCAAGTTGGAGTATTTGAACAAATTGAAAATGCTAAAAATTATCAAGAACTTTATGCACCCGCTATAATCTATAATACAGATAATTATTATCGAGTTATAGTTGGCATTTCTTATCATGAAGAAAATAAAGTAAAATTAGAAAGTTATTTTACTAATAAAGGTATAAAATATATAATAAAAGAAATTAAAGTTAGCGATGATTTTATAAAAAAAATGGAAAACTACGAGGTTATTTTAATAAAAACAAATAAGAATGAAGTAATTGACAATATAAATGAAAGCATGTTAAATATGTTTTTAGGATATTTACAATAAACATAACCATAATAATAATATGATAAAAAAGTATAGAGATTATATTATATTACTTATTATTTTTTTACTTATTATATTTAGTAGTAATATAAGTAGGATTTTTATGTCATTCGATTCTAATTTACAATTAGAAAATATAACTAATACATATTGTTCTAGTATTGAAAATGATTACAATAATTTATTAAAAAGTAATAATTTTAAGCTAGAAAGTAATTTGAATTTAATAATAAGTAAAGTTATGTTTAGAGATGTATATGAATATAAAGATATATTAAAAATTTATAAAGGTAGTAATGATGCGATAAAAAAAGGTATGGCTGTTATTGGAGAAAAAGGATTGGTTGGTATTATAGAAAAAGTAGAATCAGAGTATAGTGATGTTCGATTAATAACAAATAAAAATAGTAATATATCAGTTAAAATTAATGATTGTTATGGAATACTTAAATTTAGAAATAATTTATTGATAGTGAGTGATTTAAATAATTATGATAATATAAAAGTAGGAGATTTAATATTTACTTCTGGCTTAGGAAATATAACTGGAGATTTATACGTTGGTAAAGTAAAAGAGATAAGACTTAATAATACTCAAATTGAAAAAAATATTATAGTAGAATTAGATTATAATATAGATAATTTAAATTATCTATATATTGTTGGTTAATATGTTAAATTTATTGATTGATCTTTTAATTTATAATTATACTAATTATATTTCTTATTTCTTTTTACTAAATATCAATTGTAAAAGTTTGATATATAATATTTCTTTAGGATTGTTAATTGATTTTATTTTAAATACATTCTTGTTTAACACAATATTTTTAATATTATGTTATTTAATTAGAAAATATATATTTAAATTTAATTATAATAATTTAATATATTACTATTTAGTTAATTTATTTTTTGTAGTTAGTTACTACTTTTTTAGCAATTTAATATATTCTAATATCACATTAATAGAAATTATAAATGTTTTTATTATTAATAGCATATTTATTATTATTTGTTATAAAAAAGATTACAGCAACATAAAATATTATAGGTGAGTTAGATGGATGAATATCTAGCAAGATTCAAAAATAAAAAAAAATCTTTTGATAAAAATATAAAATTCAATAAAAAAATAATTAGTAAATATATTACTAAAATTATGCTAGGAATAATATTTTTTTTAATCAGTATTATTTTTACCAATATAAGTGATAAAAATCTATTGTTATATCAAGAATATGTGTTTACAGAGTCTTTGCCATTTACCAAGATAAAAAGTTGGTATGAGGATCTATTTGGAGAAGTATTACCTAAAAATGATAATGCAACTACTGTTTTTAACGGAAAAATAGTTTATAAAAATATAGAAGATTATTTAGATGGAGAAAAGTTAACTGTTAGTAATAAATCTTTAGTCAATAGTATAGGTAGTGGTGTTGTAGTTTACAATGGTGAAAAAGAAGGTTATGGTAATACAATTATTATTCAAGGTGTAGATGGAGTAGATATTTGGTATGGTAATTTAGATAATATTTCAGTTAATTTATATGATTATATTGAAAAGGATACCATTATTGGAGAAACAATTAATGAA
The DNA here is from genome assembly GCA_944363795.1 of uncultured Bacilli bacterium. Lineage (GTDB taxonomy): Bacteria > Bacillota_I > Bacilli_A > RF39 > UBA660 > Onthocola_B. The sequence continues at coordinate 21,923 of CALVVG010000007.1, read as the reverse complement.
TATTTATATTTAGTAATTAAAAAGGATAATGAATTTATAAAATATGAAGAATATCAAAATTAATTTTTTAACGTTTTATTTTCTATTTCTTCTTTTTTTATGTGGCTATTTAAAAATTGGTTTAATTATTTTTTTTATAGTATTATTTCATGAATTAGGTCATATATTATTTATTAAATATTTTAAATTTGAAATAGTATCTGTTAATATTTATCCTTTCGGTGGAGTTACTAAAATTAATAAAGATATTAATACTCCGATTTCTAAAGAATTAATTATTGCATCTTCTGGTATTATATTTCAATTATTAATATTTATTATCATTAATTTATTACCAATAACACAATATACTAAATTTCTTTTTTATAAATATAATATTAGTATTATGATATTTAATTTACTTCCTATAATACCATTAGATGGCAGTATTATATTAAATAGCTTATTAAATAAAATATTTTCTTATAAACAATCTTATTATATTTATTTAATTGTATCCTTAATTTTTTTAATATTATATGTTTTAAGTAATTATTGGTTCTCTTTAAATAATTATTTATTGGTTGGATTGTTTTTAGTAAAAACTTATTATGCGTGGAAAAATTATAAATATTTATATAATAAATTTTTATTAGAACGATATTTAAATAAATATGAATTTAAATATATTAGTACTAAAGAAGGTACATTGGATATATTAAAATTAGATACATATCAATATTTTAAACATAATAATAAAATTATATCCGAAAAAGAGAAACTAAAAGAAAGATTTAATAAGGCCATATAATGCGGCCTAGAAAAAAGAAAAACAAAAATACTTCAAATATTAAAACAAAAATGTTCCATCTAAAAGGCAAAATTAAAGTAATTATAAGTTGATAAAAAATTAAAATAGCTAAAATGAATAATATTATTATAGTTAAACCACTTCCTGGTCTTTTACAAGGATACATTTTGATCACCTATAATATTATATGTTAAGAGTTTTTTTGTGATTGATTTTTAATACTAATTTTGTTATGATTTTAATATAAGATAAGAGGATTAAAAAATATATATTAGGAGATAATCATGAAAAAAGGCTTTGTTTTTATTGAGACAGTTATTACTGTTGTTATCTTATCTGCATCTCTTTTATATCTTTATAGTTCTTATAATGATATAGTAGTTAAAGAAGAAAGAAGATTATATTATGATGATGTATCACACATTTATAAGGCTAATTATGTTCGTAACTTTCTGGAAAAATATTCTGATATCGAGGCATTAAAAGAGTATGTTTTTAATAGAAGTTATGTCATTAATATTGGCCCTGATTTTGATGGCATGTTTATAGATACTAATATAACAAATAATATGAAATCATCTTTTAATACATTATTTAATGGTTTTAATATTAATCAAATAGTTTTGGTAAGTTCCGAGCTTTTAAGAGATTGTAAAGATAGTTCCAATACTAAGTGTGACACTAGTAATTTAAGTTATAGTTTAAATAGCTATCTTAATACTTTAAATAAAGATAATTATGATACATATTTAGTTATAGAATTTAGTGAGACAAATGAAGATGGCAAAATAACTCGTTGTATTCCAGGAGATAATACTTTTTGTGATACACATTACGTGTCTTTAGAAATATAGGTGGTTTATGAAAAAAGGTTTTATGTCAACAACTATGGTTTATTCTTTCTTTTTATTATTTTTATTAATGCTTTTATTTATAGTGGAAAATTTAGTTAATAATCGAACTTTACTTAATAATATAAAAACTGAAATAAAAGAAGATATAGCAGATTCGACATTAAAAAAATATTTAATAAACCATAGTAATGAGTTAGGATTAGTACAATTAAATGATAAATTGGAAAATAGTTCTTTAGATTATTCTTATAGATATGTTGGTGATAATCCCAATAATTATATTTGTTTTGGTAGTAATGAAGAAGTTTGTCCCGAAGACAACTTATATCGAATAATTGGAGTAATAGATGGAAAAATAAAAATTATTAAAAAAAATAGTATTGGGCCAATAACATTTGATACAACAGATACTAATCATTATATTAATACATATATGTATAGTTATCTAAATGATACTTTTTATTACACATTTAATGAAATTTGGCAAAATAAAATAAGTATAAATGATTATTATGTAAGTGGTATAAAATATAATTTAGATTCTATTAAAGAAATCTATGATTCAGAAATAAATGAAGATGGAACTATAGTAAATTGTAAAATAGGTTTGATGTATATAAGTGATTATAATTATGCATCATCTGTGGATAATTGGAATGATTATAATATGATATCTACAAATAATTGGTTAAATAACGGCGAAAATAATTGGTTAATTACTAGAAACTATGATACTAATAATTCTAATTATTATATAGATAATACAGGATTGCTAAAAAATGAAACAGTAGAAAAAGCTTTTTATATTCGTCCAGTATTTTATTTAAATAGTACTATTTCGTGGAATGATGGCAATGGTTTAGAAAGCAATCCCTATAGAATAGCTTAATACTGGACAGTTTTAAAAAATAATAGGTAAAACCTAATAAAAACGAGCGTAAATGTACGCCCGATAGTAATAATATCCATAGGATTATACGAATTCTATGGATATTTTGCATATCAAAATATAGCAAATAAATTGCTAATATTTAACATATAGATTCTGTAGACAACCTAGGTATCATATAAAGTAAAAGTAATAGGTAATCTAAAATATCTAGAAGAATTAATGGCCATTTTAAATAACGTGAGACCTGCTCTAAATCTAGAAATAACTCGATATCTATTATTAGTTTTGGTGTTTCTTCTAGTAGTAACAAAACCAATATTTTTGTAACACTTAGAATTTTTAGAAATTTCCGTACCAAGACATGTTAAGAAAATATTAGCAATACAAACAAGAGAATAAAGATTGCGAAAAGCATTAATTTTTTTAATGCCACATTCTTCAATATAGAAACCATTAGTCTTTTGTGATTTAAATAAAAACTCAATACTACCAAAACGATAACCATAAAGCATTTTGGCAACTTTAGGATTGCCATTAGTAATAAGGAGCCATGCTTCTTTATGGTCTTTACTCTTACAGTAAGCTAGATTGTAAATATATTTTTTTCTAGTAAATTCTAAATTGTTATATAATTTAGAAGCATGGACTAGGTGAGGAAGCTTAATAATAGGAATCCAAATTTTATGATTTTCGGGATATAATTGATAAAAAACTTTAAGGTTTTGTTTACAACGAAAAACAAAAGTATCACCAATGGAATTAATGTATTCCATTAAAGGAAATAAATTACCAAACCATCTATCAGCAAGAAAGATAATGTTAGCATTAGGGAAAAAAGATTTAATTAAGTCATGACAATAAAGAATCCCCTTTTTAATGTTAACGTTTTTGAAAGCATCACCGTGAAATTCACCATCAGTTCCTTCGAAAACATCAAAGTAAATAGGAATACCTTGTTTACCAATGCGAAGAGTGAACATTAAAATAGTGTAATTAGTTTTGTTAAACATGTGATCAAAAGAAATATGAATGTTATTATCGTTGTGAGCAATTTTATGGCGAGATAAAACATCTTTAACAATATCATTAAAGATGTTATAAACTGAAAAATTAGGATTGTGTAAAAAACGATAAATTCTTTTATAATGAGAATCAAGTCTAATAGAATCGTTAAAAGAATTAAATAAAGAAAGAGCATTTTTAGAATAAGTAATGGATTCAGAATCGATTAAAGAATAAAAATAAAGAGGAACAAAATTAAGAAAAGTTTTAGAACTTGTAAAATTAGAAAAATAAGATTTAAACCTATTTACAACATCAATAATATTATTATATAATTTAGACATAAACAACTACCTTTACTATATTTTTTTACAATTTAATAATAACAAAAAGTAGTTGTTTATTCAATTAAAAATAAAAATGGAAAGTTAATATAAAAATTTCCCATATGTATCTATAAAAAACTGTCCAGTAATAAGTATAGAATAGGAGGTTAAATATGTTAAATAATAAAGGTACTACTTTAATTGAAGTAATAATTAGTATAGCTTTAATATCGATAGTTCTTGTATTTATGATTAGATTGCTAATAGATTTAAATAATGAGGAAAACAATAATGAATATGCTATAAATAATCAATTAAATAGAGCAGAGATATTAAGAATGGTAGAAAATGATTTAAATGGAAATGTTATAAATAATATTTCAGATTATAGTACCAATGAAGCATTAATAGTAGAATTTGCTTTTGAAAGTGGTAAAATTGCTCGTATTAATGCTACAAATGATAGCTTTAGATATACTGCATCCAATGGAGTTGTTAGAAAATGGACGATAAAGGACGGAACCTTAAATTTTAAAAAAGCTAATGTTTATTATAATCAAGATACTAAAGCTGAAAACGAAAGAATTTATACATTACAAATTCAAATTGAAATAAATACAGCCAATGAAAAAAATTCTTCTACTAATAATAATTTAATAGATGATATAGTGCTTAGTTATGTGGGAAATACTAGAGACTTTTCAAACTTAGATTTAACATGTTTGGGTAACGATTGTTAATATTATGCTAATAATGGTTTGGTAAATTCTGCCTTTTAAAAAATATTTATATTCTAAATTAGATTCGTTTAAAATACATTTAACTTGTGTATGAATAGAAAGACCTCCAAAAGAAATAAAAATCATAGTTATTATTTCTTTAAAAGAAATGTCTAAACCTATTAATTGATTTAAGCCTTGAGTCATTTCTAATAAACCTCTTACAAATAAATTCAAAGATAATATATTACTTATGACTAAATAAAAAGTGATAGCACCTAAAACCATGGTAGTAGTATTCATGGCTTTTTTTATTGAATCTGATATATCAAAAGTAATTTTATTTTGAGTTATATTAGATTGTTCTAATTTTTTTTTAAATAAAAAATAGATTATTATGTTACTAAGATAGTGAATAGCTATTAATTTAATGGTAATAGCTTTATCATTAAATATGGAATTTAACATGGTATATAAAAATAATGGATTAGCAAAATAAGTAAATAATAAGGTTAAATTAGCATCATTTTTGCTTAATATATTTTTTTGATATAAATTATTAATAATTACAGCTGATGTTGGACTCCCAGATAACAAAGACATAATAAAAATATAGATGGAAGTATTTTTAAATTTACTTTCTAAATCAAAATTAACTAATGTATCATTTATAATGATCATTATAAACAAATAAGGAAATACTTTATATAACCAAATATTAACTGCATTTATAGTGCTAGATAATACCAAAGAATAATTTTGAAAAATTAAAATAATAAGTATAAAAATTGTCAAATAAATAAAATTTCTTTTCATATATAAATCCTTTTTTGCTATAATTAAATAAGGTGATTTAATTGTTTAATAAAATATATGAAAGTATTAAGAATTTTATTGTAGATAATTATAAATTTTTGATTATTTGGGGAATAATAATTTTCTTGTTTTTTTATGAATTACCATATGTTGTTTATACGCCGGGGGGAATAGTTAATCTAGGAGATAGAATTGATATAGATAATAAATATGATATTGATGGATCTTTAAATATGAGTTATGTTTCCTTAGTAAAAGGGACATTACCAATGATTTTACTCTCTTATGTAATACCCAATTGGGATTTAGTAGATCAAGAAGAAATTACTAGAGAAGATGAATCTGTTGAAGAACTATTGGAATTAGAAAAATTATATATGAAGTCATCAATTGATAATGCAACTATTTTAGCTTTTAAAAAGGCTGGCAAAGAAATTGAAATTACAAAAGAAGTAAACAACATAGTTTATATAGCTGATGAAGCAGATACTGACTTAAAAATGTATGATGAAATAATTAAAGTAGAAGGAACTGCTATTAATGAATTGACAGAGTTAAAAGAAATTATAACAAATAAAAAAGAGGGGGATGTTATTGAATTTGTTGTTTTAAGAAATGGTAAAGAAAAAAAATGTCATGCTAAAATATATAATACAGATGATGGATTAAAAGTTGGTATTTCTTTTTTAACAACTTATGAATATGAAGCAATTCCTAAAGTTAATGTAGAAACCAAATCAAGTGAATCTGGTTCTAGTGGAGGATTGATGCTTGCTTTAGCAATATATGATTTAATAACAGAAGAAGATGTAACTGCTGGTAGAACAATTGTCGGCACTGGCACCATAGCTTTAGATGGCACTGTTGGTGAAATTGATGGTGTTAAATATAAACTTTTGGGAGCTGCTAAAAATGATGCCGATATATTTCTTTGCCCGGTTGAAAATTATGAAGAAGCTATCGAAGTAAAAAATGAATTTGATTTGGATATAAAAATACAAGGGGTTGCTACATTTGATGATGCATTAAATTATTTATTTGATAAATAAGACTATCTTTTAAGTATAAAGATGGTTTTTTAATTAAAAATATTGATTAGAAAATTATTATTTGATAAAATTAAAGTCTTGAAAGGAAGTAAGATAATGAAAAAAACAAAGATTATTTGTAGTATTGGACCAGCTAGTAATAATATTGAAACTTTTTCTAAAATGGTCGCTGCTGGTATGAATGTTGCAAGAGTTAATTTTTCTCATGCAACAATGCAAGAAAGGCAAATAGTTATAGATTTAGTTAAAGAAGTAAATAGTGTGGAAAATAAAAGCATTGGATTATTATTTGATACCAAAGGGCCAGAATTTAGAAATGGTATAGTTGAAAATGGTGGAATAGAATTAATACCTGGGAAAAAAATAAAAATAGTAAAAGAGGATGTGATAGGAAATAGTGAACGCTTTAGTGTTAATCACCCTCAAGCGATTGATTCTTTAAATATTGGTGATATAATCAAATTAGAAAATGGGTTAATGAAAATTGAAGTTGTAGCTAGAGATAATGATAGCGTTACTTGTCAAATAATAAATGGTGGTTTATTGGAAAGCAAAAAAAGTTTATTTGTTCCAGGGGTAAAATTAAATGTTCCTTTTATAAGTGATGATGATTATGAAGATATAAAATATGCTTGCGAAAATGATGGTGATTTTTTAGCTTTATCATTTGTTTCATCTAAAGATGATGTTTTGCAAGCTAAGCGAATAATAGCTGAAGTAAACGGTAATATAAAAGTAATTTCCAAGATAGAAAGTAAAACAGGAATTGATAATTTAGATGAAATTTTAGAAGTCAGTGATGGTGTTATGGTAGCTCGTGGAGATTTAGGTGAAGAAGTCCCTATTTCTTTGTTACCGGTATACCAAAAAGAAATTATTAAAAAAGCTAGAGAACATGGTAAATTGTGTATTGTTGCTACGGAAATGCTTGAAAGTATGAAGAAAAAGCCAAGACCTACAAGGGCTGAAGTTACTGATGTAGCTAATGCCGTTTTGGATGGTACTGATGCGATTATGTTAAGTGGGGAAACAACAATGGGATTATATCCAGTTGACGCTGTAAAATATATGGCAAGTATTGCTAGTGATGCTGAAGAACATAGTGCCAAACATTTTAAATATATGGGGAAAATTGGCCGAACTGAATGTATTGCTAAAGCTGCTGCAGACATGGCAAACTATGTTGATATAAATGCTATTGCCGTTGAATCTATAAGTGGTTATAGTGCTACAATGATAAGTAATTTTCGTCCTAATGCTCCAATACTTGCTAATTGTACAACTGCTAAGGTTGCAAGAAGCTTAGCTTTAAATTATGGAATTTATACATGTCTTGTACCACTTATGAATAATACAGACCAATTAGTGAATTTAGTTATGGAAAAAACCATAGAGTATTTTAAATTAAAATCTAACGATCGCATAATAATTACTGGTGGACTTCCAGGGTTATTAAATGAAAAATTAACTAATTTTTTAAAATTAGAGACTATCAAATAATTCGTTTTATAATTAATATTTTATGTTTAGTGTTAGTTTGTGATATACTTTAATTGAGGTAAAAATGAATATAGAAATTGATGATATTAAGCACTTATTTAAGAAAAGACCTAGTGATGTTAATAAAGGAAATTTTGGCATTGTTGGTATTTTAGGGGGTTCCGTTAATTATAGTGGAGCCATGAAATTAGCCAATTTAGGAGCAGTTGCTATGCGTAGTGGAGCAGGGATTGTGAGAATCATCGTCGATAAAGATGTAGCTGTTGGAATAATGCCTTATGTTTTAGAACAAACTTTATTTGTATTAGATCACAATATTGATGAAGCAATTAAAAATTTAAATGTTTTAGGTATTGGCATGGGTTGGGGGAAAAATCCTAAAAATTTGCAAATATTAAATTATGTTTTAAAAAAATTTAATAATAAGTTATTAATTGATGCCGATGGTTTAAATCTTTTAGCACAAAATATGGAATTATTAAAAGATACGAGGGCTAAAGTTATTTTAACTCCACATTTAAAAGAATTTTCGAGATTGTGTAATTTGAGCATTGAAGAAATTAATAAAGATAAAATTAATATTGCTAAAAATTTTGCTTCAAAGTATAAAATAATTTTATTATTAAAAGGTTCTACTACTATTATTACTGATGGTAATAAATTATACGTAGTAAAAAAAGGATCACCAGGTATGGCTACAGCTGGATCGGGAGATGTCTTATCAGGAATACTTGTAGGTTTTTTAGGATATAATGATTATTCACCGTTAAGTGTTGCAGCATGTGCTTATGTTGCTGGTTTAGCGGGTGAATTAGCTACTAAAAAATATACAGATATAGCAATGATTGCTTCTGATACTGTTAAATTTATACCTGATGCTATCAAAATAATACAAAATAGTTAATAATAATTTATTTATAGAAAGAAGGGCTATATGAATATTTTAGTAATAGGGGGCGGAATATCTGGTTTTATTACTGCAATTATGTGTGCCAAAAATAAAAATAATAAAATAACAATTTATGAAAAAAATAATGAAGTTTTAAAAAAACTATTATTAACTGGTAATGGTAGATGTAATTATTGGAATGAATATCAAGATATAAGTAAATATCATTCTAGTAATCAATGTGAATTAGAAAAAATAATTACTAAAGAAAACTTAGATTGTGCATATAAATTCTGGAGTGATTTAGGTATAATTCCTATAGTCAAAAATGGTTATTATTATCCTTTTTCTGAAAGTGCAAAAAGTGTTAAATCTCTTTTGTTAAACAGTGCTCAAATTAATGGCGTTATCGTAAAAACTAATATTAATATCACAGATATTTCTCTTATTAATAATGGTTTTAAAGTAACTTACTCCAATAATACAAATTACTTTGATAAAATTATAATAGCTACTGGTTCTTGCGCATATCCTAAAACTGGCAGCACTGGATGGGGATATGAATTTGCTCGTAAGTATGGTCATTATATAATTCCTGTCAATCCATCTTTAGTTCAGTTAGTTACTAATGCTGGAATTGAAAAAATATGGCATGGAGTAAGAACACATGTTATAGTAAAACACCTGCAAAATGAAAAAGTATTAAAATCGGAGTATGGGGAAATACAATTAACTAATTATGGAGTAAGTGGAATTTGTGTATTTAATTTGAGTCGAGATATTAGAATAGGTTTGGAAAATCATCAAAAAGAACAAATTTTAATAAATTTTGTGCCGTGGTTTAAGGGTGGAAAAGAAGAATTAAAACAATTATTAGATAAAAGAAATAGCGATTCTTTAAATATCACTGAATTATGTGATGGCTTTTTGCATTATAAAATAGTAGCTGCAATTTTAACAAAAATAAAAGTTAATTCTAAAGCTAGGTGGAATGAATTATCAAATAAAGAAAAAAATTTATTTTGTGATATTTTATTGGCATTTAAAATGGATATAGTTGCAACTAAAGATTTTGACAATGCTCAAGTTTGTAGTGGTGGAATAAGCTTAAGTGATATTAATTCTTTAACGATGGAATCTAAAATAGTTAAAAATCTATATTTTGTTGGAGAGATATTAGATGTAGATGGTGATTGTGGTGGCTATAATTTAAGTTTTGCATGTATTAGCGCTTTATTAGCAGCAAAAAGTTTGGGAGATTAATAATGATAAGAATAAGTAATATAAAAGTTCCGATAGATAATAAAGAAGATTTATTAGATATTATTGCAAAATATATGCATATAAATAAAGATAAAATAATAACGTATAAAATAAATAAAAAATCTATTGATGCTCGAAAAAAATCTAATTTTTGTTATGTATATGAATTTGATGTTTTAGTTACTCAAGAAAAAAATTTATTAAAAAAATCTAAATTTTTTAAAAAAACTCCCGATGAAAAGTATGTTTTTCCCATAAGTGGCAACAATAAATTAAAGCAACGTCCGATAATAATTGGCGCTGGCCCAGCGGGTTTATTTTGCGCATATATGCTTGCCATTAATGGTTATAAACCAATAATATATGAAAGAGGAAAATGTATTGAAGAACGAATTAAAGATGTCGAAATGTTTTGGCAAAATGGTTTATTAAACCCTAATTCAAATGTTCAATTTGGAGAAGGAGGAGCAGGAACATTTTCTGATGGCAAATTAAACACTTTGGTTAAAGATAAAAATTTTAGAATGAAAAAGGTTTTTGAAATATTTACCGAGTGTGGAGCTCCCGCAGAAATCATGTATGATAATAAGCCCCATATTGGGACTGATAAACTACGTAATGTTGTAATTAATTTGCGAAATAAAATTATTGAATATGGTGGTGAAATTCATTTTAATTCATTTTGTCAAGATATTCATGTTTTAAAAAATAAAATTGTAAGTGTTATCATAAATAATCAAGAAATAAAAACAGACATTTTAGTATTGGCAATTGGCCATAGTGCAAGAGAAACATTTAAAATGTTGCAAAAAAAGAATATATCTATGGAATCTAAACCATTTGCCGTTGGCATACGAATTGTCCATCCCCAAAAAATGATTGATGAAAATCAATATCCGATTTGCTATACATGGTTACCAAAATCTTCATATAAATTGACTTATACAAATGTTGATCACAGAGGGATATATTCATTTTGCATGTGTCCCGGAGGCTATGTAGTTGATGCATCTAGTAATTTAGGATATTTAGTTATTAATGGTATGAGCAATTACAAACGAGATTCTGGTTTTGCAAATAGTGCATTAATTGTTACGGTTAATAAAAATGATTTTGGAAATGATACTTTAGCAGGATTAAATTATATTGAAAATATAGAGCAAAAAGCATATAAACTAGCAAAAGGTAAAATTCCCATTCAAAATTGTCTAGATTATATTAACAATATAACTTCTAAAAATATTAAATTACAAGATTTTGTTAGAGGTAAAACTACATTTATTGATATAAATTCGATTTTTCCTAATTATATAAATGAGGCATTAAAAAATGGGATTAATTATTTTAATACTAAAATTCCTAATTTTAAAAATGGCATAATTTTAGCACCAGAGACTAGGACCTCTTCTCCTATACGTATTATTCGCGATGATAATTTGGAAAGTAATATTAAAGGAATTTTTCCTTGTGGTGAAGGATCAGGATATGCCGGAGGAATTACTACTTCAGCAATTGACGGAATAAAAGTCTCAGAAGAGATTGCCAAAATTTATTCTAATATGCTATAATCTTGACTTTGACAGTTTTATAAAGACAAAATCTCTCAAACCCTTATATTTTAAGGGTTTAGAGAGATTTTTTTATCTTGAAAAAGTGCGTACCATGAAGACTATTTTATATGGTCAAAAATTTTTTTAAAATCTTTGTAAGTATTTAATTCATAATCAGTTCTAAAACCAAATAGTTCGTGTAAATCATCCGTTAACTCAGTTCTTGTATATTCAGGAATGTATCCATCTCCTTTAGATTCTAATACTTTCATATTTCTTAAAACGTCTAAAATTTGTGATGTAGTATATTTATAATCGAGTTTTTTTTCTAATATTCTATAAATGAATAAAGATATGAAACAAATCATAAAATGTGCTTTTATTCGATCTTCTCTAGAAAGATTAACAGGTCTTGCAAGAAAATCACTTTTCATAATTCTAAAGGACTCTTCAATTTCCCATCTACCTTTAACTATCTTAAGTATTTCATTAATATTACCAATTAAGTTTGTTGTAAGTGCATAATAACCATCATACTTTTCTTCTTCATCTATAATATCTTGATTAATAGAATAAGAAGTATTTTCTGCAACTTCACCATTATCTGTTGAGTTTAGAGAACTGATAAATCTCCTATAATCGTTTTGATTTTTTCCTTTTCTTGTAACTTGGTTCGTTTCAATACTTTTCTTGGCCCTTTCAATTTGATTATTTCTAATACTTCTGTTGTAGTCAAAATATTTAAAACAAAAAGTAACTATTAAATCTTGCTTAACAGATTTAGTTTCAGTTTCTATAATTTTATAAAATAAAGTATCATAATATTTTTCTCTTAAAGTTTCATTATTTTCTATAGTATCTAGATCATAAACATTTCTTAAGTCATTAGGTATTCGCCATTCGGTCTTATCGAATATTTTTTCTTTATAACTTTCTTTTAGTTTCTTTAAGGATTGTGTAATGACAAAACCTCTATTATTTTTGATATTAAATTTTTTAATTTCATCAGAGGCAAGACCAGCATCAGTACATAAAATAATTTTAGTATTATCTAATTTAAAATCATTAACAATTTTGTTTTCTTCAGGAATTAAAGTCTTTTGTTCATTCATATTACCAGGGTAAATATTACAAGATAGTGGAAGTCCGTCACCATCCATAAATAATCCCATACCAACTTGAGGTTTTGGTTGATGTTGTTTATTAATACCATATTTTCTAATATTATCTTCATTGTCAATTTCGAAGAAATAATTAGTACAATCGTAATAGATAACTCTAGAATTTCTATTAATTACTTTTTTACTATTATTAAATAATTCTTTTTGAATATAATCCATATTATCAGCGATATAACTTAAGGATCTATATTCATCATGAAGTTTAAAACTAGGTTGTACAATAAAGTTTTGACATTGTTTAAAAGTTTCTAATTTAGAAGAAGGATAAATGATTCTTGCATATACTAAATAAGATAATATTTCATTTAAATCAAAATGAAATTGATATTTATTTTGAATATTTTCACAAATGTTTTTAATATTTAAATCATTATATATCTTTTCTAAAAATAAATATCCAATATTAAAAGAACTATTAATATCTTTCTTGATTATTTTTCTTGTATTCTTTTTTATTAAAACAACTTCGTTGCGACCTTGCTTTTCGTTAAAGTCTCTAACATACTCTTTTAACCATTCTTTATAATCCATATCTCCTGCCATAGTTTTAACGTCTTTAAGGTTACCGATACGTTTAACTATTTTTGTAGAGCGTTTACCATTTTTTGTGTAGTCTTTAATTATATAAAATAATATAGTATTTTTAGATTTTGAAATCTTAAGTCTCATTCATATCACCTAGTTTCTGTATATATTATATAATACTCCACAATAGTACGCAAGTAATAAAACGTAAAAAAACTAGATTTTATCTAGGTTTGCAAAGATTTTTATATTAAAACTGTCAAACTAGGGGAATTACTACTTCAGCAATTGACGGAATAAAAGTCTCAGAAGAGATTGCCAAAATTTATTCTAATATGCTATAATATTATATATATAAAGTGAGGTGGAGTATGAAAACTTTTAAGAAAAACTTACCTGAAGGTGTAAAAAAACAATTTAGTACATACAAAGGTGTAAAAGTTAGATTAATAAATAAAAATAAGAAAAAAAATAAATAGGTGACTTTTGTGAAAAATTATTTAAAAAAATATATTAAATATGTTGAAGATAATAAAAAAAGCATAGATATAAACGATTTAAAAATTAAAATTTATTTTTTTCAACATGAAAGACTAATTCATTTAATTATTACATTATTTTATGCTTTATTATTGTTATTTTTCTTAGTATTAATATCTTTATCTTATATTTTTATAATACCAGCTTTTATATTAATGATTTTTGTTATTTGCTATATTATTCATTACTTTTTTTTAGAAAATGGTGTTCAATATCTATATATTTTATATGATGAAATAAAAGTACATTCTATAAAGGGAGCTACCAAGAAAAAATAGCTCTTTTTTAGCTCTCGTAAGCATAATTGCTAGAATTTGACATAATTAATTATTTATGGTATAATTATTCCACATTATGGAAATACTATGAATGATATGAAAAATTTACACAAATTTGACAAAAAAAGTAGTTTGTGGTATAATGATATTGTTCGAGTAATTAGGGGGTATGGAAAAATGAAAGGATATGTTTTAGAATACGTTTGTGAAAATGAATTTAAAAAGTTAGAAAGGGCTTTGAAAAAGTATAATATGTTAGCTTTTAAAAAGTTAAATTTTGATTACTATCCAGCTTTAAGGAATGGTAATTTTATAGGGGAATTAGTATCTGTTAATAAAAAAAATGGAACTGAAAAATATGAACTTAAGTTACCAAGTGATAAAATGTTTTCACAAATACATGGCGAAGTTAAATTGATTTATACTGTTCATAAAAAGGAAGAAGTTGTAGTTTTAGAAACGATTACACCATCTGATATTTTATTAGAAGGCCATAGATCAGAGCTTACTACTTATAAAGGCATTATGATTTCTAAAGCTAATGCTTCTAAGGATATGTTTAAAATTGATTTGCTAAATATGTTACAAGATAAATAGTTTCATAAACTTAAGAAAATTCTTAAGTTTTTTATTACATAAAAAAACATCTTTTTATTAAAAGATGTAATTTAATTTGTGGTGCAGGTAAAGGGACTTGAACCCCCACAGAATAATCCAATAGATCCTAAGTCTATCGCGTCTACCAATTCCGCCATACCTGCAATAAAATGGTGGACCTCGTAGGACTCGAACCTACGACCGCCCGGTTATGAGCCGGATGCTCTAACCAACTGAGCTAGAGGTCCATGCAAAATAATAATAACACAATACTTTAAGTGTTTCAAGTTTTTTTTAAAATTTATATTAAAAATGTTAATTTTCATTTGAAATTAAAAAAATTCACAAATTAATCACATTAGGCACATATTTTTTTCAAACTAATTTAATATTATGTAAATGGAGGACAGGGTTAAATGTTTTTTGTTTATTGATCATTAACTCTTTTACAAACCTTTCTATAATATAAATTATAGTCTTATAGTTCCTACAATATTAAAGTATTAAAGTTTTCTTTTAAATATAAACAATTTAAAATACTGCTGTTAGTACCTTATCCTCCAAGTAGAAGAATATCTTCTACTTTTTTCTTACTTTTTTTTGTTGCTAAAAGAATCAATATTTGTTAGAATTATATTGAAGTTTAAGGTGATTTAAATGGATTTTAATAAAACTAGCATTTTTAATGTAGCACAATTAAGGCAAGAATTAATTTTAATGACGGTAAATGAAGCAATTGAAGCATTAGAATTTAAAGGATATAATCCTACAAATCAATTAGTAGGATATTTAACAACTGGAGATTTAAAATATATTACAACATTTAATGATACAAGAAAGAAAATAAGTAAATATGATAGAAGTGAAATATTGATGGCAATTATCAATTCATATATGGGTAAATAATGCGATATATAGGATTAGACTTAGGAACCGCTTCCCTAGGAGTAGCAATTAGTGATAAAAGTAATATTTTAGTAAGTCCTCTTACTTTAATTAAATTTTCTAAAGAAAATTATCAAGAAGCTTTGGTAAAATTATTGCCAATAATTGCTGAGTATCAACCAAAAGCAATTGTTTTGGGGTTACCTAAAAATATGGATAATTCTTTAGGCTTTGCTGCCCAAAGAAGCTTAAATTTTAAAAAAATGCTTGAAGAAAAAGGGTTATTAGTTTTTTTGGAAGATGAGCGTCTTACTACAGTAGAAGCTATTAATATAATGAAACAAAATGGCGTAAAAAAAATTAATACTAAAAATAAAACAGATGTTTTATCAGCAATACTAATATTGGAAAGTTATTTAAAAAGGATGAACAATGAAAGAAAATAAATTAATTATAGCATCTAAAGATGGCAAAGAAACATATGATATATTATTTAATATAGAGTTAGATCAAAAACATTATCTTATATATACAAAGCATGAACAAAATGAATGGGGAGATATTATTACATATGCTGGAGACTATGAATTTGTTAATGGTAAACAATTAATAAAACCAATTGAAGAAGAAGAAATATTAGAATGTTTAGATACAATATTAATGCAAGTGGAATGTAATATAAATAAGGGTGATATGAGTGAATAAGAAAAAAATTTTGATTATAATAGGATGTATTTTAGGAATAATTTTATTAATAATAGCTATTTATTTTTTTAATTTGCGTGCAGTAGATAAAAGTAATGAAAAAGTAAGTTTTACAGTTAATAGTGGCGATAGTAAAGAAATTATTGTAGAAAATTTAAAAAATGCAAATTTAATAAGAAGTAAATATATTACTTTTGCTTACATATTATTGACCGGAAATAGTAATATTCAAGCAGGAAGCTATGAATTGAGTAGAAATATGACTACGAATGAGATAATTAAAACTCTAGTAAATGGCGATGTTATAAACAAAAATAGAGAAACCGTAACTATTACATTTAAAGAAGGACTAACTTTAAAAGATTGTTTACAGTTAGTAGCTGATCAAACTAATTTGAATTATGATGATATAATTAAACAAATAAATGATCGAGAATATTTACAGTCATTAATCGAAAAATACTGGTTCTTAAATGAAGATATCCTTAACGAAAATATATACTATTCATTAGAAGGTTATTTATATCCTAATACTTATGAATTTCATAAAAATACAACATTAAATGAAGTTATTACTAAGATACTGGATGAAACAAACAATAAATTAAGTTCAATAAGAAATAGTATTAATGAAAACTCTCATACTATTCATGAAATACTTACTATGGCTAGTATTGTAGAAAAAGAAGCCATAAACTTTGAAGATCGTCAAAAAGTTGCTCAAGTAATAAATACCAGAATTAATTTAAATATGAATTTAGGTATGGATGTAACAACTTATTATGGTGTTCAAAAGAATATGAAAGAAATATTAACAAATGTTGACATAAATGATGTAAACCCTTATAATACTCGTGTATCTAGTTTTTTAGGCTTACCTGTTGGTCCAATTTGTAATCCTTCAATAGAAAGTATAAAAGCAGTTTTGGAACCTGCAAAAACAAATTATATTTATTTTTATGCAGATGTTATAACTGGTAATGTTTATTTTACTGATAATTATGATGAATTTTTAGAATTTAAAAGATTATATAGTTAAGGTGAGGAAATTGAAAGAAAATATAATAGAAATGGAAAAATATGCTATTGAGCATAATGTTCCAATTATTGAAAAAAAATCAATAGCATTTATAATGCGTTATATTAAAGAACATAATGTTTTAAATATATTAGAAATTGGAAGTGCTATAGGTTATTCAGCAATTTTGATGGCATCTAGTACTAAAGATGTTATGGTTACAACCATTGAAAGAGATGAAACTCGTTATATGGAATGTTTAAAAAATGTTAAAAAGTGCGGAATGGATAAAAAAATAAATGTAGTTTTTCAAGATGCTTTAGAACTAAATTTAAGCGATGAATTACGTTATGATTTAATATTTATTGATGCTGCTAAAGGACAATATATTAAATTTTTTGAAAAATATAAAAACTTTTTAAATCCTAGCGGTGTTATAATTACTGATAATTTAAAATTTCATGGTTACGTTGGAGAATCAGCTAAACTAGACAAAGGTAATTTAAAAAGTTTAGTAGAAAAAATTGAAAGTTATGTAGATTTTTTAAAAAACAATAACGAATTTGATACTGTATTCAAAGATATAGGAGATGGATTATCAATAAGTACATGGAAACAATAAAAAAATTAGTTACAGTTACAAATACTGATATTATAAATGATTTAAGAGAAAATAAATTTATTGAATTATTATATCCTCTTAAATCTTTTTGTGTTGGCTATGATTTGGAATTTGATATAGATGAAATTGATGGATTTATTTTAGTTAATAGATTATTAGATGATAATGAGTTAGAAAAATTAAAAAAAATATTAGATAATGTTAACATAAAAGGTATAGTATTTGATGATTTGGGAATAATAGAAATTGTTGCTAATTTAAAAATGCAAAAAATACTTTTATTAGATCATTTAGCTACTAATGTAAAATCAATCAACTATTATTTAGAATATGTAGATAGTGTAGTAGTATCAAATGATTTAACAGAAGATGAGATTAATTACATTGTAGAAAATGCTACTAAAAAATTAGTTATTAATGTTTTTGGATTAAAAACTTTAATGTATTCTAGAAGGAAATTATTAAGTAATTATGAAAATTATTATAATTTAGAAAATGAAACATTAATAGATGCAAAAATAGAAGAAAAATATTTTAAAATTATGGAAAATGAATTTGGTACTAAATTTTATGCAGGTAAATATTATAACGGATTAAATCTTTTAAAATTAAATAATGTTCTATATTTTTGGTATGATCCAATCTTATTAGATAAACAAAATATACTAGAAGTAGTTTTAAATAGTAATATAAAGAATATTAAAACGGATACTTTGTTTTTAGATAAAAAAACGTATTATAAAGTAGGTGAAAATTAATGGTTGAATTATTAGCACCAGCCGGTGATTTTGAAAAACTAAAGTTTGCCTTTTTATATGGTGCAGACGCTGTATATTTTGGTGGCCAAAATTTTAGTTTAAGAGCAAATGCGCACAATTTTAATGTTTTAGAGTTAAAAAAAGCAACCAAATATGCGCATGCTTTAAATAAGAAAGTTTATGTAACTGTCAATATTGTATTTCATGATAGTGATTTTATAGGTTTAGATGAATATTTAAAATATTTAAATGCAATAAATGTTGATGGTGTAATTGTAAGTGATATTAGTGTTATTAAAAGAATTAATGAGTTAAATTTAAATATTCCGATTTGTCTTTCTACTCAAGCAAGTTTACTTAATACAAGAGCCCTTAATTTTTGGAAAAATATAGGTGTTTCAAGAGTAGTATTAGCTCGAGAAGCAAGTAAAGAAGAAATTAAAAAAATAAAAGATACTGGTATGGAAGTAGAAACATTTATTCATGGTGCTATGTGTACATCTTTTAGTGGAAAATGTGTGTTATCAAATTATATGACATTAAGAGATTCTAATCGTGGGGGATGTGCCCAAGTTTGTCGATGGAGTTTTGAGGTCCAAAATAAACCGGATTTAACTATTACTCCAAAAGATTTAAATATGATACCATTCATTGAAGAAGAGATAAAAATGGGAATTGATTCGTTTAAAATAGAAGGAAGAATGAGATCAATTTATTATGTGGCTACTGTTTTATTGGCATATCGACGATTAATTGATGCTGCTTTAAATAATACACTTACAGATGGATTGAAAAATTATTATTTAAATATTTTAAATAGATGTGCTAATAGAGAATCTACACCGCAATTTTATGATAAAATTCCTGGTATAAACGAACAATATTTTAAAGGCCGCAAAGAGGATTCCAATCAGGATTTTTTGGGAGTAGTGATTGCATATGATGAAATAAATAATTTAGCTACAATCGAAACTCGTAATTATTTTAAAATTGGTGATGAAGTACAATTTTTTCATCCAAATATAGAAACTTTTAATTACAAGATTAATAAAATATATAATGATTCCATGGAAGAAATAAAAGTATCTAATCATCCTAAAGATATAATTAAATTACACATCCCTATCAAATTAGAAAAAAATACATTAATGCGATTAAAAGTATTTGACAAAAAGGATTTTTTATAGTAATATTATGAACTGATAATGAAATAAAGAGGAGATAAATTTTATGACAAAAGAAAATAAATTTGTTATGACTGCTGAAGGATATTTAGAAGCAGAAACTGAACTTAATGAACTAAAAAATGTTCGTCGTCCAGAAATTATTAAGGCTTTAAAGGAAGCTAGAGCTCAAGGAGATTTATCAGAAAATGCTGATTATGATGCTGCTCGTAATGAACAAGCACAAGTTGAAGCTAAAATTCAAGAATTAGAATATAAACTTGAACATGCCGATATAATCGATAATCAAAATAAAGATGAAGTAAATTTAGGTTCTACTGTAACTATTAGTTTTGATGATGGTGAAACAGAAGAATATAAACTTGTTGGCTCTATGGAAGCAGATCCATTTGAAAATAAAATTTCTAATGAATCTCCACTGGGTATTGCTTTACTTAAACATAAAATTGGTGATGTTGTTGAAGTAGCTAGTCCTAATGGTGGTTATAACATTAAAATAGAAAAAATTGCTTAAAAACTAACTATAACAGTTAGTTTTTGTATTTATTAATTGCTTATTTGCATTATTTATACTATAATAATTAAGTATTAAGGAAGGGATTTTTATGAAAAAAAATGTACATGAAATTGAAGTTAAATTAGATAAGGAATGGATTCAAGCATTAGATGCAACATTTAAAAAGAAAAATAAAGAAACTAAAATTGACGGATTCCGTAAAGGTACTGCTCCAAAAGATGTTTATTTAAAACATTTTGGTATTGAATCTTTATACATGGATGCTGTTGATTCTTGTGTTAGTATCGCTTATAAAAAAGCTTTGGATGAAAATAAATTAGTTCCAGTTATAGAACCAAAAGTTGATGTAACAGGTGTTAGTGATTCTAATGTTATATTTAAATTTACTATAATAACAAAACCAGAAGTCACCATTGGAGAATATAAAAATTTAAAAATAAAAAAAGATAAAGCAACTGTAACTGATGATGAAATAAATGATGAAATAGAACATTTACGAGAACATTTAGCTGATGTTGTAGTAAAAGAAAATGGATCAATAGTTGAACACGATACTGCCGTTATTGATTTTATTGGCTATGTAGATGGAAAAGAACTTGAAGGTGGCAAAGGTGAAAACTATCCGCTTGAAATTGGAGCACATATGTTCATTCCTGGATTTGAAGAAGGATTAATTGGTTTAAAAGCTGGAGATGAAAAAACTTTAGAATTAAAATTTCCAGAAAATTATGTAGAAGATTTAAAGGGTAAAGATGTTACATTCAAAGTTAAAGTTAACGAAGTTAAAACTAGAGTTTTACCAGATATTAATGAGGAATTCTTTAAAGATTTAGGATATGATGATGTTAAGACAGAAGCTGAATTAAAAGAAAAAATTAAAGAAGATATTAAGCACAAAAAGGAACATGTTATAGAAGATGAATTTGTAGAAAAATGTTTAGAAAAAGCAGCTGCTAATATGAAAGTTGACATAAACGAAGAAATTATTGATGAAGAAATTCATAGAATGATTGATCAATATGCAAATCAATTACAAATGCAAGGCATGAATATTGAAGATTACTATAAAATGACTGGTACTACACATGATGATTTACATAGAACAATGGCTCCAGAAGCTGAAAAAAGAGTTAAATATCGTTATTTAATTGAAGAAATAGCTGAAAAAGAAAATTTACAATTTACTGAAGAAGAAATTAAAAACAGAACTGAAGAAATTGCTAAACAATATGGAATAACTGCTGAAGAAGTTGTTAAAGCATATGGATCAACAGATGTAATTGAATACGATTTAAAAATGCATAAAGCTTTAGAAATTTTAAAAGAAAATAATTAATATAAATCAAGTCAAATATACTTGACTTTTTTTTTTTTTTTTTTTTTTTTTTTTTTTTTATTTTTTTTTTTTTTTTTTTTTAAAAATTTTTTTTTTTTATTTTATTTTTTATAATATTTTTTATATT
>CALVVG010000006.1 GCA_944363795.1 uncultured Bacilli bacterium | reverse complement strand
TTCAATCAAAAATCAGAAAAAGTTATCAACATTTTCTGATTTTTTCTTGTCAATTATTTTTTTCACCGAAACTCAAACAAGTTATTAAAATGCTTTAATAAAAGATGTTTTGATTCCTTTGATTTGACAAAATACTATTTTTTTGATATTCTAAGCTCAAAATTAAGATTTAGGGGGGACTATGAAAAGTATTGATGAATATTTAGATGATTATTCAATATCAGAAATAAATGCTATTAGTAATTTATCACCTGAGGAGCAAAAAATAGTAATTTTAAGATATGGCAAAGATTTAGCCAATCCTCAAGCTCAAGAACAATGGAATAAGGCATTTAGCAAAAAATTTTATAACAGTATAATTCCTAAATTAAAAAGAATTTTGGCACAAAATCAAAAAAATGATAAATTAGATGTATTAGAACAAAATAAGATATGGCAATTAAATTATTCTGATTATGATTATTTAGTTACATTGCTTAATAGTGGTAAGACTGCAGCTGATATTTGTAAAACATTGAATATTAATTATTATCAATTATATAATCAATTATTATGTTTAAAAAATATGGGAATGGATTATTCTCGCAAATATTATTCTAATGGTTCAATAGTTTATAAGAATTTATCTAACATAGGTGATATAAAAAAATGGAAAAGTAATTTTTTTAATCAAACAGAAACTTTAATAACGGATGCTTGTGAAAATGAAGTAAAATTAGTAGCTATATCTGACTTACATTTGGGTAATGAATTAGAAAGAATAGATTTAATTGATCGTGTTTTTAATTATTGCAATAAAAATGATATTCACATTATTTTTTTAGGCGGTGACATTATCGATGGAACATTTACAAAAGGTCATCAAAAGATATCTGATGTACATAAACAACTAGAACATTTTTTG
Organism: uncultured Bacilli bacterium; assembly: GCA_944363795.1. GTDB lineage: Bacteria > Bacillota_I > Bacilli_A > RF39 > UBA660 > Onthocola_B. Next base: position 40,084 of record CALVVG010000006.1, on the reverse strand, counting down.
AAAATTTATCCACATGATAAAAGTATATTGACATTCGGTGTTGCTGGTGATCATGACTTAAGCGCTCTTAAAAAAGGTAATATTAATTTAATGACAGCTTGTTCTAATTATAGACATGATATTATTATTGGAGGATATAACAACGCTTTAGTATATTTAAAAAATGATCAAATTCATTTATATCATTATATAAATTCTGGAAATTTAGCTACTACATCAGCTTCAATAGTTTTTCATGGCCATACTCACAACTATATGACATTTATGAATAATAATAGATTAAACGTTGCAATTCCTACATTATCTGATTTGACTAATGCCAAACCTAGTGCTTTAGAAGTTACTTTACATTTTAATAAAATAGGTTATATAGAATCTGTCTTAATTAAACATTTACAATTAACTAAATCAGATATAATAGTTAGTGAAGTAGCTTATGAATTACCTAATAATAAGGAAAATCTCGGCTGCATAAAAAATATTGAAACTAAAAATACAGAATCAATGCAATTAACCAGAGAAAAGCCTCGTTTGTCACAAGTAGAAAAATTTTATAAAAAATATGGCAATAAAACTGAAAACTAATTATTAGTTTCTTTTTTTATTCTAAAACAATATCTTGGCAACTATTTAAATGTGCTATATAATATTTAAGAGGTATTGATATGTATACACCACTTAAAGTAACAACTGATTATTCTTTATTAAAAAGTTTAATTAAAGTGAAAGATTTAATTAGTTTTTTAATACAAGAAAATATTTCTAGCTGTGCAATATGTGATGATAATTTATATGGTGTATTAGATTTTTATAATTCATGTAAAGAAAATAAAATTAAACCAATTATTGGTTTAAATATAAAACTAAATAACTTAGATTTATATTTATATGCAATCAATTATGAAGGTTATAAGAATTTATTAAAGATTCATACTATTAAAGAAACGAGAGATATTTCCATCATTGATTTAGAAAAGTATCATCAAAATATATTAGTAATTGTTCCTTATAAAAGTATAAATTTATATAAATTAATTAGCTTTTTTGAAAAAGCTTATATTGGTTATACTAATGAATATGAAAAAACTAATGCTTATATGTTGAGTGAAAATATTGTTTATGTAAATGATTTGCGGGCTTTAAAAATAGATGATGTAAAATATCTTAATTATTTAGATGATTTAAGAAAAGAAAATAGAGAAGATTATTCTAATAATTATTATAAAAAGGATTTTTCTGTTGATACTAAAAAAATTGAAGAAATAGTTTCTTTTATTAATATAGAAATTCCTTACGATAAAAGATATATTCCTATTTATAAATCTAATGTCGATTCATTTTTATTTTTAAAAAATTTAGCTTATAAGGGACTTCGTAAAAGGTTAAATAATAATGTAAACAATATATATTTAAAACGTTTAGATTATGAATTAAATACTATAAAAACTATGGGATTTGTTGATTATTTTTTAATTGTTTATGATTACGTCCTATATGCTAAAAGAAACAATATTTTAGTTGGCCCAGGAAGAGGTTCTGCTGCGGGATCATTAGTAAGTTTTGCAATTGGAATAACTGATATTGATCCTTTAAAATATAATTTGTTATTTGAAAGATTTTTAAATCCTTCTCGAATAACTATGCCAGATATTGATATTGATTTTGATGCTAATAAAAGGGAACAAGTTATCAATTATGTAAAAGAAAGGTATGGTCATGACAAGGTTGCTTTAGGTCTTACATTTAACACATTAAAAAGTAAATTAGTGATTCGAGAAATTGGTAAATTATTAAAAGTAAATGATAATTTAATCGATAAGTTTGTTAAAAATATTATAGCAAATGTTGATCTTAAAACGAATTTACAAAATTCAGTTATAAAAAAATATTTAAATAATTATCAAGAGTTAAAAAAAGTTTATGATATATCATTAAAATTGGAAGGACTTAAAAAAAATGTTTCTACACATGCTGCAGGTGTAGTAATATCGAGTGTAGAGTTAGATTCTGTAATACCGATTCATATTAGTAATGGAGAAATTATTACTGGGGTTGCAATGGAATATTTAGAGAATATTGGCCTTTTAAAAATGGATTTTTTAGGTCTTAAAAATTTGACAATTATTGCCAATATATTAAAAAATGTTAGTCATGATATATTAAAAAATATTGATTTAAATAACCCAGAAGTATATAAGCTTTTTCAAAAAGGAGATACTGAAGGAATATTTCAATTTGAAACACCAACAATGCATTCTTTAGTTTTAAAATTAAAACCTAATTCTTTTAATGATTTGATTGCTGGTATTGCTTTGGGTAGACCAGGTCCAAAAGAACATGCTCTTTCTTTTATTCGAAGAAAAAATGGTTTGGAAAAAATAACTTATCTTCATAAAGATTTAGAAAATATATTAAAAGAAACTTATGGTATTTTGATTTATCAAGAGCAAATAATAGCAATATTAGTCAAAATAGCCGGATATACATATCAAGAAGCAGATTTAATAAGAAGAGCAATTTCTAAGAAAAAAGAAGAAGTAATTAAGCAAGAGCAAATAAAATTTATTAAAAGAGCTATAGCTAATGGTTATGAAAAAAATATTGCTTTGCAAATATATGAATTAATTGCAAAATTTGCTAGCTATGGTTTTAATAAATCGCATTCAGTTGCATATGCTTTAATTGCTTATCAAATGGCTTATTTAAAAACTTTTTATTCGGCATATTTTATTGTTGAAATGTTAAATAATTCAGCTAGTGATACTAAAAATAGTTATTATTTAGCGTATTTAAAAAGTAAAAATATTAAATTTTATAAACCTAGTATTAATAATCCTTATAATGATTATTTAGTTAAAGATAATAAATTATATATGCCTTTATGGATAATAAAAAATATTAATAAAGACATAGCTAGTAAAATTGTCTTGGCTCAAAATGGTAAATTTACTGATATTTTTGATTTTACGTATAAAACTAAAAATTTTATCAATGCAGCTTTGTTAGAAATATTAATTAAAGCTGGTGCTTTAGATTGCTTTTCTTTAAATCATAATACATTATTAAATAATATTGAAAGCGCTATAAATTATGGTCAATTGCAAGATGAAGATGGTATTATAGAAAAGCCTTTAATAGTAGAATATCCAGAATATAGTAGTAGTTTACTCAAAGAAGAAGAGTTAAGTAGTTATGGCTATTTTATTAATAATCACCCAACAAGTATTTATAGTAGCAATGAATATTTTAAATTGATGCATTTAACTAACAATTTATTTAAAAAAATTAAATGTGTTGTATTAGTAGATAAAATTACAATAATTACAACGAAAAAAAATGAAAAAATGGCATTTTTTAGAGCTTCAGATGATACTGGAGTAGCGGATTTTACTATATTTCCGGGAATATATAATTTGTTTGTTGATATTAAAGAAAATGATATTATAATGGTATGGGGAAGTATAGAAAAGAGATTTGACAAATATCAGATAATAGTAAATAATATAAGAAAGATGGGTGGTTTACATGAATGAAGAATTAAAACGTTTTTTAGAAAGCATTAATTTTAATCAAGAAGGATTAGATGAAGCTAGTATATTAAAAGTAGTAGTAAAAGAAAAAGAAAACAAAGTTATTGTCTACATTCATAATCAAGATGTTTTAAGTTTAAATATTGTAAATCAGCTTTTTTTGTGTGCTAGTAATGGTATAAATGGAAATATAGTTTGTGATGTAAATTTTGTTTATGATAATATTTTAGAAGAAGATATAAAAAGATATTTAGATTATTTTATTGATGAACTTATTATTAAAAGACCATCTTTAATAGGAATAAAAAATAGTGATTTAGAAGTAAAAAATAATACTATATATTTTTATGTATTAAATGAAATAGAAAAAAGTGATTTATTATTTGAAAGTTCAGAAATTATTAAGCAATTAAATAGATATGGTTTAGGCAATTATGAAATAGAAATAATTGTTAGCGAAAATCTTCGCAATCAAGTAAAAGAGGAAATAGAAAAAGATAAGGATAATATTTTACCAAAAAAAGAATCTCCTATTATTATGGGAAATCATAAAGATGGTGAAGTTACCAAACTTAATAATATTTTAGGAGAAACGAAAAATTTAATTGTAGAAGTGTATATATTTCAAAAGGAAGCTGTGGAAAGGCAAGGCAAAAAAGGCCCAATTTTTATTCTTAATATGAAAGTTAGTGATAAAACTGATAGCTATATGATGAAATTAATTAAGTTTGATGAAGAAGAATTTAATTATATTAATAAGAGATTAAATGTAGGTAATTGGTATAGAGTACATGGTAACATGGAAATGGACCAATATTTAAAAAAGATGGTTTTTAATGCCAAAAATATTGAAAGCATTACTTCTAAAGATGAAAATGTAATTGATAATGCTTCGGAAAAAAGAGTTGAATTGCATGCTCATACAATGATGAGTGCAATGGATGGAGTAATTGATGCTTCTACATTAATAAAATTTGCTTATAAGTTAGGACATAAAGCAGTAGCTATTACTGATCATAATTGTTTGCAAGCTTATCCTGATGTTTTTAACGCTTTAGCCAAAATAAATAAAGGAAAAGAGGGGCTAAATCGTTTTAAAGCTTTGTATGGGGCAGAAATAAATATAGTTGATATTGATGCGAATATAGTTTTTAATAATAAAGAATATAATTTGTTTGATCAAGAATATGTTGTATATGATACGGAAACAACTGGTCTTAATAGTGGCAAAGATCAAATGATTGAAATTGGGGCTGTTAAAGTTAAAAATGATGAAATAATTGAGCGATTTGATGAATTAATTGCTTGTCCTAATCCTTTACCTAAAATTATTACTGAATTAACCAATATTACAGATGAAATGTTAGAAGGTAAAGATACTGAAGAAAATGTTACGAAAAGATTTTTAGAATTTGTTGGTGATTTACCATTAGTTGCTCATAATGCTAAATTTGATATTTCTTTTATAAAAAGTGCTGTTAAAAAATATAATTTAAAGGAATTTAATAACACTGTTATTGATACTATGGGAATGGCTCGTAATATGTATCCAGAATGGCGCAATCATAAATTATCAACTTTAGTTAAAAATTTAGAAGTTGATTGGGATGAAGACAAACATCATCGAGCAGATTATGACTGCGAAGGAACAAGCAAATGCTTTTATCGAATGTTATATGAATTAAAAAAACAAAATGTTAAAACAACAATTCAATTAGCAGGATTAGCTGATCAAGAAAATGCAATTAAATTTGCTAGGCCATTTCATGCAACTGTCATTGCTAAAAATCGGGTAGGTTTGAAAAATTTATTTAAAATTATTAGTTTAGCCAATACTAAATATTTATATAAGGGTAAAGAACCTAAAATACCACGCACTGATCTGATGAATTTACGGGAAGGATTAATTGTTGGTAGTGGTTGTATTAATGGAGAAGTATTTGAAAAAGGCTATGGATTAAATGACGATGAATTAATAGATTTAATGAATTTTTATGATTACATAGAAGTAAATCCCCCTAGTGCTTGTTCACATATAATTGGTAATGATAAAAAATTTCATAATACTTTAGAATATGGTGGTTATATTTCTCGATTAGTTAAAACTGCCAAAAAAATTGGTAAATTGCCTGTTGCAACTGGTGATGTTCATAATTTAAGACCAGATGATTTAATTTATCGTAAAATAATTATTGGTCAAAAAACTAATGGCAAATTACATCCCCTTAATCATAAAGATATAGAAGTTCCAAATATGTATTTTATGACTACCGAAGAAATGCTTGACCAATTTGCATTTTTAGATGAAGACTTAAGAAAAGAAATAGTTATTACTAATCCAAATATTATAGCTGATGAAGTAGAAGAATTACAAATAATTCATGATAAATTATATACGCCAGTTTTAGAAAATTCGGCTGAAATTACTAAAGAAATGGTATATAAAAAAGCTCATGAAATATATGGTAATCCCTTACCTCAAAATATAGCCGAACGATTAGAAGCAGAACTTGCAGGTATTATTGGTGGGGGATTTGATGTTATTTATTTAATAGCTGAAAAGTTGGTTAAAAAAAGTAATTCTGATGGTTATTTTGTTGGATCTCGTGGATCGGTGGGTTCTTCTTTGGTCGCAACAATGATGGGAATAACCGAAGTTAATGGTCTTCCACCACACTATGTATGTCCTAAATGTAAAAGTTCATATTTTGAAGATGAATCAGGTGAATCACTTGCCAATAATTATTCCAGTGGCTATGATATGCCTGATAGAATTTGTGAATGTGGCGAAAAATTAAGAAAAGAAGGACAAGATATGCCTTTTGCTACGTTCTTAGGCTTTAAAGCCGAAAAGGTTCCAGATATAGATCTTAATTTTTCGGGAGATAATCAAGCAGATGCGCACAATTATGTTAAAGTATTGTTTGGTGAAGATCATGCATATCGTGCAGGAACAATATCTACCGTTGCTGAAAAAACAGCTTTTGGTTATGTTCGAGGCTATTGTGAAGACAATAATATAATTTTAAATGATATAGAAATAGAAAGATTGGCAATTGGCTGCACTGGTGTAAAAAGAACAACTGGTCAGCATCCTGGAGGAATTATTGTTATTCCACAATATATGGATGTATTTGATTTTACACCATATCAATTTCCAGCGGATGAACCAGATAGCACATGGTTTACTACTCATTTTGATTTCCATGCTATTCATGATAATGTTTTAAAATTGGATATATTAGGACATGATGATCCGACGATGTTAAGATATTTAGGGGATACCACCAAAGTTAATATTTTAGATATTCCATTTGATGATACTAATGTAATTAGTTTATTTACTTCACCTAAAGTATTAAATGTTAATGAAGAGCAAATACTATGTAAGACAGGAACGTTAGGTATTCCAGAATTTGGTACTAATTTTGCAATTCGAATGCTTTTAGAAATTAAACCGACTCATTTTGCTGATTTAGTCAAAATTGCTGGTTTATCACACGGGACTAACGTATGGCAAGGAAATGTTCGCGATTTAATTATTAATAATGTTGCATCATTTAATGAGGTTGTTGGTTGTCGGGATGATATTATGGTTAGTTTAATTAATTATGGAATGGAGCCAAGTTCGGCATTTAAAATTAGTGAATTTGTTCGTAAAGGCAAGGCTAAAAAAGAACCAGAAACTTGGCAGCTTCATGCGGCATCAATGCGAGAACATGATGTTCCTGAATGGTTTATTGAATGTTGCCGAAAAATTGAATATATGTTTCCAAAAGCTCACGCTTGTGCTTATGTAATGATGGCATACAGAGTTGCTTGGTTTAAGGTATATTATCCTCTTTATTATTACTCTGCATTTTTTAGTATAAGAAGAAGTGATTTTGATGTTAAAGCTATGCTTCAAGGATATGACGGAATTAAAAGACGATTAATAGAAATAAGGGAAAAAGAATTTGGGGCCTCAGCTAAAGAAAATGCTGTAGCTGATACTTTAGCAGTAGCACTAGAAATGTTAGCACGAGGTTTTCAATTTAAAAACATTAATATCGAAAAATCTTTAGCTAAAACATTTTATATCGATGAAGAAAATAAATCATTATATTTACCATTTATGGCAGTCGATGGTCTTGGAGAATCGGTTGCTAATAAAATAATAGAAGAAAGAAACAAAAAACCATTTTACTGTATTGAAGATTTTCAAACCAGAGGTAAAGTTAATCAAACAACTATGAATTCTTTAAGAGAATTAGGAGTATTTAATGGCATGCCAGAATCTGCTCAAATGAGTTTGTTTTAAATAAATTGAGAAACTTGTATTACTCATGAATTTATAGTATAATATTTATGTATGGTAGAAAATATTTCAACAAAAATTTTAGAATTTATTTGTTATACTATAAAAAGGTGAAATAAAATGAAAAAATTAATATACACGAGTATTATACTAATAATAATATTTATAGTGGGAATTGCTTTAAATAATTTTAATAATACGGCAAACGAAAAAATAAATATTGCAAAAACTAAAGATAATATAAAAAATACTAATATGTTAACAATGATGTTGGAAACAGAATCTGGTACTGGAATATACGAAGAAACAACTGCTAGTACTTGGTTAACAGATGGCTATGTTTTTAATGCAGTATTGTCAAAATGTGAAAATGGTGGAACACTTTCTTGGGATAATGATGCCAAGAAAGTATTAATGGAATCTAGTTCCATAGATAAATGTTACATATATTTTGACAGGTTTGTTGAACCTTCATTAGCTGATATATGTTCTGGAAAAAATATGGCAAATTGTATAAAAGAAAATGTTTATATAAATGATGGAGACAATGGTTTATACTATCATGATGGTCAAGGTACATATACTAATGCTGATCAAGAAGCGGGTGATAATTCCTATCGATATGCCGGAGCTAATCCAAATAATTATGTGTGCTTTGGAACTGATGCTGAAACATGCCCTGAAGATAATTTGTATCGAATAATAGGGTTGTTTAATGAACAAATAAAATTAATTAAAGCGGATTATGCTAATATTAATTTGCTAGGTACGAATGGCGATTATAATAGTAATACTTATAACAATACCAGTTCCAGCTATTATAAAGGTAGTTTAACAACAATAAATACTTATTATTGGAATAATAATACGGGAATAAATACATGGAGTGAAAGTAATTTAAATACAATAAATTTAAATACAAACTATTGGGGAACGTTAAGTAGTGAATGGCAAAATTTGATAACAACTACAACATGGAAAGTTGGTGGTAATACTGCTAGTAAGACAATAAGTTCAACAGTTAAAAATGCTTATCAAAATGAAATAATAAGTCCTGCAGAATCTACTACATATTCAGATGAAATTGGATTAATGTATTTAAGCGATTATGGATATGCCGCCAGTCCTGAAAATTGGACTACTAAACTGTCTAATTATAATAGTGATCAAAATCGAAATGCCAATTGGTTGTTTATGGGGCTTTATGAATCTACAATTACTCGCTGCTCAGATTGGTGGTATCGGGCCTATACTGTTAATGATGCAGGTAATACTGCTGATAATTTAGTTAACACTGCTTATGCTATTAGACCAGTATTTTACCTTAAAACAAATATTCAAATAACTAGTGGTGATGGCACAAAAGTTAATCCTTATAGAGTTGTACTATTTTAATTTTTAAAGTAGATTTAAATAATAAAAAAGTTAAATGCCAGTGTATTTTATTACATACAAATAACTGGTATTTATTTTTTGCAAAAATAAGGCAAAAATTTTGTTTAGAATTGTGTATTTTCTTATACATATTTATGTATTTTAATACAAAAATATTATATAATTGTTATCTATTATCCTTATTATTTAATAGAGATTTTGCTCATTTTTATATGTAGACACTTTATTTATTATTATGCTATAATTAATGTGGAGGAATTATAGAAGTATGGCGTTAGTGAAGTGCCCTGAATGTGGGAAAGAAGTTTCAAGTCAATTAAAGAAATGTAATAATTGTGGTTACAAATTGAAACAGATGGATAAGAAAAAAATTAAAAAAATTGCTATTGTTGGAGGAATATTAACTATTTTTCTTATTATTGGTTCAGTGATAGGGGTTAATATTAGTAAAAAGAATCAAGAAAAAATTGATAAAGAATATCACGACTAAATTGTTGTGACAAGTAGTAAGATTTATGTAAACGGTTTAGTTTCTAGTTTATATTGTTATGATATCGGACAAGTTTGGTATAAAGCTATTTTTGATGATTTTAGTTATCGCGACGATTATTATCAATATAAGTCTAGTGATTTTAACACATCTATAGTAAAATACTTAACTACAAACCAAGATAAAATGAATAAATTAAAAGAACAACAAGAAGAAATAAAAGAAGAAGTGCTAAAATTACAAAATAAACCTAATCAAAAATACAAAGAAGCCTATGATAAAATGATAGAATTGTATGGAGCATTTAATAATTTAGTAGATCAAGCAACATCACCAAGTGGTACATATAGAGATTATGTTTCTAAATATAATCAATATAGTGATGATCTTAATACTGCTTATGAACAATTAGTTGTTTTAATACCAGAAATAAAAGATTATAATGAAACATCTAAAGATAATCAATGAGCTTATATTTCTTATATTCACATTAATTTCTAGTATGGTAATCTTAATAATAAACAAAATATTTTAAAAGAGTATTATAAAATTATTTTATAGTATTCTTTTTTTATAATATTTCAAAATTTTAATAGTGGTTATTTGCAAACTGGAAAGTTTTATTGTTTATTACATTTTTTAGATAAAAATTAAATCTAACAAATTGAAATTAAACTAATCTAAGTATTGTTTATTTTTATGTTTTATGGTACCATATAATTCACAATTTATATGAAGTAAGTGGTGATTAAAATTGAAATTATCAGGAAAAGAAATAGTAGAGATTCAAGATTTAACAAAAATAACTAATTCAATTTATGCTTTATATCAAAAATTATATAATTTAGAAATAAATGGAAACTTTGATACAGAAGAATATAAAGAAATGTTAGAATATTTGAATATTGCAATTGAAGTAGAAAATAGGAAATATCGAGAAATTGACAAAAAAAGTGCTCAAAAAATAATTTATTATTTATTGGAATATTACCAAATACATAATGTTGGTTTAACTTTAGATAATGTTATAACATTTGATGATAATAAATTAATTTTTAGAAGAATTATAAAGTATTTATTATTTAATTCATTTTGTGATGTTAAAATAATTAATTTTTTATATTGTGAAAATGAAAATACAAGTGCATTAGAACTTGAAGGAGAACCAGAAGATGATTTTTATATTCAAGTATCAAAAAATAACTTGCTTATAGAAATTGAAAAAGATATTGTAAAAATATTTTTGACTTTTGTTCAAGATTTTTATGATAGTACAAATAAAAAATTTGAGGATTATCTTGTAAAAACTAAATATAATGTATCTTTTTTACATAAAAATTTTGAAAAAGAATTTATTGGCAATAAATTTCAAATGCCATATTGTAAGTTTTTAAATTCCAAATTATTATCTGAAATGGAAAATTTTTATCAAAGTGATTATGAACATCAAGTTTCTTCTTATGCTAAAACAATTGCTACTTATCATATTAACCAATTATTAAAGTTAAAAAGTTCAAAATTTAATAATACTGAAAAAGTAGTATCTGTTATTTTGCGAGTGTTTATGTTAAAGGCAACATTATTAATGCTTGATGCAGAAACATTAGCATTATATAAATTACAAATAAAATATTACATAGAAGGTGATAATTTAAAAAATGATCATTTGGGTGCTTATTTAATTAAAATTGCCTTTGAAGATTTAGATATAGATAGAAAAGATTTTGCTGTTTTTAGTTTAAAAAAATAAATTTTTAATGTATAATCTTTATAGTGGTGAGGTTATAATGAAAGATAAAAAAATCGTTTTTATGGGGACCCCAGATTTTGCAGTTCCAGTATTAAAAATGTTAATTGCCAAAACTAATGTAATTATGGTGGTTACTCAACCGGATAAAGAAGTTGGAAGAAAAAAACTAATACAATATAGTCCAGTAAAACAAATTGCGATTGAAAATAATATACCAATTTTTCAACCAGAAAAAATTAGAAAAGATTTTAGTAAATTAAGTGATTTAGAAATAGATTTGATTGTTACTTGTGCTTATGGACAAATTATTCCTAAAGAAGTTTTAGATTTGCCTAAGTATGGTTGCATAAATGTTCATGCTTCACTTTTACCGAAATATCGTGGTTCTGCTCCAATTCAATGGGCTATTTTAAACGGCGATACTAAAACTGGAATAACAATAATGTATATGGATGAAGGCATGGATACTGGAGACATTATTAAATCAAAAGAGATATTAATATCTGCAGAAGATAATGTGGGCACTTTGCATGATAAATTGTCTGTACTTGGAAAAGATACATTGTTAGAGGTATTACCTGATATATTAAATAATAAGTGCAAAAGAATTAAACAAGGCAATAATTATAGTTTAGCTCCTATGATTAAAAGAGAAGATGAAAAAATTAATTTTAACGATATGGGAGTAAATATCATAAATAAAATTAGAGCCTTTAATCCTTGGCCTTTAGCCAATATTGTTATAGATTCAAAAGAAATAAAAGTAATTGATGCTGAATTTAAACCTAGTAAAGTAAAAAGTGTAAGTAAAGTTATTGAAATTTCAAGTGATAAATTAGGGATTAGTTGTCAAGATGGGGTTATATATTTAAAAAAAATAAAACCTTATGGAAAAAATGTTATGGATATTAAAAGTTATTTAAATGGATTAAATAAAGAAACTTATTTAAATAAGGCGGTAAATTAATGAAAGAACATAATGAATTTTGGCACACTGAAAAGGGAAAATCTATTATTAAATTAATTTGCTGGGGAATATTTATATTATTATTAATAGTTTTTACATCCTTTAATAATAAAAAAAATACAGAAAGTAATACAAATGACAATAATAATGTAAATGAAGTAAAAAAAGAAGATTATAAAGAATATTCTTTAATGATTAACGATTTATTAGCCGGTAATTATGAATATAAATATGTTATAAGTAAACAAAATATTAAAATAATTTTTTCAGGAATAAAAGCATTTGGAGAAGATATTGGTTACCGAGAAACCTCGGATAAAATAATTAAATATTATATTAATAGTGAAGGAATTTGGCAAATAAATTTAGATAATAAAAAATTAATTAGTGATTTGTATTTGGATATAGATAGTAATTACTTGAATATAGAACAAATTTTTTCAAAATTAAATTCTTATTTATATGAAATAGAAGAAAATTTTGATACTAGAACAATTATATATAAACAAAATGATATAGAAATAGCTCAAGTAATAACAGACTTAGAAAATATAAAAAGTATATATATGGTAGTAGATGATACCACTTATGAATGGAATTTCACTAAAATAGGTGAGTGTTCTAAAATAGAAATTTAAGAAAAGTAGAGTAGGGGAAAAATGAATAAATTTACAAAAATTTTTATAACTAATGCATTTACGATGATTAGAGTTATTGGCATATTTTTAATGCTACCGTTTTTTTACATTTATGGGGGTAAAATTACTGCTATTTTATGTGCAATATGTTTTTTTTCGGATTTTATAGATGGTTATTTAGCCAGAAAATTACAATCTTCAACATTTTTTGGTAGTTTATTTGATAGTGTTAGTGATAAACTATTTTTAGTAGTTAATTTAGTAATGCTTATTAGCGTTACTAAGTTAGCTATTGCCATTATTGTTTTAGAATTATGTATTGCTTTAGTACAATTTTTAAAGTATTATCATAATTTCAATGTTCATGCTAATATTATTGGAAAATTAAAAATGTGGTTTGCTGGTATAATTATTACAATTACATATTTTTTAGTTGATCAAAATCTAAGTTCCAATACATATAATTTAGTAATATTGCCTTTAATTATAATTGAAATATTAACTTTATTGAGCTATATTTGGGAATATTTCATAAATAAGTCCAAAATAAGTATGAAAGAAGTAGAAAAAAGAAAAAAACATGAACAAAAATTATCTAAAGAAATTGGCAATATTGGTTGGAAAAAATTGATGTTTGAACCAAATATTTATGCAAAATATAAAAATGAAGGGAATTTAAAGTTAGTTAAAAGTCTAGCAACAAAGAAAAAATATGAAAAATAATATATTAGGTATAACAAAAGAAGAATTAAAAAATTATTTTTTAAATATAGGAGAAAAAGAGTATAAAGCTACTCAAATTTTTGAATGGCTTTATTGTCATAAAGAATATGATTTTAATAAATTCAGTAATATTAAAAAAGAAATTATATTACAATTAGCCAATGATTTTAGCAATGAATTTATTGAAATTGAAAAAGTTTTAGAAGGTTTGGATGTTAAAAAATTTTTATTTAGACTTAGGGATAATGAGAAAATTGAAGCAGTATTAATGAACCATGATTATGGTTTATCGGTTTGTGTTTCAAGTCAAGTTGGCTGTAATATGGGGTGCCGTTTTTGCGAAAGTGGGAGACTTAAAAAAGTACGTAATTTAGAAACTTATGAAATTGTTGAGCAAATATTATTGATTGAAAAGTATATTAATAAAAAAATTGATAGTGTAGTTGTTATGGGTATTGGAGAACCATTTGATAATTATGATAATATTATTAATTTTATAAAAATTATTAATGATGCTAAAGGATTGGCTATCGGTTCTCGACATATTACTGTCTCTACTTGTGGGTTAGTTCCTAAAATTAAAGAATTTAGTAATTTAAATTTGCAAGTAAATTTAGCATTGTCGTTACATGGGGCTACTGACGAAGTTAGAAATAAGATAATGCCTGTAAATAAAGTGTATAATGTTGACATGGTAATTGACTCAATTAAGGAATATATTGCCAAAACTAATAGACGAGTTACTATAGAATATGTTATGCTTAATATGGTTAATGATTGTGAGGTTGATGCTTTAGCATTAGCTAAATTGTTAAAAGGAATGAATGTCTATGTGAATTTAATCCCTTATAATGAAACAAATAATATTGAATTTAAAAAAAGTAGTAAAAATAGAATTGATAAATTTTATGGTATACTTAAAAATAAAGGAATAAATGTTACAATTAGAAGGGAATTTGGTGGTAATATAAAAGCTGCATGTGGGCAATTAAGAAGTGAGAGTGATTAAGACGAAAACTTTTTATTTAACTGATACAGGTCGTGTTAGAGAACATAACGAAGATAGTGTCACAATTTTAAAAAATTTAAATGATGAATATTTGCTAGTTGTTGCTGATGGAATGGGAGGACATCGAAAAGGGGAAGTTGCTAGTGCTTTAACAGTAACTCATTTAGGAAAAAGATTTACTGAGAGTGCTTCCGTTGGAACTAAAACTGATGCGGTCAATTGGTTAAGCGATAATATTAGTGAAATTAATCGTGAAATCCTCGATTATGGTGAAAAAAATGAAAATTCTAAAGGTTTAGGAACAACGGTTGTAGTAGCTATAGTAACAAAAGATTTTTTAATATTTGCTAATATTGGAGATTCATCTGGCTATGTTTTAAAAAGTGGTAAATTACATCGGGTAACAAAACCTCATACTTTAGTAAATTTATTAGTGGATGCAGGAGATTTAACCGAAGAAGAGGCAAAAAATCATCCAAAGAAAAATGTTTTAATGAAAGCTTTAGGAGCAGCAGAAAAAGCAGAACCTGATATATTTGATGTAGATAATGAAAGTGAAGCTGTTTTTTTATGTAGCGATGGAGTAACTTCAATGTTATCTGATGATCAAATTGAAAAAGTATTATTAGATGATAATTTAGGTATAGAAGAAAAGGTCATAAAATTGATTAAAAAATGTAATGCTAGAGGGGGAAATGATAATATTTCAATTGCTTATTTAATTAGGGAAAGGGATGACTAGTATGATCATGAAAGGACAAAAAATTAGCGATAGATACCAGATAATTAAATCTATTGGTGAAGGTGGTATGGCTAATGTTTATTTGGCTTATGATACAATTTTAGATCGTAATGTTGCTGTTAAAGTTTTACGTGGAGATTTAGCCACTGATGAAAAATTTGTTAGACGATTTCAAAGAGAAGCTTTATCAGCTAGTTCTTTATCTAATCCAAATATTGTAGAGGTTTATGATGTTGGTGAAGATAACGGAGAATATTATATCGTTATGGAATATGTTGAAGGTAAACATTTAAAAAATCTTCTCAAAAAACGTGGCAAATTAACAGTACCAGAAGTTATTGATATAGTATTACAAATAACTAATGGTTTAAGTGTAGCTCATGATTCATATATTATACATAGAGACATAAAACCCCAAAATATACTCATACTAGATAATGGAATGATTAAAATCACTGATTTTGGAATTGCCGTTGCAATGAATGCAACACAGTTAACACAAACTAATTCCGTAATGGGTAGTGTTCATTATTTACCACCAGAACAAGCTAGTGGTAAGGGAGCTACTTTACAAAGTGATATTTATTCCATTGGTATTTTAATGTATGAATTACTTACTGGTAAACTTCCTTTTAAGGGAGATAATGCAGTTGAAATAGCTCTTAAACATTTAAAAGAACCAATGCCAAGTATTAGAGAAGAAATTCCTGATATACCACAAAGTGTTGAAAATATTATTTTAAAAGCAACAGCTAAAAATCCTAAGAATCGTTACGCAGATGCGCGCGAAATGCATGAAGATTTAAAAACTTGTTTAGATGAATCTAGAGCTAATGAATTAAAAATAACATTTAAATATCCGGAACATGATTATGATGATACGAAACTTTTAAAAACAGTTAAACAAGCTGAAAAAACTGATAAAAAGGTTAAAAAAGAAATAAAGGATAGTGATGATACCATAGCAAAAAAAGTTACTCAAAAAGAAGGAATTTCCCAAAATAAATTAATAATAATATTAGCTAGTATATTTGTAGGATTAGTAGTAGTTATTACAGCATTATTTTTAGTAATTCCTTTAATTACATCATCTAAACAAACAAAGGTACCTGATGTATCAAATTATTCAGTAAATGAAGCTATAGAAATTTTGCAGGATGCAGGTTTTGTAGTGGCTGATGAACAACGTAAAGAAGTAAGTGAAAATATCGAAGAAGGAAAAGTAACTAAAACATCTCCAGCTGCTGGTTCGTTAAGAAAAGAAGGGACAGAAATAATTTTGTATATTTCACTTGGTGATGTAACAGTAGAAATTGAGGATTATACTGGAGAAAACTTTAATGAAGTTAAAGGAAGATTAGAAGCTTTAAATTTAGTTGTATATATGGATTATTATAATTTAGCTGATGATGAAGATCCAAATGATTATGAAGAAGGAATTATTGTTAATCAATCAGTAAAAGCTGGTGAAAAATTATCTGAAGGTGATTCTATTACTTTATATGTTCCAAAACTTGATAATAAGTATCCAGATTTTGTTGCTGATCAATATACTTTAACAGAAGTTGAAGAATTTGCTGAAGATTATAATATTAATTTAAATATAGTTTATCAAGATACAACAGAATATGAACCGGGAACTATTATTAATCAAAGTAGACCTGCTGGGTCAAATGTTATTAATGGAGCTAGACTTACAGTAACCGTAGCTAGAGAGCCACAAGAAACTGAGGATAATCCAGATGACGGGGGATTGGAGTAAATGCAAGGAAGAATAGTTAAACAAATAAGTAATCAATATACTGTTGATGTCAATAATATAAAATATGTGTGTAATGCTAGGGGAAAGTTCCGCAATTTAGGACTTTCCCCTGTTGTTGGTGATATAGTAGAAATTAATCCAAATAATTTAATTATTGAAAATATACTTCCGCGAAAAAATAAATTAGATAGGCCAATTGTAGCTAATGTTGATAGTGCATTAATTGTAACTAGTGTTAAAAAGCCTGACTTATCATTAACACTACTAGATAAATTATTAACAATAGTTATAGCTAATAATATTGAACCTATAATTTTACTTACTAAAATGGATTTGCTTAATAAAAAAGAATTAGCAGAATTAAAACCAACTTTAAAATATTATGAAAAATTAGGTATAAAGGTTATACCTAATTCTAAAATTCGTAAAATAAAAAGAATTTTAAAAAATAAATTAGTAGTGTTAACTGGCCAAACGGGAGCTGGTAAATCTACTTTTGTTAATAAATTAGATAAAACTTTAAAATTAGAAACTAATCCAATAAGTGAAGCATTAAATCGTGGAGTACATACAACTAGACACACTGAAATTTATAAAATTGGCAAATTATATTTGGTTGATACTCCAGGATTTAGTGCAATTGATTTAAAAAATATATCTATTTCGCAACTACAAAAAACATTTGGGGAATTTCAACAATTACATTGTGCATTTAAAGATTGCACTCACAATAATGAAAAAGGTTGTGGCATAAAAGATGCTTTAAGTAAAGGTAAAATAATACCTTCAAGGTATATTAATTATATAAGATTTTTAAAGGAGATAAATGAAAGTAGTAGTAAGTTATATAAATAGTATTTATGATATAAGAAAAACGATTAAAAAAATTGATGAATCTTTAGCTGATGGTATACATGTTGATTTGATGGATGGCTTATATGTATCTAATAAAAATTTTGACATATCCTTATTACCAGAATTATTTAAAGGTATTTCTAAGCCCCTAGATATTCATTTAATGGTTTTAAATCCATCTCAATATTTAAATTTATTGTACCAATTAATGCCAGAATGTATTTATATACATATAGAAACTGAAAAAGATCCAGTTGCTGTTATAAAAACAATAAAAGAGCATTGTAACTGTGGTATTTGTTTAAATCCTGATCAAAATGTTACAGAAATTGTTGATTATTTAAAATATGTTAATAGAGTATTGCTTATGAGTGTTGTGCCTGGTAAAGGTGGACAACAATTTATAGAAAGTACAAAAGAAAAATTAGAAGATTTAAAAAAATATCAAGAAAAATACAACTTTCAAATATATGTTGATGGTGGTATTAATAATGAAACTATTAAATTTGTAGATACTGCTAATGGTGTAGTTTCTGGTTCATTTGTTTGCCAAAGTAAAGATTTTGATGAACAAATATCTTTATTAAAACTGTCAAGATGAAGTCAAATTCATCTTTTTTGTTGCTAAATTTTCTTTAACTACTAGTTTTTTTTTTTTTTTTTTTTTTTTTTTTTTTTAAAAAAATAATATAAAAAAAAAAAAAAAAAAAAAGATTTTTTATTTTTTTTTTATTTTTGTTTATATTTTGAAGTCAAATTCATCTTTTTTTTTTCTAATTTTTTTTTTTTTCCTTGTTTTTTTTTTTTTTTTTTTTTGTATAATGGAGAAAAATAGAGGTAAGAAAAACAAATGAAATAAGATGCTTGTATTACTTGTATATTTTAGATATAATTTTATTATAGATAAATAATAAAATACGACAAGATATTTAAAAGTCATTTGTTATTATAAAAAGAAAGGATGATTGATATGCAAAGAAAAAATAAAAAAGAAATAATAATAACATTGATCGGAGTAATAACATTAATACTAGTAGTAAGTGGAGCAACAGTAGCATATTTTGTAGCCCAAAGTAGTGGAAATAAAACAGAAAATATGAATGTCATAACAGATACAACAGATATGCTAACATTTAATATCGCAAATGATATAAATATTAATGCTAATCAAGAAAACTTTGCTCCTAATGCGGGAGATATAGCAAGTAGTACAACAGCAACAGCAACTCTAAAAGCCAATAATACAAATAACACTGCAACAGCAACATATAATATCTATCTAATAATAGAAGCAAATGATTTTGAATATACAACAAGTGGAGCAACTCCAGAACTATTATTAGAAGTAACAGATCCTAATGGTAAAAAAATAGAAAATATAACAGGGTTAGTACATTATGAAGAAGGATTTGATATAACAACAAGAACGGGAGGATATTTAATAATATCGGATTATGAAATAGCAACAACAACAGGAATGGCTGAACAAGATTGGGAAGTAAAGATAACATTTAAGAATTTAGATAGTGATCAAAATAAGAATCAAGGAAAAACATTAACAGGGAAAATATATATGACTCAAAATAAAATGAGTTCGTATGTTCCAATAGAAATAAATAATGTAGAAAGTGAGGCAACATATAATAGTGCTAAAGTAAGTTTAGAGTTAAGTAATGGAACAAGTGAAGTAGAAAAATATTATTATGGAATAGAAGAAAATACAAATACAAGAAGTGCAAGTGATGTAGAATATATAGAAAGTGATGTAGCAGAATATACATTTACCAATTTAGAAGAAAATCAAGAATATACGATATATAGTTATGTAGTAGATAAAAATAAAGTAAAATCAAATATATATACAACAAATATAACAACAGAAGAATACGATGTCCCAGTAATAAATAGTGTAAGCCATAGTGTAACATTAACAAGTATTAGTTTAACAGTAAATGCAACAAAAGGAAGTAATGAAATAACCAAATATATGTATAGTAAAGATAATGGCTTAACTTGGGAATCAAGTAGTAATAATACCTATACATTTAATAACTTAACAGATACAACAGAATATAAAATAAAAGTAAAAGTAGTAGATAGTGAAAATAAAGAATCAACCGAATATTATGAAGCAATAACAACAGAAATATATATAAATCCAACAGTAACCAGAGTAGATGCAACAACGACATGGAATAGTATCACATTAACACCAACCGGAGCAAATGGAACCAATGAAATAAGTAAATATATGTATTCAATAGATGATGGAGCATATCAAGAAAGTAATGTATTTAATAATTTAAGTGATAATAAAGAATACACGATAAAAGTAAAAGCAATAGATAGTTCAAATAGAGAATCAAATGTGTATGAAATGCAAGTAAGAACAGATGAATACATATTACCAAGTATCAACGTAGAAACAAGTAGTACAAGTGATAGTATAACAATCAATGTAAATGGAACAAATGGAGATGGAGAAATAGTTAAGTATTACTATAGTAAAGATAATGGAAGTAACTATGAAGAAAGTACAAGTAATAGTTATACATTTAATAATTTAACAAGTGATACAACATTTTATATAAAAGTATATGTCGAAGATAGTAATGGCAGAGTATCAAGTGAATATGTAACGAGTGAGGAAACAGAAAGTTCTTTTGCAGCAGATTATATAATAAATACAGTTTACACATCTGATGGAGTAAATGACCTATACTATCATGATGGGGTAGGGACATATACAAATGCTTCAGAAGAAGCTGGAGATAACTCATATAGATATAGTGGAGCTAATCCCAATAATTATGTGTGCTTTGGTAGTAATAGGTCAACATGCCCAAAAGACAATTTATATCGAATCATAGG
The DNA here is from genome assembly GCA_944363795.1 of uncultured Bacilli bacterium. Lineage (GTDB taxonomy): Bacteria > Bacillota_I > Bacilli_A > RF39 > UBA660 > Onthocola_B. Next base: position 19,055 of record CALVVG010000006.1, on the reverse strand, counting down.
CTTATTTGATGATGATAAAGATGGAACATACAATATTAAATTAATAAAAAATACAAGTATTGGAGAGTATGCATGGAATAGTGAAAAAGATAATACATGGAATTCAAGCACAAAACCAGGTATAAGAAACACATTAAATAGTACATTTTTAGAAACAATAGATTCCCCATGGCAAGAAAAGATAGCAATACATACATGGAAAGTTGGTGGAATGGCTCGAGATGATGCAGCAACAGCAAAAGAATATTACAATACAGAAATAGGAAGTAGCTCAGGTAGTACAACCGATAACATGAAAATAGGCTTAATGTATGTAAGTGATTATGGATATGCAGCAGCACCAAGTAATTGGACAACAGCATTAAATGATTATGACAATGCAAAAAGTACAAACTGGCTAAGTTTAGGTTCTGGATGGACAATTTCCCGCAGGGCAGAAAATGAGCGTAATGCCTTCCATGTGATAAAACCAGGGAATGTCTTCAACGGCCGTGTGACTGATACGCGTGTGGTGAGTCCGTCCTTTTATCTAGAGTCTAGTGTAGTACTAACTGGAGGAACAGGAAATTCGAGTGATCCTTACAAAATAGCTTAGGGCGGTACGAGGTGAGCTGGTTATCAAACGTAAACTTGTGTCAAATTTATAAAAAGTAAATTCTAGTTATTTACTTTTTTTTGTTGTTTTGGTACTATTATGGTAGACAGTGGTAAACTGTGGGAGAAAGTGGGGGATATTATGTTACTGGGCGAATATCATCACAATATAGATGATAAAGGTCGACTAGTAATTCCTACAAAATATCGTGAAGAACTTGGAGATAATTTTGTTATTACTCGGGGTATTGAAAAATGCCTATATGTTTATTCACAAAAAGAATGGGATAAATTAGTGACCAAATTAAATACTCTACCTTTCACTAAAAAAGCAGCCCGAACATTTACAAGATCCCTATTTGCAGGTGCTACTGTTTGTGATTTCGACAAAAGTGGTCGAATCAATATTGCCTCCCCGTTGGTTAGTTACGCCGGTTTGGATAAAGAGTGTGTTATCATCGGCGTGAATGACCGATTAGAAATATGGAGTGAAATAGCATTTAATCAATTTATGGAAGAAAATTCGCAAGATCTTGAAGAGATTGCTGAACATTTATTTGAGGATAATCATGAAACATTATAGTGTTTTAAAAAATGAATTAATTGAAATGCTAAATATTAAAGAAGACGGGGTGTATGTAGATGCAACTTTAGGTTATGCTGGAGATGCACAAGAAATATTAAAAAGAATAAAAAGAGGCTACCTATTCGCTTTCGATCAAGATAGTAATGCTGTAAATTATTCGGAAGAAGTATTAAAAAATATTGCTGACAATTTTAAAATTTTTAACTATAATTTTGTTTATATGAAAGAAATACTTGAAAAAGAAAATGTTTTTTTGGTAGATGGCATAATATTCGATTTAGGTTTTTCTTCACCACAAATTGATGATAAAAATCGTGGTTTTTCATTTATGCAAGATGGACCTTTAGATATGCGAATGAGTAGTAAAGGTAAAAGTGCCAAAGATATTATAAATACTTATTCTGAAAAACAATTAAGTGAAATATTTTATTTATATGGTGAAGAAAAGTTAAGCCGGGCAATTGCTAAAAAAATTAATCAAAACAAAGAAAATATAAATTCCACAATGGAATTAGTAGAAGTAATAAAAAAAGCTGTTGGAGCTAATTACTTTTATAAAAATCATCCAGAAAGAAAAATATTTCAAGCATTAAGAATTGAGGTTAATAGTGAATTAGATGTATTAAAAGAAATTTTGCCTAAAGCAATAAAGATGCTCAAAAAAGGTGGTAGAATAGGAGTAATAACATTTCATTCTTTAGAAGATCGAATTGTTAAAAATATATTTAAAGAATATAGTGAAGTAAATGAAATTGTTAAAGGAATGATTGATATTCCAGAAGAATACAAACCTTTAATAAAATTAGTAAATAAAAAACCAATTGTTGCTAGTGAAAAGGAATTAAGCGAAAATTCTCGAAGTGCTAGTGCCAAATTGCGAGTGATAGAAAGGATATGAGAGTGTGGCTAGTAAGAAAACTAAAAAAGTAAAATTACTTAAAGGAGAAAAATTTATGTATGGTTTAGTAATTTGTTTATTACTAGCTATACCAATGTTTAATGTTTATACAAGTTCATTGTTAAGTAAAACAAACAATGAAGTGGAAAAGTTACGAGATAATATTGAAAGCCAAGAACTTGTAAATCAAAGTTTAGCTATGCAAGTAGATGAATTAGCAAGTTTGGAAAATATTCAAAAAGTAGCAGAAGAATATGGACTTTCTTATATAAATGGTAATATCAAAATTATTTCAGCTGAATGAGGGGAGAATTAAAAAATGAAAAAAATAGCAACTGTTAAAATATCAAAAGTTATTATTTTAATTGTTGCTATTTTATTTGTTTGTGCCATTATTAAGTTATCCTATGTTGTTTTAAGTGATAAAGTAGATGGTATTAATTTGCAGGAAAAATCGGCATCTATTACAACTTTTACCAAAAAATTATATGCTAGTCGTGGAAGTATTTTTGATGTTAATGGCGAAGAACTTGCTACATCGGTTAATTCTTATACGGTAATTGCCTATTTGGATGAATCAAGAACAACTGATGAAAATAAGCCAAGGCATGTTGTAGATAAAGAAGCTACTGCTCAAGCATTATCGCCACTTCTGCAAATGAGTGAAGAAAAAATATTAGAGCTTTTAAATCGAGATGCTTATCAAGTAGAATTAAGACCTGGAGGTTATGAAATAACCGAAGTTTTAAAACACGCTATTGAAAAATTAGATTTGCCAGGTATAGATTTTATTACTAATTCAAAAAAAAGGTATTATAGTAATTCTACATTCGCTTCATACATTATTGGCTATGCCAAAAAAAATGAAGAAGGAAAATTAGTTGGAGAATTAGGTATTGAAGGATATTACAATGATATTTTGTCAGGTACAGATGGTTATACAACTTATTTAAAATATACATCCAGTAATTACAAAATTCCTAATACTCCAGAAGAAACTGTAGAAGCAGTAGATGGCTCAGATATTTATTTGACTATTGATCGTAGTATTCAGCTTATAGCTGAAAATGCTGTTAAATCATTCCAAGATGAATATAATACAGAGTGGGCTATATTTACAGTGATGGACGCAAATACTGGAGCAATTGTGGCAAGTGCTACCAGCCCTAATTTTAATCCAAATAATATGAATACAATTTCTAGCTATATGAATCCATTAGTTAGTTATCAATATGAACCTGGTTCGGTTATGAAAATATTTTCTTTTGCATCAGCTATCGAAGAAGGTTTATATGATGGTAATGAAGTTTATAAGTCTGGATCAATTCAAGTTGATTCTCAAACTATTATTAGTGATGTTGATAAAACATGGGGTGAAATAAATTTTGATACAGGATTTGCTTATTCTTCAAATGTTGCAGCAACAATGCTAGCTTTTCGTTTAGCTGATTCTGGAGACAAAAACTTATTAGATTATTATGATTTACTTGGTTTTGGGAAAAAAACAGGAATCGAACTTGCTAATGAAGTTACTGGTGATGTAGATGTAGTTTATAAATCTGAATTGGCCAACTCAGCATTTGGACAAGGGATAAGTGTTACACCAATACAAATGCTTCAAGCGTTATCGACGATGACTAATGATGGAAATATGATAAAACCATACATAGTAGATAAAATTGTTGATAGTAATGGTGATGTAACTTATGAAGGTATGAGGACTGTAGTTAATAATGTTTTTAGCAGTTCGACTGTTGAAAAAATGCATGAGCTTATGCATAAAGTAGTATACGAAGGCTTAAATGGAACAGCTTGGCAACCAGAAGGATTAAGTTTAATGGGCAAAACTGGAACTGCTCAAATTGCGTCACCAAATGGTGGATATTTGACTGGTGAATATGATTCTATTAGATCTTTTGGGGGAATTTTTCCTGAAGATAAACCTCAATACATTGTTTACGCAGCTGCTCGGCGTTTTGAAGGAAATAGTTTAAGATTTGCAGATGTGACTACAAAAGCTATTGAAGAAATTGGTAAATATGCTAAATTAACAGAAGATACAACAGAAAATGATTTAAGTAAAATTATAAATATAGATAATTATTTAAGTAAAGATATTAATACTGTTAATGCTTTACTGGAAAATAAAAAAATAAAAATAACTAATATTGGTAATGGTAAATATATTATTAATCAATATCCTTTAAAAAATAGCACCCTTTTAGAAGGAGGAAAACTATTTTTGGTAACTAATGGGTTAGAAATTAAAATGCCTGATATGACAGGATGGAGTTTAAGTGAAGTTAAAACATATTGTGGCTTAATAGGTTTAAATTTTGAAAGCAATGGATATGGCTATGTTGTTTCGCAAAGCATTAGCGTTGATACTGTAATAGATGTAAATAATATGATTTTGAATATTGAATTAAAAGAAGAATAGCACAGCTATTCTTCTTTTAATAAATCTTTATTTTTTTCTAAAAAAGCATTTAATACTCTATTAAATTCTTCTTTTGTTTCAATGCCTTGCAATTCTTCATTATTATTAGGTATTAATTTTTTTATACAAAAATCGCTATAATCATTTTCATTATTTAAAAATAAATATGTATCATTTTCAATAACTATTTGATCTGTTACAATATAACTTTTTCCATTATTTAAAGTTAAAGTATCAATTTCTGTAAAATTATCCATTCTATCTTCCTCCTATATTATTAAATTCTTCTGTTAATTTTTCATCAATATTTTGATAATTATTATAGATATTTATAATTTCGTTCATCTTTTTTTTATAATCTTCTAAATCACTAAATCCACGAGCTGATAAATAGCTTTGAAAATCTGGATAAAAGCATACTTTCTTTTGTTCTGTTGTAAAAGCATCTGGATTGTTGCTTATTATTGTATGCATATGAGCAAATACTTCGTTCATTTGCTCTATGACTTGATAATTATAATCTAAATATAAATTATATAGTTTTATATCTAAATTTTCTTGATTATCTGATGCTAAGACACTTGCAGCAATACTTTTGTTGTCATAATCGAAGCCATCATTAGTTTTAAATGTATGATCGTCAACAGTAGTATCATTGCTAATGGCATAAATACTAGCTCCAATATCATTTTTTAAATTTATTATATGGGAACTGACTGTAGCAGTAATACCAGCAACCATTAATATTATAATAACACAAGGAAGTTTCTTCTTTTTCCTTTTTTCAATTTTAACGTTACCTCGGGATTTTTCATATAACACTTCTTTATTTTTTTCTAAATTAAAATTTTGCATGTATTTTTTTTGAAAATTACTTCTGTTTATACTTTCGAGCATTTTTTTTGATTCATAATCGTCATATATTGTCATGTTAAACCTTCTTTCTATTTTAATTTTATCTTATATTATTTATGTATTCAAGTGTATTTTACACTGGATTTACGAAAATAAAATTTTGGATTTTTAGTAAAATGATAATTGCAATATTGCATTATAATTTTTAGTTTGATATAATTTATAAAGAATAGGTTAGGTGACATAGATAGTGAGTTTAAGTGTTATCGATAAATACGTAGAAAAAAAGAAAAAGGATTTATTGGAATATGCTAAGATACTAGAATCGTTAATTACTTTAGAAGAAAATAAAATGTGGAAAACTAAAAACGAATTTAATAGTATATGTAAAGATGTAATAGATATATATGCTAATAGTTACTATTTTGATAATAATATACATCGGGATAATCCCATTGAATATTCAAATGATAATATTAATTTAGTGCTCCAATCAATAATTAAATATTGTAAAAAAACAGCACAGGAAGGAATGCTTAGGCAAAAGAAAAATGAAACTTTTTTATTGTCTGTAATAGTTTGTACTGCTTGTTATGTAGATATTTCAACGAATGTAATTGATGGTAATTTTATAGATACTAAAAGTAAATTTAAATATTTATTAAATTATCTAAAAAAGACTAAATTATTAAAAGTTTATGCTAATGATAGAATTAGAATAAATGATTTATTTGATGCAATTAAGAAAAACAATAAGGATGATAATAAATTTTTTGAACTTTATAAATCGAAGGATTATAGCAATGAATATCGTATTTATACAATAGAGCCATTATATTATACTTTTAATTTTAATTATAATATAAAGGGGTTAGATGAATATGATAAGGATCTGATTGCAGAAATAAAAAAAGAATTTACAACAAAGTTTTTGGAAATGTCTTACGAATTATTAAAAATTAAAATATTAATGGAATTAATTAGCAATAAAGAAATTGGTACATATCTAATCAAAATGAATGATTTTTTAAATAAAAGGCCAAATATCCTTAAAGAGTTTGATAATCAATATTTAAAAAAATATATTAAAATATTAGTTAACGTTGATGATGAAAGTAAATATATTGATAGTTTAAATACTATAAAAGAAATGGGCTTTAATTTAATTTATGAATATTTAAACAATGAAAATGTAAATGAAAATAAATTTACATATGATATGGAAGTTATCGTCAATAAAGAATTTATAGAAAATAATAAAGAAAATGAATATACTTGGGAAAAAAATAATATAAAGTTTGTAATTAAGAATAAGGAGGATTAGTTGAAATGAATGTGTATGGAGAATTTTTTACAAAGTTTATGGAACCGCTATTTGAAGGTTTTTTAGCAATTATTAAAGGAATTGGTGAAGGTTTAGGTCAAATATTTAATATAGTTAATTATGTTACTGTAGTTCAAGATTATAAAAGCGATTTAACTGGATTAGGAATGGTAATATTAATATTATCTATTATATTTTTAATAGCAATTTTTGCAATTATTATCTTTTTAATTTATCGAGCAGTTAGGACATATATGAGATATAGAAGAAATGTCAAAAAAGAAGACCAATTAATTGATGAAATAGAAGTATTAAATAATGAAATATTAAAATTAAAAAAACAAAATTCCAAAATTGCTGAGCTTACAGATAGTGAAGGCAATATTGAATATGATGAAGAAGGAAATATTAAAAATGAATTAAAAGATGGTGAAAGTAGATTCTTTAAATTAAGTTCTGTTGATCAAAAGTTTAGTGATTATACACCAGCTGTAATTAATAACGATTTTTCATTAGAACAATTATGCGATATGTTTCGTAATTATTCAGCATCAAAGTTACATTTATATTATGATATTAATTTAATTCGTTTATTTGTTGCTTCATTTGCTTCAAATAAATTAATTATATTGGAAGGTATCTCTGGTACTGGTAAAACATCACTTGCTTATGCATTTGGTTCTTTTGTTGAAAATGAAACAACTGTTGCTAGTGTTCAACCATCATGGAGAGATTCAACTGAAATATTTGGATATTTTAATGAATTTACTAAAAAATTTAATGAAACTGAAATACTTGAAAAAATGTATGAAGCCCAATATACTGATGAAGTTTATATAACATTACTTGATGAAATGAATATTTCCCGTGTTGAATATTATTTTGCAGAAATGTTATCAATTCTAGAACTTCCAAATAAAAAAGATTGGGTTGTAGAATTAGTTCCTAATGTTTGGCCAAATGATCCTCAAAAATTGGATGAAGGAAAATTGAAAATTCCAGAAAATATGTGGTATGTTGGTACAATCAATAATGATGACTCTACATTTATGATAACTGATAAAGTTTATGATAGAGCTATGCCTATTGCAATAGATGATAAATGTGAACCATTTACAGCACCTGATACCGAAGCTGTTAAAGTAAGTTATAAATATTTTCAAAATTTATTTATAGAAGCAGCTCAAAAAAATCCCGTTACAGATGAAACATTGGAAAAAATTGCTCAATTAGATAGATATGTTATAGATCATTTCCGTTTAGCTTTTGGTAATCGTATAGTTAAACAATTAAGAGAATTTGTTCCAGCATTTGTGGCTTGTGGTGGTGACGAAGTAGCTGGTATAGATTATTTGATTGCTCATAAAATACTAAGAAAGTTTGAACAATTAAATTTAGCATATATTAAAGATGAAATTGATGGCTTGATAAATTATCTTGAAAAATTATTTGGAACTGGTAAAACTCCAGAATGTAAAGCATATTTACTTCGACTTAAGAAAACAATATAGGTGAAATATGAATATAGTAGATTATTTAAATAATTTAAATAAAGATAAAATTACAAAATTTATTGAATCAACTAGTTCTAATATTTCTATAAAAAGAAACATTGAAAAACAAGTAAGTGATACAACTTGGATAGATATGGTAGAAGAATCAATACCATATCTAGACAATATTATTCGAAATCCCAGACGATTTATTGTTCAAGAAGAAAATATAGTTCCAATAGAAAAAGCCAAAGTTGTGACTGAAGAATCTATTAGACATTTAGCTCAAAATACTAATTTAATTCAAGAAGTTCATGATGATGGAACTGTTATTCCTTTAAAATTATTAAATGTTTACCGAGAAGAAACAATTGATTTATATGAAAACAGATTTATTAAATCATTAGTTGATAATTTATATATGTTTGTTCAAAATAAATTAAGCGAATCTGATCAAAAGTCATTTGCTAAAATAACTAATAATGTTAGTTATGAAGGAATACAAAAAATAAAAAATGCTCAAGTAAAAATAACGTTAAATTTGGAAAGCAGTTATCACGATGAGGTTAATGCTTCAAAAGATGGTCATACTTTAGATGAACGTATTGAATATATACGAGATGTTATAGGAGCTTTTAAAAATAGTACTTTTATTAAAGGCTTAAAAGAAAGCAGTCCCGTAAGAAGTCCAATAAGAAAAACTAACGTAATTTTAAAAGAACCAAATTTTATAAAAGCTTTGGAGTTATGGGAATATTTAGAAAAAAATAATATAAAACCAGTTACATCAATAGTTAAAGAAAATAAGGAAATAAAAGATCCATTAATTAAAGAAAAATATGATTTAGCATTTTTTATAAATGATGATGCACTAAAAGATAAGGAAAGTGTTGAAAAAGCCGTTTATAATGAAGCCATTATAAGTAAATTAATTAATGATTTTGTATTTTCCGCTCAAATTAAAGAAAGTGAATTTAAAAAAATTATAACTAAAGAATTTAGGGAAGCTAATAAAAGAAAAGAAAGAATTTATAATAATATTAGAAAATGTTTTCAAGATTTTTTTGATGATTTCGAAAAAAATTCTAAAAAGGCTAATGCAATATTAAAATAGTGAGGGTAGATTATGGCAAAAAGAAATGAAAAAGATTTGAAAGTAGAAACAAATAATAAAAGAGAACTTATTGATTTAAAAGAGTTTATGCTTTTAAATGCCGAAAAACAAGATGAGAAAATAAAAGAAAAATTAGAATCGATGTATGAAGGCAAATATAAAATAGAAAAAAAACACATAGAAAAAGTTTTAAATATTTGCTTTGATACTAAAGATAATGAAATTTATTTGCCAGGTAGCTTAAAAGTTGCTAAAAATGGTAGTAAATTAGTTTTTCAATTTAAGAAGAATGGTAATTTAGGTTTAATAATTCTTTTTGCTTTAGCTTTCCTTTTCTTAGGAGGTTTTGCCACTTATTCCGGAGTTCAATATTTAGGACGTATGCAAATGAATCAAGATTTAGATGGGGATGGAATACCTGATTTGAATATTGATTTAGATGATGATGGTATATGCGATATAAATTGTGATATAGATAAAGATCAAAAACCTGATCGTAATATAGATTATCATAATAATAGAAAACCAATTTTTAATGTTGTAATGGAGGATGGAACAATATTTAATAAAATTAATCAAGATATTGATGGTGATGGCGTTTGTGATATAAATTGTGATACAAATAATGACGGATGGCCAGATATGAACATTGATTATGATGGTGATGGAGAAATTGATTTAGATCGAGATATTGATGGTGATGGTATTAAGGATCTGGATTTAGATGTAAACGGTGATGGCATTTGTGATATAAATTGCGATGAGGATAAAGATAATGTTTGTGACAAAAATTGTACAAATATTAATATAAATGACAATGGTGGGGGAACTAGTGAAGATGGAAATGGTGGAATTGATTTTACTACTGCTGATTTAGTAGTAATTTATGATAATCAAGATGTTATAAATGCTGAAAATATTTACCCTGATGATCAAGTTGGTCAAGGTGTAAATACTTCTATTCCAGATTTAACATTCGAAGTTACAAATACAACAAATAAAGTTTTATATTATGATTTAAATTGGATTGTTAATCAAAATACTTTTGAAAGTAACAATTTTTGGTATCGTGTAACTAGTGATAATAATGGTTATAAACAAGATTGGGATACAACTCCATGGAATAATGAAACTTTTGCAACACGCATTGCAATAGAACCAAATAATACTCAAAAATATACAATATCATTTACTCTTCATGGTACTGGAGAAGAACAAAATTATGATCAAGGAAAAATATTTAATGCCAAAGTGCAAGTTAAATTGTTAGAAGAATAAAAATATTTTAAGAAAGTTGAGATAATATTCTCGACTTTTTTTATAACTTTAAAAGAAAAATAATAGATGATAAATAATGAAAGAAATAATAAATTTATAAAAAAATTAAACAGATAAATATTTAAAAATAGGTCATTAAATGCAACATATGTTTTTTAGGTAATAATTGCATTAGTGTTCCATATATATTAAGCGCATAAATAAATATTTTAAATTCTAATATATTATTGTAAATATTAAGTATAAAAAATATAAAAAATAGTTGAAAACATTGACTTTAAAAAAATATCTATTATATAATTTTTATTGTAGATAAAGGGTGATTAAATGGACTGGTTAAGTATTCGCGAATTAATAAAAGATTCACTAAAATTAGTTCTAATAGTATTTGTAATATTATTTTTAATGATTTATGTTGTATCTGTTACGCAAGTAGTTGGTAGCTCAATGAATCCAACATTAAGTGATGGTGAAGTTCTAATTTTAAATAAATTTAATTATCGTATTTTTGATGTTGAAAGAGGAGATATAATATCTTTAGATTATGCAGATACCAAATATTTAATTAAAAGAGTTATTGGTTTACCAGGGGAAACCGTGGAAATAAAAAATAATCAACTATATATTAATAATAATTTATATGAAGAAGAATATTTAAAAGATAATGTAGAATATCCTGATTTTTCACTTAATGAATTAGGTTATTCTACAATTCCTGAAAATATGTATTTAGTTTTGGGAGATAATCGTGAAAATTCAGTAGATAGTCGAGAAATTGGTTTAATTTCTAAAAAAAATATAAATGGAAAAATTGCTTTAAGAATATGGCCAATAAACAAAATTAGTGTTTTTTAGAAAATAAAAAACTAACTTATCATAAAGTATATATGGGAGGTTAGTTTTTTTTTGAATTCTGTTGAAAATAAAGGAAAAATGTGGTATATTATAGCCAGCTAGAAAGGGAGGATATTATGGATAAGAGAAAAGGTCTAATTTTAGCTATTGTACTTTTCCTAATCATTGGTCTTGGCACTTTTGTATTTGCTCAAGATGAAGATGAATCATTTGACCAAGGAAATGGTACAAGAGAACCATCTAAAAATGATGGTACAAATGATAATGGTCAAACAACTCCACAAGAACAAACTGATGGAGAATCTGAAGAGGAAGGAGGTAATAATCGTTTAGTAAATAATTCGGTTAATAATGGTGGAAATCAAGTAACTGATAATAATGATGAAATAGATAGTCCAGCAATTCAAACTGTTGATTATGCGGCATTGCTTGCTCAATTATCAGAAAAAGTTAATTCTGCAACAAATAAGGATGATTTAAAAGCTGCAGAAAAATTTAGAGTTGATAATGATATTACTAAAGAAAATATAGCTAATCTAAATGATGAAAAAGCTAATGAAACATTTGAAGATATTTTAGCAATACTTAGTGATAATTCATCACCAATTGTAACACCGGAAGATTTAAACGGTAAGTTTACTAACGCTAAAACTGTCAAAGTAGAAATTGAAGATGATACAAAAGTATCTTATGTATTAACTATTGATGGTAAAGAAATAAAAGATGCAGATTTAGAAAATTTAAATAAAGAAGGAACATATGTTCTTACTGTAAGTGATAGTTCTTTTAATGAACCAACAATTGTTACATTTACAATAGATAGAAATGAAACTGATGCTACGAAAACTATTATGAACGTTCCTAATACAACTCATTTCAATAATAAAAATGATGCTGTTATCGAAATTACTGATTTATCTCTTGATAAAGTTATTGTAGAAAATCAAGATACAAAAGATTCAATAACTTATAATGCTCAAGATGAAACATTAGAAGTCATATTAAATGAAGAAGGAACTTATAAAATATATGCTTATGATAAAGCTGGTAATGAAACTATTTATTGGTTAGCAGTTGATACAACTGATGCTTCTATAACATTTACTGACAGTGAAGGTAACGTAATTGAAGATATTTCTAATCAAAATGTGACATTGACAGTATTTGATAAATTCTTAACTGAAGTTTTAGTTGAAGGACCAAATGGAGATGAAAAATATACATTAACTGATGGTGATTTTGACAAAAAAAGCGGTGAAAATAGAACATTTACTTTTACATTAACTGAAGATGGTGTTTATAAAATTACTGCTAAAGATAAAGTGGGTAATATTGTTTCAAAAGAAATTACAATCGATACAGTTAGACCATTGCTTGTAATTAATGGTAAAGAAATTAAAGCAACTGATGAAACATTGTACTATAATGTTGATGTGACAATGACTGTTAAGGATGATAATTTCAAATTATTTGAAGTAAATGGCCATGATAGAACTGAATATGCTATAGCAAAAGGATGGACAGCTACTGGTGAATCTGGATATAAAGTGATACTAACAGATAAAGCTGGAAATACTAATACCTACAATATAGTAGTAGATAAAACTATTCCAACTAGTAATTACACAAATGGTAATATAATTAAAGAAGGAACTTTAATATTTACTGATAAATATTTTGATTATATGGAAGTATATAATCATGTAACAAAAGAAACTAGTAAAATTTTTGAAAATGAATTAATCTTTAGTAAAGATACTGAAGCTGATAATGTAAGATATGATATAATCGGATACGATAAAGCAGGAAATGCCACTAAAAAATTTAATTTATATCAAGATAATATGAATCCAGTAATTACAGGATCAGCAAAAGTTGGTAGTAAAGATGTAGAATTAGTTGATAATGGTACTTATAAGAGTGTATCTTTAAATATTGCTGATGGTAGCTTAAAACAAGTTATATTAGTAAATAATGATAATGAAGTTTTAAAAACTTTTGATAATAATTATAATTCTAGTATCAAATTAGAATTTACAAAGGAATTTAAGGATAATGGCACATATGAAATAAAAGCCATTGATAGAGCAGGAAATGAAAGTACTATTAAGTTTACTATTGACAATAATAAACCAGTTATAAAAGGAATTGAAAATGGTGGTTATTATCAATCAGTTAAAATAACTGTCGAAGATGATTCAAAACTTGGTAGTATGCATCTAAAAAAAGATGGAGAAAAATATAATAACTATGAATTAGGAACGGAATTAACAGAAGAAGGAAATTATAGCTTTTATATTACTGATGTTGCTGGCAATAAATCAGAAACTATTGAATTTACAATAGATAATACTGCAGCAAATTATAATGCAGTTAACTTCTATGTTAATGGTGGATATCAAAACGATACTAATTATTATGCAACTTTTGGTGATACATTAGTAGCATATATTAGAACTAATGAAGAATTAAAAGAAAATCCAACATTTACATTTACTTATGGTGATAAAAAAATTACTTTAAGTGGTGATGATGTTGAATTAACTATAGAAGATAAAGAAGAATACAAATATTTATATAGAGTTAAATATGTTGTAAATGAAGAAGAATTTGCTAATTTACAAGATGTAGAAGTAAAATTAGCAATTACCAATGTTATTGATAAAGCAGGTAATACTACTTTAGATAATAAAACGAAAGAAGCTACTATTGATGTAACTAATAGTAATAAAATATTTATGGATACAATTGCTCCAAAGTATGAAACATTAAGATTAACAAATGTTAGCAGAAAAGACGAAAATGGTAAATGGTTACAGGTAGCAACTATTGGTGATATAGTAAGAATAATTGTATCATTTGTAGAAAATCCTGCAACAGAACCAACATTAACTATTAATGGTGAAGAAGTAGGACAAATGAAATATGATTCTCAAATGAAATCATATACTTATGACTATAAAGTAAATGAAAATACTAAAAATGGTTTAATGCAAATTGAAGTATCAGAGTATGCTGATGTTGTAGGAAATGTTGGTGTTACTTTAACAAATGAAGACATTACAAATAATGAACAAAACGAAATGCTTGTGGATACTATTAATCCAGAAGTAGTATTCGCTAGTACTCATAATTATAATAAATATTATGATCTTGATAAATTAGCAATAACAATTAAAGATGCTAATTTAAAAGAAGTATATTATACTTGGAGTAATACTAATAAATATGTAAATGCTACAACCAAAATAGATTCTGAAAATATAATCAATAATGAAGATGGAACTTATACAATTAATATTCCAACTATTGAAGGTAGAAATCGTTTACATATTAGAGCAATTGATGTTGCAGGAAACGAAACAACAGCTTATAGCTCAAAGGGAGCTTATAATATAGATAAGACTGACCCTGAAATAACATTATATTATTGGTTTGGCGATGGAAATCATAAAGTAATAGAACCAAGTGTTCATAATTATTGTGTTTTTGCTGAAGCTACTGATGCTAATATGAAAAGTATTACCCTTAATGGGCAAGAATACACAAATGGTGAACTAATTTGTGATACAGATAAGTATGAATTAAAAGCTGTTGATAAAGCAAATCATGAAGTATCAATTAATTTTGAAATTGATAGAACATACGGATCTATATTTATCAATGATAAAGATGAATATAATACTTATGATATAAAAACACTTCATAAATATCAAAAAATTGAAAATATTAAATTTTCTGAAAGTGGTACAGTAAGATTAAGCAAAAATGATCAAATAGTATATTTTGGCAATGATGCTGATTTTGCTTATGATTTTACAGATGGTGTATATAAGCTTGAATTAATTGACAAAGGTGGAAATAATACAGTTGTCATGTTTGAAGTTGATGGAACTGCTCCACAAGTAAAAGAATTAAGAATTAATTCATCTAATGAAAATAAACAATATGCCAATGAAACTCATAGTGTAGGTATTTATTTAACAGTAGATGAAAAATTAGCAAAAGATCCTGTATTCACAATTAATGGCGTTCAATATAAGCTTACAGAACAAAAAGAAGTAACAAAAGGTTATTTCTATGCTACAACTACTAAACTTCCTGAAGAAACTAAGGAAGGTGAACTAGAGTTTTCAATTGATGTAGAAGATGAATTTGGAAATCCTGCAACATTTACAAATGCTGATATTTTAAATGATGTTGGCTATGACAAAGTTATATTTGATACAACTGATCCAGAATTAATTTTAGCAGGAATTGAAGAAACATATGATAATGTTTTACGTATTGAATCAGGAACTCCAAAAACATTAGAAGACATTACAGCTAAAGCTATTGATGCATCATTTGATGAAGAAGTATCTGTTAAACCATATAAAGTAGAATTTTATGATAATACTGGAAAACAAGAAGACAATGATTATGATTATGATTTTAGTAATGGTCTTGATACTAGAAAACCAAGTGGTTCAAGATACAATGTATATTATGAAGTAACAGATAAAGCTGGTAATACAACTAAAGATGTAATGTTAGTTATGATGTCAGATACAACAAATCCTAATGTTACGATTAATGGACCGCATGATGTTAATGTTGAACTTGGATCAGAATACACTGATTTAGGTGCAACTATGACTGATAATGTTGATGCAACTATTAATAATTTAAAACCTTCTGCAATTAAATATTATACTTTAGGTATGACTTTTATTGAAAATGTAGATACTGGTATTGTTGATACTAATAGAGAAGGTAGATATTTATTATATTATGATTATACCGATGCTTCAGGAAATAGTTCTTTAATTAATGGTAGTCATTCTCTTACACAAACTAGATGGGTAATAGTAAAAGATACAACTGTCCAATAGTAAATGGTGTATCAAGCAACACTACATATTTTGGAAGTATTGATTTTGAAATGGTAGATAATAGTGAAAAATTTATTATTTACTATGATTATGAACATAACTATCAAAGTTGTGATGAATTAATGAATGGAGAACATGAAGAATTTACAGCTACCACAAATCCATTTAAAGGACCATTTGTTATAACTGAAGATATAGATAATGTTAGTGTTTGTGTAGTTGATAATAGTGATAATAAAACATTTTTTAACAATATTAATTTAAGAAAAGATGTAACAGCTGCAGCTGTTGAAAATGCAATAAATGCAGGTGGAAAAATTATATTACCGGAAAATGTGGAATTAAATGCTGCAAATTTGAATGTTCCAGCTAATACAACTATAATTGGTAATGAAACTAGCAAAATTAATGGTACATTAACATTAACTAATTCTAATATAACTTTAATTGATGTAAATATTAAAGCGGATAATGCAGCATCCCTTAATGTAAAAGAAACAGCTACTAATATTGATATAAAAGGTGGTAGTTATATTACATTAGATGCAGGTAAGCAAGGTGAAGGAACCATTAAAATTGGCGATACAAATTTAAAAGAAATGTATAATGGTACCATTTCAATTCAAAACATCAACGCCAAAGGCGCTATACATATTTTTGGATATAATGGAAATGTAGCTAATATAATTAATAATAATATAACATTAGATAATAATAATGGAGTTAGTCCTTTAGCAGGAATATTGATTTTAACAAATAGTGATAACTTAAATCAAAATGATGCAGATTACTTAATGGAAAAAAATAAAATTAGTGTTAATTATTCTGAACCTCAAATTAGTTATTATACATTGATTCAAAAAATGAATTGGGATACAATAGCTGATGTTGCAGTTACAAAATAATTAAGAAATGATAGTTTGATACTATCGTTTTTTTTTGTTATATGCTAAAATTGATAATAGGAAGTGATTAAAGTGGCATATATTAAATTTAAAGAGCTAACTAAATATTTTGATTTTAAAACTGAAGTAAGTAAAGAAAATTTGCCAGATTATACTAAAGAATATGTAGAAACTAATGAACAAATATTAATTGGATATAAAAATTTAAAAGATTATGTTGTTTTTACTGATAAAAAAATGATTCTTTTTGATAGAGATACTTTGGCTGTATATTATAAGAAAATTCATATTATTCCTTATTGTTCTATATCAACAAGTGCGATTAATTTTAAACCTGGTAAAGTAGAAATATTATTTAGTTTAGATAGTGGATACCAATTACATCTAAATTTTATAGATATGAACCATGATAAAAAAGAAACAATAAAAAGTGTTTATAAAACTATGATGAAAACTAAAATATAAATAAAATAAAAATATATTAAACAATATTATCATATTCTTTATAAGAGGGGATAATATTGTTTTTTAATGAAATACACACAAGAATAAGATATGTTTTTTTAATTGTGGCTATTATTTTATTGATAGCTATTATTAAAGTTTTTTATATTCAAGTATTTGCTTATGAAAAGCTAAATACTTTAGCTGAATCTTTATGGAGTAGAGAACTTCCAATATCTGCTGATCGAGGAGAAATAGTTGATCGAAATGGCGAAGTTTTAGCTACAAATATAACTACTACGTCATTAGTAGTTATACCAAATCAAATTGTAGATAAAAAAGATGCTGCTCAAAAACTGAGCGAAATATTAAATTGTGATTATGAGGATATGCTGAAACATTTGTCCAAAAAAACTTCCATTGAAAGAGTTCATCCAGAAGGAAGACAATTAGATTATGAAACGGCAGAAAAGATAGATTCTTTAAAAATAGATGGGGTTTATTTAGTTAAAGAATCGAAACGTTATTATCCATATGATGATTTACTTAGTCATGTTTTAGGTTATGTTGGAATTGATAATCAAGGTTTATCAGGTTTAGAATTATATTATGATGATTATTTAACTGGTGAAGATGGTTCTATAAAATATTTTTCTGATGGTAAAGGACACAAATTAGAATTAGCTGAGATTTATGAAGCACCAACTAGCGGAATTACATTACAATTGACGATCGATATTGAACTTCAACAAGCAGTGGAAAATGAATTAGATAATGCAATGAGTAAATATGATGCCGACAGTGCTATAGCTATTGCTATGGATCCAGATACTGGAGAAATACTGGCTATGTCAAGTCGACCTAATTTTAACTCCAATGATTATCAAAATTATAGTACAGAAGTTATAAATCGTAATTTGCCAATTTGGATGACTTTTGAACCTGGGTCAACATTTAAGATAATTACACTAGCTTCATCATTAGAAGAAGGTTTAATTAACTTGTTTGAAGACAGATATACTGATACTGGTTCTATTACTGTGGATGGTGCAACACTTCATTGTTGGAAACATGGTGGTCATGGTGATCAATCATATTTAGAAGTAGTAGAAAATTCTTGTAATCCAGGATTTGTAAATCTAGGTCTTAAACTTGGAAAAGACACATTAATGCAGTATATTAATAATTTTGGCTTTGGAGAAAAAACAGGTATTGATTTAAATGGCGAAGGTACAGGGATATTATTTGATGTTAATAATATGGGAAATGTAGAGCTTGCTACAACTGCTTTTGGTCAAGGAATCAGTGTAACTCCAATACAACTTTCTGTCTATTAAATGATACCTATAAATTTACTAGAGGAATAAGCAGTATTTATACTAAAAAGTATGATGT